>NZ_DATLKJ010000111.1:0-13952 GCF_035538455.1 Chitinophaga sp.
ATTAATTACGCGGGATATACCGAATTCAAGACAAGTTAGTACCTTCGGCTCAAACTTGTAGAGCTATGGCAAGCGAAGTAGTTCCTGCACTTATGCTATTGGGATTCCTGATAGTTGTTGTCCTTTCGTTTCACCCTACACCTTTAAAGAATGTTGTAACTACTATATCAGCACCTGGAAAAAAAACGGATGTTTCTAATGTAAAACGCTACTGGATGGTGTTTCTGAAGAAAGGTCCGCAATGCAATCAACCGGAGGAAGAAGCTGCACGCATCAGACAGGCACAATATGAAAATATCGCCAGGCTGGTAAAAGCTGGTAAAATGCTGGTAACCGGACCTTTTGATAATGAAGAAGATCTGCGTGGTATTTATATCATGGACTGCAAAGACAGCCTGGAAGCGGTAGAGCTGGTAAATACCGATCCTGCGGTGAGAGCCGGCAGACTGGTATTTGAAGTGAAGCCGTGGTTAACAGAAAAGAACAGTGTTTTTAAATAATTCAGGAATTTGGTGATATAGGAATTTAGGAATTTCAAATGCAGTATTTCAAATACCTAAATTCCTATATCATTAAATACCTAAATTCCAACAGCAATCTGACTGAGGTATTCAGCCATCTCCTGCTGGTATTGAGCAGCGGCCTGTCTGGCATCGGCTGCAAAATCTTCTCCATTACCTGCATAGATAATTGCGCGGCTGGCATTTACCAGCAGACCGCAATCTTTGTTCATAGCCTGCGTGGAGATCTCCTGCAGACTTCCTCCCTGTGCGCCTATACCTGGCACGAGGAAGAAATGATCCGGTACGAGCTTACGGATGTGCGCCAGCTGTGATGACTGTTGGGTAGCGCCTACCACAAACATCAGGTTATCCGGCGTACCCCATTCCATACCTGCTTTCATTACTTTCTCAAAGAGCAGTTCATCACCCATCTGTTGCAACTGGAAATCCTGGCTGCCCTCATTGGACGTCAGACCCAGCATAATGGCCCATTTCTCAGGGAACTGAAGGAATGGTGTAACGCTGTCTTTCCCCATATAGGGCGCAACGGTTACGGCATCGAACTTATAGGTATCGAAAAATGTCTTGGCATATTGTGTAGCGGTATTGCCGATGTCGCCGCGTTTAGCATCTGCGATAGTGAAGATACCGGAAGGGATATATTCCACCGTGCGCTGCAACGTTTCCCATCCGCGGATACCCATGCATTCATAAAACGCTGTATTGATCTTATAAGCGACGCAAAGATCTTTGGTAGCGTCAATTATCGCCTTATTGAAGGCAAACACCGGATCTGCGTGAGACAGCAGGTGTTTGGGGATCTTTTGTATGTCCGAATCCAATCCTACACAGAGATAAGATTGTTTTTCCCTAATCAGATTTACCAATTCCTGTCGATTCATAGTCGGTTAATTTGGGGCGCAAAGTTAAGTAAAACTTAGCATTGACGCGGTTTGTACATAAATATTATATAAATGACTCTATTCTTTGTTGTGGCTTACTATGCTATTACCGACGGTTGCTCAGGAGCAGCACGAGCTAAGATAGGGAAAAAAGAATTACCAACCGGTGGCATTTACAGGGATTCACAAACACATAAATTCATGTAGTTATTTTCTTATGTAGTTATGTAAATATTTGAACAAAATAACTACATAACTACATAAAAAGATAACTACATAGCACTACACAACGATATCTACGATCTTTGTTGGCGCAATATTGGCGTTACGCATCGCGATACTTCTGGCAGCAGCACCGGCCACATCCAGGAAAGCTTTGCGGGTGATCTTGTCGTCGCTCATCATAGCAGGCACACCAGCATCGCCGCCTTCGCGGATACCCTGTACCAGCGGAATCTCGCCCAGGAACGGGATTTCCAGGTCTTCTGCCAGTTTCCTGCCACCTTCTTTACCAAAGATGTAATATTTATTCTCCGGTAATTCAGCTGGAGTGAAATAAGCCATATTTTCCACAAGGCCCAGAATAGGCACATTGATCTGCTGCCCCTGGAACATAGCAATACCTTTCTGTACATCTGCGAGGGCTACATCTTGTGGCGTAGTCACCATTACAGCGCCGGTAACGGGGACTGTCTGTACGAGGGTGAGATGAATATCACCAGTGCCGGGAGGCATGTCAATCACCAGGTAGTCCAGGTCGCCCCAGTATACATCTGTGATAAATTGTCTCAGTGCGCTGCTGGCCATTGGCCCGCGCCAGATCACAGCCTGTCTTTCATCAATCAGCAAACCGATAGACATCACCTTGATACCAAATTTCTCCATCGGCTGTATCATACCTTTGCCTTCCACATTTACCATCAGGGGTCTTTCTCCACGCAGGCCAAACATGATGGGTACAGACGGGCCGTAAATATCAGCGTCCATCAGTCCTACCTTGGCTCCGTCACGGCCCAGCGCCAATGCGAGGTTAGCAGCTACGGTAGATTTACCAACACCACCTTTACCGGAGGCCACTACGATAATATTCTTAACACCAGCCAGCACACCCTGCCCATCCTTACGCTTGGTGCTTACATTGGCGGTCATCACCACTTCCACTTCAGCGTCTTTATTTACGGTAAGATGTATGGCATTGATACAGGCGTTGCGGATCAGGTCTTTCAGCGGGCATGCAGGGGTGGTGAGCACCACTGTAAATTTCACTTTATTGCCGTTGATCTCTATATCTTTTACCATGTTCAACGTTACCAGATCCTTCCCCAGATCAGGCTCCTCTACGTTGCTCAGGGCCTTTAATATCTGCTCTTCTGTCATCATAAATTGTTGTTAAATTTGAATCCGAACCACAAAGGTAACCCAATTGGAATTTAATTTACAACTTTACAATTCACCGGTAACAGCTGTGAGCTGCGGTGAAAAACGACATAAATTTCTATATCTTCGGCCCGGCATGCATCACAAAAGAACTTACATACTGTCACTAGTTATAGTATTCCTATTATCTCCTTTCCTGCTGAAGGCTCAGATCACTGAGTTTAAAGACAGTGTAATACAGATTTCTGGTATTACCATGACGGCTGACAGCCTTCGCGCCATTCCTGCAGTAAGTGTGATCGTACGCGGCCAGGGACGGGGCACGATTTCAAACGCGGCAGGCGTATTCTCCATCGTGGTATTTAAGGGAGACACCCTTACTTTCAGTGCCGTGGGTTTTAAGAAGAAAGACTACAAAATCCCCCCCAACCTGAAAGGCAATAACTTCTCCCTGATACAGCTGATGGTGGAAGATACTACCTATCTCCCCGTCACCATTATCAAACCTTATCTTTCAAAACAAGAATTCGAACGGGCTTTCGCCAGTATGGACATCCCCGACGATGCCTACGAGATAGCGCGTAAAAATACCGAGAACGCCAAAATCAGGGCCATGACCCGCTTCACGCCAATTGACGGCTCCGAAGGCGTGAATATGTACCTGAATAAACAGGCACAATCGCTCTACTATGCCGGCCAGCCACCTCCACAAAATATCTTCAATCCACTGGCATGGGCCCAGTTCATCCAGGCATGGAAGCGGGGCGATTTCAAACGCCACGACGATTGATAATATTTAGGTATTGGGCCATTTAGGTATTTATAAATGCAGCGGAGATCAGTTATTATTTAAGTTTAACAAACTTAATCTCCGCTGCATTCATAAATTCCTAAATACCAAAATTCCTAAATAAAAAAATCCTAAATTCCGTCCGTTTTTATCAAATCATTACACCATGCAAAAAATAGCAGTAATAGGCGCAGGCACTATGGGAAACGGTATTGCACACGTATTTGCCCAGAATGGCTATGCTGTAAACCTTATTGACGTATCGGAAAATGCGCTGCAGAAAGCTTTGCAGACCATCACCAAAAACCTCGACAGGCAGATCGCTAAAGGTACTATCACAGAAGCAGACAAGTCACAGACAGTAGCCAATATCACTACACATACAGATCTTGCCGCCGGCGTGAAAGAAATATCGCTGGTAGTGGAAGCCGCTACTGAAAACATCGCACTGAAACTGAAAATATTCCAGGATCTCGATCAGCATGCTGCACCCGATGCCATACTAGCCACCAACACCTCTTCCATCTCCATTACCAAAATAGCAGCAGCCACCAAACGCCCTGCAAAAGTAATTGGCATGCACTTCATGAATCCAGTGCCGGTAATGAAACTGGTGGAGATCATCAATGGTTATGCTACTGATAAAAGCGTTACAGACACAATTGTGGAGTTATCCACCAAACTGGGCAAAGTGCCCTGTGTGGTAAATGATTATCCCGGCTTTATCGCCAACCGCATCCTGATGCCCATGATCAATGAGGCCATCTGCTCCCTCTTTGAAGGCGTGGCAGGTGTGGAAGAAATAGACACCGTTATGAAGCTGGGTATGGCTCACCCTATGGGTCCCCTGCAACTGGCAGATTTCATCGGGCTGGATGTATGCCTCTCTATACTGAATGTACTGCATGATGGATTCGGTAATCCGAAATATGCTCCATGCCCCCTGCTGGTGAATATGGTCACTGCCGGATACTTGGGTGCGAAAAGCGGAGAAGGATTTTATAAATATACCCCTGGCAGTAAGGACCTGGCGGTAAGTAGCAGATTTAACTAAATTTTTACGCTATTTGGTTATTTGTTTCTTTAACTTCGAAGAGGATTGTTCCCTTTGGGGATTTAGACAAACAGATAACCAAATAAATATAGTCCCAAAACGTTTATCCATTACCGGACACCCAGTTATCCATTAACGGACAAACTTATTGTCTTATTTATTCGTAACACGCTAAAAATCAACATTTCTATTTCTGGCATAGCATTTTAAGGCCCTATAATATCACCTGAAAATCTATTCATTATGCTCAAGCATCATAAAACCGCAGTTACCGCCATCATTGCAGTTTGCCTGATGTTAATCCTGCTGAAGAAAGTTGTAGCTGGCAGCGACTCCCAGGAGCTTCGCAGTTCGCCATTTGTGTGTTTTGAGCTGATTGCCGACTTTCATATGCCGGTTACTTCACCGGCACCGGCTTCAACTCCAGACCATGAATGTCCCTCAGCCTCAGCAAACAAAGTTCCTCGCTGGATTTCGGTACTCCTATGTCCATAGAACAAAAGAGCTGCAATTCCTGCGACAATACCGTGCAGTTGTTCTGTTTTACGACGATCATCACGTCGTTCATAATAGTATAATCAAAGCTCAGACGCCATTTTGATTCAATATTCTTTTGAACAACCGGAACCAACTGCAACACAAGTGAAGCGCTAGTTTTATAGGCATTGATCAGCCCTGGCACGCCCAGGAGCGTACCGCCGAAATAACGCACCACCACGACCAGGACATCTGTCAGCTGTTTGCTGTCTATCTGCCCCAGAATGGGCTTTCCGGCAGAACCGGAAGGCTCGCCATCGTCGTTTGCCCTGAACTGAGTACCATCAGTACCCAGGCGGTAAGCGTAGCAATGATGTGTGGCTTTGGGGTGTTCTTTCTTTACTTCCTGCAAACATTCCTTGACTTCTTCAGGGGTTTTCACCGGATATGCATAAGCGAGAAACTTACTGCCCCTATCCTTAAACTCTGCTACAGCGGCTTTATCGACCGTAAGATATACCTCCATGTATTGTGATTACAATGATTATTATGATTACTGTATTTGTAAAATTGCTATAAAACAGGCAATACTAACCCCTCCGGAAACAAGAGATCACATCCCCGCCCGGGTGAAGCGTTTGTTCCAGGCGTGCATTGTAAAGAGCAGGTGATGGCTGTCCGTCAGGTAGTGTAACTGCTCCTGTTATAATGCGGGCTTCGTCCCACAGGTCAGCCTCAATAAAGCGTTGCAGCACATATGGGCCGCCTTCCACCAATACGCTCTGAACCTGGCGCTGGTGCAGCCTTTCCATCAGCTGTGGCAACAGATTATTACGGAAATCGAGTTGCATGGCTTCAGTAAGGCCGTTGGTATCAGTGGCTTGGGCAGTGATAAATACGGTAGGAACGCTGCCATCCCACAGGTGATGCGTGCGGGGAACCTGCAATTCCCGGTCTATTACCAGACGCATGGGGCTTTTACCGGTCCACAGGCGATTAGTGAGCTGCGGGTTATCGCTAATAGCAGTACGCGTGCCCACCAGTATGGCCATCTCTTCGCTACGCCAACGGTGCACAAGCCGGTCACTGAAAGCATTGGAGAGACGCACAGGAGCACCATCTAACGTAGACATAAAGCCGTTGTTACTCTGTGCCCACTTCAGGATGATGTAAGGACGCTGCTTTTCATGAAAGGTGAAGAAGCGGCGGTTGATGTCGCGGCAGGCAGCTTCCAGCATACCGGTATGCACTTTGATCCCGGCTTTCTGCAGCTTTTCAATACCTTTACCGGCTACAGCAGAGAAGGTATCCACACAGCCTATTACCACTTCCCTGATTCCCTGCGATATGATTAAATCTGCACAGGGAGGCGTTTTACCATGATGCGCACAAGGCTCCAGGCTGACGTACATCGTGGAGTGCGGTATCAGCGAGCGGTCATCTTCCTGCACACTGTTGACACAGTTCACCTCAGCATGCGCCTGCCCGAATTGCCGATGGTAGCCTTCACCGATGATACGTTCCTGATGTACGAGCACGGCGCCCACAACCGGATTAGGCGCTGCTGCACCTGTTCCCATTGCCGCCAGCTCAAGGCAACGTTTCATAAAAATTTCGCTGATTGTGCTATCCATACCTGTTCAAATGATAATTTTGCAAAAGTATTATTTTTCGCCGTCGGAAAGTGCCGTCATTCCGCTGCCTGCAATATTTTTCACGGCCACACTTAAACCACCAGCTTTGACAATACAATCTGCTTTCACCTATATAACGGCTACTATCAGCGAACTGTACGATCCCCGCGAGAGTGCTAATATCGCACATATTGTGCTGGAACACATTACCGGCATGAATAAACTGGACCGGCTGGTCCACAAAACAAAGATACTTACACCTGATCAGAATACGCGGTTGAAAAGCGCCGTGGAAGCCCTTCAACGGCTGGAACCGGTGCAATACGTTACCGGCACCGAATGGTTTTATGGCATGGAGTTACTGGTGAATAAACATGTACTCATACCGCGGCCTGAAACAGAAGAGCTGGTAGAATGGATCGTGCAGGACATCGCCGCCAGACAACAACCACACATTCTCGATATTGGCACCGGCAGCGGATGCATACCACTGGCATTGAAGAAAACAATACCACATGCGCAGGTATCGGCCATAGATGTAAGCGGCGAAGCTCTGGAAGTAGCCCGTAGCAATGCTTCCAGATTGCATCTCGATGTACACTTCAGCCAGGTCAATGTACTGAACTCACAGGAGACGGCCTTCCTTCCTGTATTCGATATCATCGTCAGCAATCCTCCCTACATCACACAAAGCGAACAAGCAAACATGCAGGAACAGGTATGGGGATTTGAACCATCCATCGCCCTCTTTGTGCCAGACAATGATGCGTTACTGTTCTACCGCCACATCGCGCTGCTGGCTAAAGACAGGCTGTCTTCCCGCGGTATCCTCTACTTTGAGATCAATGAAGCGCTGGGCCAAGATGTAGTGATGCTGCTGGAAGAAAGCGGATTCAAAGAAGTGGTACTAAAACAGGATATGTTCGGGAAAGACAGAATGGTGAAGGGCATAATTGTCTGAACTGTGATTAATGTGATATGTTTGATTCTTCTGATAGGCGAAGATCAACGTATTTGATAAAAGCGAATAACCCGCCGGTATTTTTCGGCGGGTTATTCGCTTTTATCAAATATCAGGAAAATCAACCACATCACATTAATCACAGTTATTTCTTGCTCGTTGCCAGCACTACTTTAGCACCCATCTGCTTGGCCACTTCCATCACGCTTACTACGTCTTCAATGGGAACTGTTTTCTCTGCATTGATCACAATGGTAGGATCTACTTTTTCGTTGGCGACAGCCGGCGCCAGGGCCTGTTTCAGGCCTTCGAAAGGAACTTTCGTGGTGCCCACAAAAAATTCATGCTTTGCATTGATGCTGACTACCACCGTCTGCTTCGCTTTAGTATTGCTCTGCGCCTTAGGTAACAGCAACTTGATGACATTAGGATTAGCCAGTGTGGAAACAATCAGGAAGAACAACAGCAGGATGAACAGGATATCGTTCAATGCCGAGTTGTGCATTTCCACATGCTTCTTATTTCGCCTGCGTAAATTCATTATCTGTTGTTTTAGCGTGTCGGTTCCTGCAGAATATCGATGAATTCAGCTGAAGCGCCTTCCATCTTGTTCACTACCTTATCTATCTGTGCATTCAGGAAACTGTAGCCAATGAATGCCACGATACCGATGATCAGACCAGTAGCGGATGTGATCATCTTCACATAGATACCACCGGCAATGGTGCCCAATGTAATATCTGAAGTGATGGAGATATTGAAGAAGGTCTGGATCATACCAGCTATGGTACCCAGGAAGCCGAACATCGGCGCAATACCGGCAATGATGGACAGTATCACAAGATTCTTTTCCATGCGGTATATCTCAAGCTTACCCACGTTCTCCATTGATTTCTCGATGTTGTCGATAGGCTTACCAATACGCTGTATACCTTTCTCGATCATACGCGCAATAGGACCGCTTGTATTTTTAGCGAGTGATTTTGCACCCTGGATGTTACCAGTAGTAATCTGATCGCGGATCATGGGCATGAAGTTATCTTCCAGCTTGCCTGCTTTAGCGATGGTGATATATCTTTCTACAAATACGTAAACCGCTACCAGTGAAAGGATACCGAGCGGAATCATGAGTACGCCTCCTTTCATCAGCATATCTATCAGATGTATCTGCGGCTGTGGGGCCGCGGCGGCATTGATTCCCTGCGAAAGCGTGTCGGATGCGGACTTCAGCGTATCCTGCAATAATGTAATAAGACCTAACAACATGTACTTTATTTTAACGGTGCATTAGTAGCGTAATCTCAATAAACGGTTAAAGTAGTAAAATAATTGCGAATTTGTGAGTGATGCATAGAAATTACGCATTCTCTTCCCAGATCTGCGCCAGGTGAACGATTGTCTGCACCGCCTTTTGCATATCCTGTATACTTACATACTCATATTTGCTGTGAAACGCCATTTCGCCGGTAAAAATATTCGGGCAGGGCAGGCCCATGAAAGAAAGGCGTGATCCGTCAGTACCGCCGCGGATGCTCATTTTCAGCGGCTGTACACCCGCGCGGCGTATAGCTTCCCTCGCATTAGCAGTTACCTGCGGATACTGATCCAGCACTTCTTTCATATTACGGTATTGCTCTGTTACCTTGAGGGTAGCCTTTGCGCCAGGATGACGCTCCAGCACTTTGTCCATGATGCGGCGCAGGAAAGCCTCATGCGCCTCCAGGCTGGACGTGTCAAAATCACGGATGATGAAGTCTATCTCTGCTTTTTCCACAGCGCCCTGTATACGTAACGGATGTACGAAGCCTTCACGGTCCTCCGTGGTTTCCGGTGAGAGGCTGTCTTTCGGTAACGCATCTACGATTTCGGCGGCTATTTTGAGAGCGCTTATCAGTTTGCCTTTGGCGCTGCCAGGATGGGCACTGACACCATGTACGGTGATCCTGGCGCCGTCGGCAGAGAAGTTTTCGTCTTCAAGAGAACCGAGCTCGCCGCCATCCATGGTATATCCGAATTTTGCGCCCAGCTTCTCCATGTCCACTTTATCCACACCGTGGCCCACTTCTTCATCAGGAGTGAACAGAATGCGGATTGCCCCATGTTTCACTTCCGGGTGAGTCATGAGGAAATGTGCAGCATCCATAATCTCTGCCACACCCGCTTTATCATCGGCGCCCAACAGTGTGGTACCACTGGCGGTAATGATGTCATCGCCTGTCTTGCCTGCCAGGTAGGGATGATCCTTCGCTTTGATCACTACAGATGTATCGTCAGGCAGTACAATATCACTGCCGTTATAGCTGCGATGAACAATGGGCTTCACACCGGTACCGCTACTGTCGCTGGAAGTGTCCACGTGAGAACAAAAGCAGATCACCGGCGCCTGTTTGCTGGTGTTGGACGGAATCGTAGCATATACATATCCATGTTCATCCAGCTCAGCGTCAGTGATGCCCATTTCCTGCAGCTCCTTTACCAGCAAGCGTGACAGATCTTTCTGTTTTTCCGTTGACGGAAAACTGGTGCTTTGTGGATCGGATTGTGTATCTATCTGTACATAACGCATGAAGCGTGTGTCGACTGTATATTTGTAATCTTTAAACATTTTACAAACGTAAGGAAAAATCACATGTACCCTTCAGCCGTAGAATATTCTGTTTTACCATCTCTCACAATATCCAACAAAGTAATTTATTCTACATAACAGGCATTTTTTAAGACAAAATTCCAAATTTATCTAACTATATCGAACAAATTTCGAATAATAATAGGTTTGTGCAGAATAAAAAACCATCCTATATATGCTTACAAATATTCCCGGCTACCCAAGGATAGGTAGTCAGCGCGAACTGAAGAAAGCCTGCGAAAACTACTGGACAGGAAAAATATCACTGGAGAAACTGGAACTAACGGCAAGGCAACTACGAAAACAGCATTGGGATACTTTACAACAGGCTGGCATAGACCTGATACCCTCTAACGACTTTTCCTTCTGGGACCAGATACTGGATCTCAGTATGGCCCTCGGCGTTATCCCGTCACGCTTCCGCGGCCTGCAGAATACACTGGCAGATCCTTCCTGCCTGGAACTGTACTTCGCCATGGGCCGCGGTTATCAGAAGAACGGGTTCGACATCACCGCACTGGAAATGACAAAGTGGTTCGATACCAACTATCATTACCTCGTTCCCGAATTTGAGGAGACACAGCGATACAGTTTACAGTCCCGCAAGTGCGTGAAAGAATTCAAAGAAGCGCTGCAACAGGGACTACTTACAAAACCTGTACTACCAGGGATCGTTACATTTATTCTCTGTGGTAAAATAAAGAGCCCCACACTCACACATGCGCAACTGCTTGACCAGCTACTGCCTGCTTATATTCAGCTGCTCACCGAACTGCTTGCAGCCGGTGCCCAATGGGTGCAGCTCGATGAACCTATGCTCGTGACAGACCTGGAACCCGCTACCGGAGAACTTTACCGCAAAGCCTATACAGCTATCAGCGAAGCGTTGCCCGGCCTTAAGATACTGCTCACAACTTATTTCGATAGCTTAGGCGACAATACCAACCTGGCTTTAGAGCTACCGGTACAAGCCCTGCACATAGACCTTGTAAGGGCTCCTGAACAACTTGCAGCCATATTGAATGAAATACCGGAAACCATGTTGCTTTCCCTCGGTGTAGTGGATGGGCGCAATATCTGGAAGAACGACCACCGCTTGTCGGTAGCCCTGCTGCAACAGGCTATTGAAGCCATCGGCGATGCACGTATCATGATAAGCACCTCCTGTTCCCTGCTGCACGTACCTTACAACCTCGACGATGAAACCGGCATGGACCCTGCTATCAAGCAATGGATGGCCTTTGCACAACAGAAGGTATCCGAAGTAGTAGCACTGAAAGCAATACTGGCAGGACATCATACCTTGCTGGAGGAAAATGCTGCTATTATGAAGAGTCGTGAAACGGCCGCCGGTTTGCATATACAGGCTGTAAAAGAGCGTATTGCCAATATTGAGGCAGATGACATGCAACGCAGACAGGCATTCCCAACCAGGCAGGCCTTACAGCAGGAACGCCTGCAATTGCCACTGTTTCCGACTACTACTATAGGCTCCTTCCCACAGACAGTAGAAATCCGGCAGTTACGCTCCAATCTTAAGAAAGGTCATATCACACAGGAAGAATACGACAACAACATCCGCACTGCTATCCGTGAGGCGATTGCATGGCAGGAAGGACTTGACCTTGATGTACTGGTACATGGCGAGTTTGAGCGGAATGATATGGTGGAATATTTCGGTGAGCAACTACATGGATTTCTATTCACACAAAACGGATGGGTACAAAGCTACGGTACCCGTTGTGTAAAACCTCCGGTTATCTATGGTGATGTATATCGCCCTCAGCCCATGACCATCGCCTGGAGCAGCTTTGCACAATCACTTACAGACAGACCCGTGAAAGGCATGCTCACTGGTCCTGTTACTATCCTGCAATGGTCTTTTGTACGCAATGATCAGCCGCGAATGGATACTGCATTCCAGCTGGCACTCGCTATCCGTGACGAAGTGAAAGATCTGGAAGAAGCCGGCATAGCCGTTATACAGGTGGATGAACCGGCTATACGCGAAGGGTTGCCACTACGTAAGGCCAGACGGCAGGAGTACCTGGAAAAAGCCGTACAGGCGTTCCGATTAGCTGTCAGCGCCGTGAAGGATGAAACACAGATACATACGCACATGTGTTATGCGGAGTTTCATGACATCATTGAACACATCGCAGCGATGGATGCAGATGTGATCACACTGGAAACATCCCGTTCACAGATGGAGTTGCTGGAAGCCTTTGCACTATACCGTTATCCTAATGAAACAGGACCGGGTGTATACGATATTCATTCTCCCAGGGTACCCGGCATTGGTGAAATGGAACGCCTGCTGCATAAAGCCGCACAACTGCTACCTGCCCGCAATATATGGGTAAACCCTGACTGCGGGCTGAAAACAAGGAAGTGGCCGGAAACAGAAATGGCGCTACGCAACATGGTCCAGGCAGCAAGAAACTGCAGGGCTGTTTGTTGATTATTCACGACATTTGTGTACATCACTAAAATGTACGCAATGGCGAGTCATGAAACGGTTAGTTGTCCACGCTGCGGACGCAGCTTTGAATGCCGCGTGGGTACCATACTCCGCTGTCAATGCCAGGAAGTGACATTAACTGAAGAAGAGAGAATTTTCATCCGGCAACAGTACACTGGTTGTCTTTGTGCGGATTGCCTCCGCGAGATGAAAGCAGTCTACCAGCTGCCGGATGCCTCACAATAAATGATTACTATGTCCTACAAAGAAAAAGTTGTTAGCTCTGAAACCAGGATTTTCAAAGCTGTATTTCCCAATACAGTAAACCATTACGATACCTTATTCGGCGGCACCGCCATGCAGCTCATGGATGAAGTGGCATTTATTACAGCAACCCGTTTTACGAAGATGCGCACGGTTACCGTATCATCAGACAAAATTGATTTTAAGCAACCCATCCCGCACGGTACCATCATTGAACTGGTGGGCAGAGTGGTGCATGTAGGTAATACCAGCCTGAAAGTAGAAGTGGAAGTATTTGTGGAGCAGATGTACCTCGATCACAGGGAGAAAGCCATCAGTGGAACATTCACATTTGTGGCGATAGATGAGAATAAGAAGCCTGTAGTGATAGAGATTTAGTTATTTGTCTATTTTTTTATTTAGGTATTTAGTTATTTAAATCAAATAAAAAAATACCTAAATAAAAAAATACCTAAATATTATTAGCCGATAGAAACCAGTTCCAGATCGAATACGAGGTCTTCACCAGCGAGCGGATGGTTAGCATCCAGGGTGATGAATTCAGAGCTGATGGCAGCCACTCGTACAGGGAATACCTGTCCTTCAGGATTGCTCATCTGCAGCTGCATACCTACTTCCGGGTTCAGATCTGCCGGCATATTTTCTTTTGGAAAATCCATGATCATTTCATCATTCTTGGGGCCGTATGCCTGATCAACAGGGATATGAATGGTCTTCTTATCTCCTACTTTCATATCCAGGACACCATTCTCAAATCCTTTGATTACCATACCAGCGCCCACTTTAAATTCCAGTGGGGGTCTGCCCTCTGAAGAATCAAAGGTAGTTCCATTGGTTAAACGGCCGTGGTAATGCACTTTCACAGTATCCCCGTTTTTAACAGTTTCCATAAATTTCTTATTT
>NZ_DATLKJ010000112.1:0-41167 GCF_035538455.1 Chitinophaga sp.
AGGCGGCAATTACAATGATGCTGCATCACAACTGCGCAGTGCTGCCCGTCTTAAATCGGACCCGACTTGGAACCGGCGCGATCCACAGATCCCTAAAAGCCTCTGGTGGAACGCAGATGCGCCTTTTATTGGCTTCAGGATTGTGAGGCCTGCCAAGCAGCCTACTCCTGATGAGGCACAGCAGTTTTTCGAAGAAATGATAGATAAATATAAAGGAGCGAGATAGCATCAACTTAAAAACTAAATCTCAAACGTTATTTATGGAACGCGACAATCAAAAATTCCACGGTGAAGGACGTCGTAAATTCGTAAAGCAATCTTCCTTGATTGCTGGCGGATTACTGGCAATGCCACTCTTGTCTAAAGCAAACTATTTTTCAGGCTCCTCTGATGTGATCAAAATTGCTCTTATCGGCTGCGGCGGCCGCGGTACTGGTGCTGCTATACAGGCCCTCAGCACAAAGCAGAATGTACAACTGGTGGCCATGGCCGATGCCTTTGCAGACAGACTGCAGGGCAGTTATGATAATATCAAGGACGCCCTGAATGAAGCAGGGAAATCCGATCGCCTGAAAGTGTCGGACAACAACAGGTTTGTTGGCTTCGATGCTTATAAAAAAGCTATCGCAGAGGCAGATGTTGTGATCCTTACTACACCTCCGGGCTTCAGACCCATTCATTTTGAAGAAGCGATTGCACAGGGCAAACATGTATTCATGGAAAAACCGGTGGCAACAGATCCTGCGGGGATTAAAAAAGTACTGGAAGCCGCTGCAGTGGCCAAACAGAAAAAACTGAACGTGGTAGTAGGGCTGCAACGCCGCTACCAGAACTCTTACCGCGAACTGTACAAACGCGCGCAGGATGGTATCATTGGAGATATTCTCTCCGTACAGGTATGGTGGAACCAGGGCGCGCTCTGGGTAAAACCACGCAAACCCGAATATACAGAGATGGAATACCAGATGCGCAACTGGTACTACTTCAACTGGCTTTGCGGTGATCATATCGTAGAGCAGCATATTCACAATATAGACGTAGGCAACTGGTTCAAGAATGCTACTCCTGCCAGTGCTGTGGGTATGGGCGGCCGCGCTGTGCGCACTGGCAAAGAATATGGAGAGATCTTCGATCATCATGCGGTGGAATACCGCTTTGCCGACGGTGTTGCGATGAACAGCCAATGTCGCCACTGGAAAGACGCGCCCAGCAAGGTAGACGAGGAGATCGTGGGAACAAAAGGCCGTATCTATTGCGACAGAGCGCAGATTGTGGACCACAAAGGAAAGGTGCTGTATCAGTTCGATAAAAAGAAAGAAAATAACCCTTACCAGACAGAACACGATGAACTGTTTGACTCTATTGCCAAAGGAGAGTTCAAATTCCAGGATGCCGAAAGGGGGGCGCAGGCCACGCTCTCAGCCATCATCGGACGTCTGGCCACCTACTCTGGCCAGGTAATCGAGTGGAATACTGCCCTGAATTCCGGCCTGGATCTGCAACCTAAAACCTATGCATTTGACGCACCGCCGCCTGTAATGCCGGACGCATCAGGTAATTATGCCTATGCAAGACCTGGTATCACCAAATATTTTAGCTGATTACTACGATACGCTGGTGAACTGAACGCATAGTTCACCAGCGTATATTTTCTCTACTGCCTTTGTTATACCTGATTATAGAAAATACTACGGCCAAATCCCGGCTTCCTGACTCCCTCCGGTAAAAAAATATCAGCAATCCTTAAATCCATACCAGCCAAATGTGAAAATGTGTAATTAAATTTTTGCTCTTCTGTTTCCCTAATAGCTTTACATCAACATGGTATTAATGCCACACACCGCAGATGGCAATTCTTAAAACCCTTAATTTTTGTTGTATGAAAAAGTTTAACAAACCCGGAAGACTCTCCCTCTCCAAAACCGTTCTTGCTGCCCTTACCCCGCGTCAGATGTTATACATAAATGGCGGAAATCAGAGAAGCGACGACTCAATGGGCTGTGTGCCTACCACGCGTAAGAAAACAAAAGAGAATGTTGGTGGTAGGGACATTAATTTTTAATGTTAGGTGCCTAATGCTTAAATTAGGTATGAAGAACAGTTGGAAACCCATCAGTTTCCCTGGCTGATATAATCCAGAGCCATGCCCCATGTTGCTCTGCCATCAAAAAAAGAACATGATTAAGAAAACCATTATTACTTTATTTCTGACAATAGTATCCCTGGCTGCATTTTCACAACAATGCAACTGTACAGTTAATTTTGAAGCACTTATTAAGCAGGTGACAGAAAATTATCCTGGCTTTCCGGATAAAATCACACCGGTTAAAAATAAGGCTTTCAGAAATTTGACAGACAGCCTGCGCAAGGCAGCGATAAGCGCTGGTGAAACGACCTGTTTTCGGATAATGGATAAATGGATACAGTTTTTTGATGACCTGCATCTGGGAGTGGTGCTCAATTCGCAGCCAGCCAGCGCCGCCTTTATCAGAGCTGTTTTTGAAGGGGAGCAAAAAATACCTCTTCAGAGAGATTCCCTGGTAAAAAGATATAGTACATATGGTATAAAAGATCCTATGGAAGGGATCTGGCAGATGGACGGCGGCAATTTTGAAGTAGCCATTGTCAGAATGCAGAATAGCAACACATTTGCAGGCGTTACACTGAAAGCGGACAGCCTTTTCTGGATGCCTGGTCAGGTGAAATTCACACTACATCCTCTGGGCAATAAAAAATATCGTGTTGTATTTAAGAGCAAGCAACATACTACCGAGGAATCTAATGTGGTACTACAGCCGGAAACCGGCATATTAAAAATAGATGATAGCCGTTGGGTAAAAACACTACCTGTAACCGGTGTGCGGAAACCGGAGGAACAACTGTCGTTTTATTTCAAAGAGCTGGACAGCCAGACGAATGTACTGCGATTATCGAGCTTCCTGCTCGATTTTAAAGGACTAGTCGATAGCATCATTGGCGCCAATATGACTGCTATAACTGGAAAGCCTTATCTGATAGTAGATGTGAGAGACAATAAGGGTGGCTATAACATCGCATTTGAAAAACTGTTGCCATTGCTGTACACAAAGCCGGTAATATCTTCAGGGATAAAAATTCTTGCTACTCCAGATAATATAGCACTTTACGAAGGCCTGCTGACCAACAATAATATAGACTCCCTTCAGCGACAGAAAATTGCTGAACTTATCCGGCAACTGAAAGAGAAAAAGAACGGTTATCTGGTAGAAGAAGATGAGGTATATAAACAGGATACGATTTACAGGTATCCGCAGAAGATAGCGATTTTGGTGAACGAAAAATCAGCAAGCTCCACGGAGCATCTTGTTTTGAAAGCTAAACAAAGCAGCAAGTGTGTGATCATGGGACATCGAACAGCTGGAATTATAGACTACACAAATATTGTAGGGCCACGATCCCTGCCCTGTAACCATTACCTGCTTTATTGTCCTACAGGCAAAAGCAACCGCCTGCCGCTACATCCGATTGACAATATTGGAATCGCCCCGGATGTCGTAATCAGTGACCTGGAAGCAGATTGGATAGCCACTGCAGCCAGGGAGCTAAAGAACCATTAACCACGTTTATTAATTATTAAGTAATACATGGGAAAATACAAGCGATATTCTACGCTTACCATTTTGCTGCATTTCATTGTATGGATTTTATATGCGGCTGTCACACTTTTTGTTTATGCAAACTCGAATGCACATCCCAAAATCGTTGCCCTGGAAACGTTACAGACATTTCTTATCTGCGCATCGATATTTTATTCCAATTCAGATTATTTTCTGCCGGTTTTTTTTGAACGAAAGAAATACACACAATATGCAGGCTGTATTATAATGCTGTTTCTTTACAACCTGGGTATACGCTACCTGTTATGTTTTCAAATAAACCCCCTGCTGACCGGGCAACCGTCTTCGATTGCAAGACTTAGCACATCTCAGTTTATTATTATTGCAGCCTGGTGGTGGTTTCAGGGCACGTTGTTTTCTTTCGGATACTGGTTTGCGAAAGTGTCTATTAAGCGGGAGCAGGAAGTAAATATGGTGAGAGGGGAGATTTCTGTTAAAGAGACAGAGCAACTCAAACTGCGACAGGAAAAACTGGAACTGGAGAATGCTTTTCTACGCGCACAGATCAATCCGCATTTCCTTTTCAATACACTGGGATACTTTTATAACAAAGTTTCTGACACACACCCGGACGTAGCGCAGGCGGTAGTGGCTCTTACGAATATCATGAGATCCTCTATCCGGAAGAAAGGTCCTGATGGTCTTGTGCCGCTGGAAGAAGAGTTGGAGAATATAGAGTACCTCATTAGCATTTATCGCATGAGATACAACAACCATGTGTATATTTCCTTTGACAGACCAGCAGAGTGTAACCTGAGAATTATGCCACATATCCTGATAACACTGGTGGAAAATGCATTTAAACACGGAGACCTGCATGACCAGAACAATCCTCTGGTGATTATGCTCAAAGTGGATGACAGGGATATTGACTTTCATGTCCATAATAAAAAGAGATTTGGACCGAAGGAAATTTCAAATAGCGTAGGCCTGCAATATGTGGCAAAACACCTGGAAGTAATGTATCCTAACCGACATACCCTTTCTATTGAGAACATGGCATACACATATACGGTAAGCCTTATTATCAGAAATAATTGAACTTATTCCTAACATGATTACTTGTTACATCATAGATGACGAGCAACATTCAATAGACCTACTGACGAAGTATGTAGCTCAGACGCCTTACCTGGAGCTGACTGGAAGCTCTTCCAATGCACTGGAAGCACTCAAGTCTATCAGTACAGGTAGTATCAAACTTATTTTCCTTGATATCCATATGCCGGAGATTTCAGGGATAGACATTCTCAAGATAGTTGGTAACACAACGAAGGTAATACTTACCACCGCCTACAGTGAATATGCATTTGAAGGATTTGAGTTCGATGTGATTGATTATTTGCTGAAACCTATTACCTATCAGCGTTTCCTCAAAGCAACACAGAAGGCGCTTCATTATTTTCAGACCACAGATAATGTACTGCGAAAACCTGAAACACTCCAGGATTATATTTTTGTGAAAGCAGAACAGAAGGGTAAACAAATAAAGGTCAATTTTGAAGAGATAGAATACATAGAAGGAATTAAAAACTATGTTGCTTTTCACGGCCACAAATCAAAACTAATGGCACTCATGAACATGAAAGATCTGGAAAACACATTGCCTAAAAAACAGTTTGTCCGGATACATAATTCGTTTATCATTGCGCTTAACCGCATTGTTTCCATTGAAGGCAACCAGGTAGTTCTGCGTCTTAAAGACGGAACGGTGATTAACCTTCCGATAGGTATAACCTTTAAGGCAGCTTTTTTTGAACAGATCAACCTGCGGAAGTAGCTATCTTTTCGAACCATGCCATTATTTCCGGATAGAAATCCTGTATTGCTTTATATTGATGCCTGTTGGCGCTGTATTTGCCCAACAATTTGTAAAGACCGGTTATATACTTGTATCCTCCCGCTTGTAGCTTACATTCCTTATTTCCTGCTGCAACTCCGTTCCGCACGGCTATAATACGAGCCACACATGCTCTTACCAATAGCTCTTCCATTTCATTCTCCCATTCTTTATCATCATGTTTTTCACCCCCAGGCGATTCCAGGAAAATATGTCGTATCGCTTCCAGCCGGGTATGGTACGTAGCCAGGAAATCGCCTACGAATATATGACTGCATTCATGTTGAAAAATCATTTGATCTGCGTCCTGGGATGTCGGGCAGGGGCGGAAGTAATTACAGGTCGCCAGAGTATGTTTGAAAGAATCCTGGGTATCCGTAACTAGCCAGCGTCCCCGGCAGAGACCATGGGTGTGGATTTTTTTGTATTTTGGAAATCTTACCCTTTATATTGCATGATCTGTATTAGAAGATGTTTATTGCTTATTATTATACTGCCGATCCCTTTCCTGACAGGAAAGGGACAGTCAGCAGTCATTTCGAAATGGGCAAACACACATATACTACATGAAGAGCCGTTGCAACAAGCGCATGTAGGTATTTCCATCTATGAGCCCGCCACCGGCAAATACTGGTACCAGTACCAGGACGATAAATATTTTACCCCCGCATCCAACACAAAGATATTCTCGCTTTATACCGGGTTGAAAATACTCGGAGATTCCCTCCCCGGCATCCGTTATTACGAAAATGATACAGCGCTGTTTGTAAAGGGAATGGGCGACCCTTCTTTCCTGCATCCCGACTTCCAGCTGCAACGGGTGATGCAATTGATGCAGGAGACCTCCAAAAAAATATATGTTATACCGGCAGCCAATGAAAACAAACGTTTCGGGCCGGGCTGGAGCTGGGCAGACTATGCGGACTATTACCAGCCGGAACTCAGTGAATGGCCGATGTACGGTAATGTAGCCAGGGTATACCACCACGGAGACACTAGCGCGATCACTCCAGCAACCTACGATCTGAAAACCCAGAAAGACGATACACTCAGTGAGGCTGTAACGGAAAGGGATGAACGAAATAACACCTTTTCACTTAAATACAATAGCAAGGACAAAAGCATTATCAAGGCAGAAGTACCTTTTATTACCGGTTCTGAACAACAGTTGCGCAGCCGCCTCGAAGACACGCTGCATAAGCATATATCCCTGGCTGTTAGTATACCGGTAGCGCCATTCAAGGTACTGCATAGTATCCCCGTTGATTCCCTCTTTACGCCTATGATGCATCGGAGCGACAACCTGTTTGCAGAACAGACCATGATGATGAGCTGGGCCCTGCTCAGGGATACAATCAGCACCCGCCGGTGCATCGACTATATGCTGAACGGCAGCCTGCGGTCATTACCACATCCGCCGCAGTGGGAAGACGGTTCCGGTTTATCCCGCTACAATCTTTTTACCCCACGCGATTTTGTCACTGTGCTTACCATGATGTACAACGAATACCCGAAGGAAAGGCTCTGGCAGATCTTCCCAACTGGTGGTAAAGGCACGTTGCGGAATTACTATAAAGAACAGTTTATACATGCCAAAACAGGTACCTTGAGTGGAGTAGTGGCATTGAGCGGATATCTTGTAACGAAGAAAAACAAAACATTGGTGTTCAGTGTGTTGGTGAACAATCACATGGGGAAAGCCGTCTATGTAAGAAGAGCTGTTGAGCAGCTGCTCACGATGATCTGGAAGAATTACTAATCAGGGTTTGAGGATATAGTCAACGAGCTTGATCGTGTCCTGTGGCTGATCTGCTTCAACTAGACCAATACCTTTGGCGTAATAGCTGGTAGATACATTTCCTGCCGGCACTGTATTGCCTGATAACAGGGCGAATGCATCTGTTCTCACAACAATCACATCCAGAAAATCTTTATTCAGCACTCTTTTGGTGATGCCCTTACCGGTAACGGTATGTTGAAGTATACCTGTTGTAGTGTTGGCGCCATCTTTCACAGTAATAGTGTCTGACCAGGATGCACCAGGGGCAACATTGTCTTTCAGGTAGGTAAGTTGCAGATCATCAGCCTTGTATGTCTGGAAAGTAAGACTGGCAATCTGAGTATAGATGCCATCCTTACAGCTGGAGCAGGTAAATACGTTGTCGTCGCCCACTTTTTTGTATGTAACTCCGTTGATGGTGGTATCTCCGGATACAGTGAGGGTATAGCGTTGAGTATCTCCGGCCTGACTGATATTAAGGAAGGAAAATGATGAACCATTGGTATATGGAGCATATTCACACGGGGTACCCTGAGGAGCATCGCCCTCCTTGCTCATTTCCTTGCTGCAGGATGTCAGCACTAAGCCCGCCGCAGCAAAAAGTAAGAGGATACGGTGGATACGTTTCATAAACATCAGATCTGGTTCTTCACTGTTCTTCTAAAAGAACGTTTACGAATATGAATTTATGCAAATAATCGAACATTATTTAGGAGGAGTTAGCTATTAATTATCAACGGATAGCTAACTCCTGATTTTTATCACTGTCTTAGTTTGAAGGAGCCTGTAATAGGCACCTGTTGATTGGTGGTCTTGTTCAGTACATTTCCGCTGATCGTGCCTTCAAGGTATTTTCCTATACCGCCGTTGGCGGTGATGGTACAATTCAGCAGCTGGGCGGAATAATTGGTGCCGCCCGCACTCGCGGTAAAGTTGCGTATTGAAGTGGTTGCGCTTTGGATATTATCGAATTGCCAACTGAAGCGGTCCTGTTTAGGAAGTGGTTGTTTAAATTCTGCAGTGTACAACGAATCACTGTTGAGATAACTTTGGAGCCGTAGTGTATCATTGATACTATTGAAGGCGAATGTTTTCCCTTCAAGCACAAAGTTCCCGGTGCTGGCTTCCATCACATCGCAGGCTTGCAGGTGCTGGATATAGCTGCCGGGCTTTACCTGCATGGTCACCAGTGACGACTTTCGGGCATCTTCATCCACGGCATTGATGGTAATATCAGCGGGGCCCCCGCAATAAAGGAAGGAGATCCTGTAACTGCCGTTCTGCACCCTCGCAGAAAAACGGATGCTATTCAGTGCAATGTTCACATAGCCATTTTTAACAGGCATGCCATCGCAGGTGCTTACATTACCAGTGATGACGAGCATGCTGGAAAGATCGTTCAGTACTTTTTGTATGCCCAGGTCAACAGAATCGCGGTAGGGGCCAATCTGTTTGGTAAACAACGCTTTACCACAATGGTCCAGAATTTTTAGTGTGAGGGTTTCATTGGCAGGGATGGAGCCTTTTACTTCGCCATCAGCATTGGTATAACCTCCCATTTCACTCCCATTGCTCCTGCTGATAATGACACACGTGTTAGCCAGTGCTGACCCCTGCTCATTCTGTATCAGCGCCTTGAAGGTAATAATAGGTATTTGGGCGTCGCAGTTCCAGAAAGAGAAGTGCTTTACACTACCAACATAACTGTCGCCAATTTTGGAAGCGCTGCCTTCCTCTTTCCACAGGCCGGATACCTCATCAAAGTACCACAGCGGAATATTAGCAGGCGCCGCACCTCGTAACGATGTGGGGATATTCATTTTGAACAGCAGGCTTTTGGTAGAATCCAGCTGGAGTTTCTCCCCGTTCTCGCCGCGCAGTTCAAGCGCCATCATACCGTATGATTCAAGTCCCGTAATCGTCCTGCTGCTATTGATGCCACGAAGATCGCCCGGCATGATATCTCTGAAAGATTCATCTTCGGGGTTGATGGGTGCATACAACAACGTTACCTTACCGGTGTAAGCAACATTGCTAAGCGTACGCACATGTTGTGGCTGGAAGCTGAACTGTGCGTTGGACGCGGAAATATTGCCGCCGGCTGTTGCATCAAAAGTGCCTGCTGCCTGTTGGCGGAGCAACTTGATTTGAAGGTATTGCAGTTTATTGCCGCCTGATACCATAAAGGTGCGTATGCCGTTGAAGTAACCAGGTTTTTGGGCAGTCACCACTGCTGCGTTGTCCGATACTGTTATTTTCGGTAGGAGGAAAGCGCCATGTGTATCTGTGGTGATACGTGTATTGCCACTGGTTACCATCACCCCTGGCAAGGGCTCATTGTTTTCATCCAGGATTACACCCTGCACACTGGTTTCTACCTGCTTGCCGGAAATGGGGGGAGTTGGAACAGAGGTACCAGGGTTCATCACAGGTGGGTTGTCTACAGTTACCATACTCTTGTCGCAGGCCATCAGGGACACAACAAGGGCGAATAGCCACAGCGTTTTTTTGTACATAGATAGTATATAAGTAGTTACAAATAAGGACAGTTAGGGACGTACTAGAGTTTTTTTACAAATGTAATTTATTCTCTCTATGCAAAATTCTGTTTAAAAAGAGTGTAAAAATCACGCTTATTTTTAGAAAATAATTAAAGCATTTCTTGATAAATTAACTGTCGCTATGATTCCCCATTTCACAGAGAAAAAAGGGGAAGTCGTAGACATTTATCACCCAAAATCAAACATCATGGTTCCACGTTATGCAAAGGCATTGCTATTGCTATGCCTGCTCAACTCCGGTCTGGGCCCCGTCAGCGCTTATCCGCCGCTGCCTTCTGCCTGGCAACAAGTCAATCTTACAGTCAAGGGAAAAGTGAAAGACCTCAATGGTAATCCGTTACCTGGGGTAACTGTGCTCGTTAAAGATACACGAAAAGGGGCAACGACTGATGATAAAGGTAATTTCACCATTACTGATGTAAAGAAAGATGCGGTACTCATTTTCCAGTACATAGGTTTTGATGCGCAGGAAGTAAGGGTAGATGGAAAGGACGTGATCAGCGTTGTGATGAAGGAAAACCAGAAAAGCCTGGATGAATATGTAGTGGTGGGATATGGTACCCAAAAGAAAGTAACTAAAACCGGCGCAGTATCTTCTGTAAAAGGTGCTGAGTTGCAGCAGTCGCCCAATGTGAACATCTCCAACTCGCTGGTAGGCCGCATTCCCGGTATTATCGCCGTAAACAATAGTGGTGAACCAGGTTATGATGGCTCCAGGCTGTTCATCCGCGGGCGTAGTACCCTGGGAAACAGTAGCCCGCTGGTGGTAATCGACGGTTTCCCGAGAGATGGCTTCGAGCGCATGAACCCTAACGACATCGAGAGTGTATCTATCCTGAAAGACGCTGCTGCGGCCATTTACGGATCTCGTGCCGCCAACGGCGTCATCCTCGTTACCACCAAACGCGGAAAAGGAGGAAAGCCCACCGTGAGCTATGGCTTCAATCAATCATTCGTAACGCCTACACGCCTGCCCAAAATGGCCGATGCACCTACCTATGCACGCGTAGTGAATGAAATCCTGAAATATGGCGGCGATGCCCCCCGCTATACGGAAGACCAGATCAAAAAATTTGGCGATGGCTCCGATCCCTGGCTCTATCCCAATACAAACTGGTACGATGCCGCGATTAAAAAGACCTCCTTGCAAAACAGACATGATCTCTCATTGACAGGAGGTAGCGATAAGATGTCTTACTTTGTTTCACTTGGTTCCCTCTTCCAGGATGGTATCTACAAGAATAGCGCTACCAACTATAAACAACAGAACATCCGCGCCAACCTGGATGCTACCGTCAATGAAAACATCCGCCTGCGCTTCGATCTCGCCGGCCGACTGGAAAACAGGAATTTCCCGCCGCGCAGCGCCGGTTCTATCTTCCGCTCACTGATGCGCGGCCGCCCCACTGAAAATGCCATATGGCCCAATGGATTACCAGGCCCGGACATTGAATATGGTGATAACCCGGTAGTAACGAGCACTAACGCCATCGGTTACACGAATAACAAAAACTACGTACTCAATGGCACTGTGGCAGCAGTGGTGAATATTCCCTGGGTGCAGGGCCTCTTTGTGGACGGTAGCTTTGCTTACGATCAGAACTTCCAGTTCAACAAATCTTTCATCAAGCCCTGGACACTGTACACACTCGATCCGAATAGCACGGATCATAAGCTGAATGCTGCCACCAGAGGGGTAAGCGCTCCTCAGCTGGACGAAACGTTCACTACTAACCGCCAGTCAACATTAAACTTCAAAATCAACTACGTCCGTTCTTTCGGCAAACATAACCTCAACTCATTCATCGCATTCGAACAGAGCACCTACAAAGGTGACCTGCTGGGAGCCAACCGCAAGTATTTTATCAGCGATAAACTGGATCAGCTATTTGCCGGCGGCGACAAAGAAAAGAACAACACCGGTAACGGCTTCGAATATGCCCGCCGCAACTACTTTGGACGCGTTTCGTATAACTATAAAGAAACCTACCTGTTCGATTTCAATGCCCGCTATGACGGTTCACAGAACTTCCCGAGCAACCGCCGCTTTGGCTTCTTCCCCGGCGCTTCTGCAGGATGGGTGATTTCTAATGAAAACTTCTGGAAACAAAGTATCCATGCACTGGATTATTTCAAGATCCGCGCTTCCTGGGGCCAGATGGGTAACGACCTGATACCAGCATTCCAGTATCTCAGTACCTACGGCTTCAGCGATGGTGGCGTAATGTTCGGCGGTGATCTCAACAAAGGAATTTATCAGCTGCGTTCTCCTAATGAAGCCATCACCTGGGAGGTTGCCAACAACTATGATGTGGGTATCGAAGCAAAACTGCTGGGAGATAAGCTCACCTTTGAAGGCGACTACTTCCTGACCCGCCGCTCCAACATCCTGGTAAGCCGCAGTCAGTCAATACCTGCATATACCGGTATGACACTACCGCAGGAAAACATCGGACGGGTGGAGAACAAAGGTTTTGAACTGGTGCTTACGCACAAAAATGACATCAAAAAGTTCCACTATGAAGTGATCGGTACATTAACGCACGCGAAAAACAAGATACTCTTCTGGGATGAAGTGCCTAGTGTTCCTGAATGGCAGCGCTCTACCGGAAAACAGATAGATGCCCCTCTGTATTACAATGCTATCGGCATCTATAAAACACAGGAGGAAGTGGACAAATCGCCGCATCTCAGCGGCGCCCGTGCTGGGGATGTAATTTTTGCTGACGTCAATGGAGATGGTAAAATCGATGACCTTGACCGTATCAGAATAGACCGCACTGAAAACCCTACCTGGATCTTCGGGCTCACATTGGTGGGTAAATTCAAAAACTTTGACCTCACTATGCTGTGGCAGGGTGCTACAGGAGCAAGCCAGTATCTCCGTACAGAATCAGGACTGATCGGGAACTTCCCGATGGCCTATGTGCAGGACCGCTGGACGGAAACTAACATCAATGGTTCCTGGCCAAGAGCGTATGACCGTGACCGTGAGTACTGGGTAGGTCGTCAGAATACCTTCTGGTTCTGGAATACCAATTACATGCGCCTGAAAACCCTCGATCTGGGGTATAGCTTCCCCGCTAAACTGTGTAAAAGAGTTGGTCTGCAGAATCTTCGCGTATACGTGAGCGGCCAGAACCTGATCACCATCGACAGGGTAAAAATATTTGACCCTGAAGCTCCAAGTGGTAGCGGTCAGTTTTATCCGCAGACCAAAATCTACAATGTGGGATTAAATGTAACCTTTTAACTAACGAGCCATGAAAAAGATCAACATCATAAAATACTTTGCAGGAATACTGCTGGTCAGTGCCATAGCTTCTTCCTGTAGTAAAGATTTCCTGGAGAAGAAGCCACTGACGGAGTTCCAGGAATCGGACGTGTGGAAAGATCCCGGCCTGGTGCAGGGCTTTGTGAATAACCTTTACCTGCAGATGCGCCCCGGCTTTGGTGAGGTGATGCTTTCTTCTATGTCTGACGAAAGCCGCTTTATTCATGATTATAATACCTCCCGTGTAGTGCAGGGTAACGTAACACCCGATGATTTCGGCGCATTGGGGGATTTCAGCCGCTGGGACGGCCATTACAAAGCTATCCGCGACTGTAATATGTTCTTTGAGAAAATAAATGCAGTGCCGTTCACGGATGAAACCCAACGTACCCGCCTGAAAGGAGAGGTATATTTTATGCGCGCGTGGTATTATCATATGCTGGTGAAATATTTCGGCGGAGTGCCGTTGATTACCAAAACCTTTAGTGTAAAAGGAGATGAACAGGAAATATTAAGCATCAAGAGGAATACATTTGAAGAATGTATCAACTTCATCGTAAGCCAGTGCGATAGCGCCGCCAAACTGTTGCCACAGACATATGACGACATCGCCAGCAAGGGCAGGAGTACCAAAGGAGCAGCTTTATCACTTAAGTCAAGGGTGCTGTTATATGCAGCCAGTGATGTGTATAATAAAGATGTGAAAAGCCCGCTGATGGGATATGCCTCCGGTGATCAGCGCGCTCGCTTTGTGCTGGCGCAGGCTGCGGCTAAAGCAGTGATGGACTTGAACATCTATTCCCTTTATCGGCCTACTGATTCCGCTGCGGAGAATTATTCCCGCGTTTTTCTTGATAAGGACAATGCTGAGTTAATCTTTGTAAAGCTGTATGATAAGGCGCTACTGGGCACCAGTCATGATCTTTACAATGGCCCCAATGGGTATCATAACTGGGGGGGCAATGTGCCGCTGGAAAACTTCGTCACTGGTTATCAGATGAAAGACGGCACGACCTTCTCCTGGAGTAACCCTGCCCAAGCGAAGGCGCCATATGTTAACCGTGATCCGCGTTTCTACGCCACCATTCTTTATGATGGTGCACCATGGAAAAAACGTCCGAAAGATGGTGCCGAAGTGGACCCTATAGGAATTATACAGACCGGTAAGTATGAATCTAAAAATGGTACAGACAGTGTATGGGGGCTTGATACGCGCAATAGTACCATCGAAAACTGGAATGGTACTTTCTCCGGGTACTACCTCCGCAAGTTCATGGATAAAAACCTGGATGCGCAGTTTTTCCGTGGAGACCAGTCGTGGATATTTTTCCGTTATGCAGAAATACTGCTGAACTATGCAGAAGCCAGTATATGGGCGGGCGATGAAGCCGGTGGGCTCTTGGTGCTTAATCAGGTGCGTACACGTGCGGGAATGCCGCAGATAGTAGCAAGTGGTGATGCGCTGAAAGAGGCCTTGAAGTATGAAAGGCGCTATGAACTTGCATTTGAAGAGCATCGCTTCTTTGACGCACGCAGATGGAAAACGGATGCGCTGACGGCATTTAACGAAAGTGCGAAAGGTATAGAGGTACTGGGCTCGCAGATTGCAGGGCATCCTTTTATTTACCGCCCTCTCAATATTCAGTCCCGTGCCTTTGCTGAAAAGCATTTCCTGTTGCCTATTCCGATAGGGGAGATCAGGAAGAATCCGAACCTCGAACAGCAGGTCCCATATAAATAATATTGTAGGTATTAAATGTAAAAGCCCCGTGGAAATCTCCGCGGGGCTTTTACATTTAATATCTGCACAAGGAAGACTAAACACCAAGTGACCAGCCATCTCTGTAAGTGCGTTTCACGAACTGATTGGCGGCATCAAAGTTGGTAATCTTCATATTGTTGCCATCCCACAGCAGTTTGATGTAGCGGCCGGGATAGTCGTAAGAGTTAGGCTTGTTAGCTTTCGGCGTGCGGATGTCGAAGCTGCGGATGGCCAGGTTGGCCATCAGAATGGATTCTGTAAGAGGTCCGGCAATATCGAACGGAGAGCTCAGTGTTTTTGCTTTATCGCTGTTGTAGCCGGCAATAGCTGCATTCACCCATTGTACGTAGTGGCCTTCAGGCACGCGCGCAATAGTTTGCGGAACGTTTACTTCAGTAGTACGGGAAGTTGGTAATAGTTTGGGGAACATACCATATGTACCGCACATCATTTTGCCTTTATCACCGATGAAGATAGCACCGTTACCACCATCACCCATAACTTCGTTAGGTCCCAGCTCTTCAGGGCGCTCAGGTTGAATACCTCCGTCCATCCAGTGAAGTGTTATCTCCTTGCCATTTTTGCCAGGGAACTTCATAATCACATGAGAAGAAGGAGGACAGCTTTCAGGGAAATAACCACGGGAGAATTCTCCTACGTATACGCTACCCACACTGCATTCTACAGAGGTAGGGTAACCGAGGCCCAGTACGCGGAAAGGGGGTTCTATAATATGACAACCCATATCGCCGATGGCGCCGGTGCCATAATCCCACCAACCACGCCAGTTGAAGGGCACCAGGTTGCCTATATAATCTTTTTTAGGAGCCGTACCCAACCAGAGATCCCAGTTCAGCTCCTTGGGTATTTCAGCTTTCTGTGTAGGCCAGGGAATACCCTGTGGCCACACTGGACGGTCTGTCCAGCAGTAAACAGTATGTACATCTCCAACGAGGCCGGCATTGTACCATTCCATCAGCTGGCGTACACCGTCGCCGGAAGCGCCCTGGTTACCCATCTGGCTAACCACTTTATATTTTTTTGCACCCTGCGTAAGCATACGTGCTTCGTAGATGTCGTGCGTAAGTGGCTTCTGAACGTATACGTGCTTCTTCAGCTGCATCGCACCCATAGCGGCTACTGCATGCGTGTGGTCAGGAGTGGATACGGATACAGCGTCAAAGTTTTTATGTTCTTTGTCGAACATTTCCCTGAAATCAGTGTAGAATTTGGCTTTGGGGAATTTCTTAACAGCATCTGCGGCGCGGCGGGTATCCACATCACACAGAAAAGCTATATCAGCAGGGCCTTTGGTAAATTCAACAATGTCGCTATAGCCCTTACCGCCAACCCCAATACCTGCAACGCGCAGACGGTCACTCGGTGCTACAAAACCTCTACCAAGAACATGACGTGGAACTATCATGAAACCGGCCGCTGCAAGTGCGCCGTTTCTCAGGAATGATCTGCGGGATACGTGGCTTCCCTCATTCTTTTTTTCTGGAACCATGAGTGCAATTTTTTTTTCAAGATATAAATAAAAAAACTGAATGTAGCAAACCGATATATGAACGGCTAAGGCCAGGGGCTTCAATGTCAATGCTATAGCCTATCTTTATGACTGTTAACTTTTTGTATAACGAGCTGTACTAGTATGAAGCAAATCTTTAGTTCCTTCATCGGGTTTCTTTCCAGCCGGTTTAATCTTCACGAAGACAAAGCCGAGGAAAACGAAATTACCGCTTCTATTCGAAAAAATGTTGACTTCAGGGGGGCTAATTTATGGGCACTGATATTTGCCATCCTGATTGCTTCTATTGGGCTGAATGTAAACTCCACAGGTGTCATTATCGGAGCCATGCTGATCTCGCCACTGATGGGACCTATCATGGGAATAGGGCTGGGAATCGGCATCAACGACTTTGACCTGGTAAAGAAAGGGCTGCGCAACCTGGCAATGGCTACTTTCATTAGCATTGCCACTTCTTCTTTATACTTCTGGATCACCCCGTTGCACGAGGCGCAAAGTGAGTTACTGGCCAGAACTACTCCTTCAGTATGGGATGTGTTCATCGCCCTCTTTGGCGGACTGGCAGGCATTGTAGCCGGTACGCGTAGAGAGAAAAGCAACGTAATCCCCGGGGTTGCTATAGCCACCGCATTGATGCCGCCCCTATGCACCGCCGGTTTCGGACTGGCCAATGGGAACTTTTACTATTTCCTCGGAGCATTATACTTATATTTTATCAACAGCGTATTTATCTGCATCAGTACCTTCCTGATCGTACGGTTTCTGGGTTTTAACAGGAAAGAGTTTGAAGATAAAAAATATGAAAAGAAAGTCTCCCGTTATATCCTGTTAATAGTGATCATCACCACATTACCCAGTATATATCTGGCCTACAGAATTGTGGAGAAAAGCATCTTTGAAAACAATGCACGCAAATTTGTACAGGAGCAGTTTCAGTTCAGTCGTACGCAGGTAGTAAACCGGGTGTTCAGATACAACAGTAAAGGTAATGAGATAGACTTGCTGCTGATTGGTAATGAAATATCACCAGCAGAGATAGATGCCCTGAAAAATCGCATGGTGGCCTATAAGCTGGGACACTGCAGACTGATCATACGACAGGGACTAAACGCTAAACAGGAAATAGACCTGGCCCAGATTAAAGCCAGCATCCTGGAAGATGTGTACAGGAAAGATTCTGGCAGCGCTCAAACAACAGAACCACCGGTTCTCCACACCGATACTTTCCCAGACCTGCGCGCCGAGCTCAGAACATTGTATCCGGGCATGCAAAACTACACGTTGTCTAAAACCACTGTGAACACATTGAAGTCACAACAGCAAGACACAGTAACGTTGCTCACCGTCAGTTTTGATAAACCTCCCGGCTTCGCAGACAGGCTTAAGTTACAGCAATGGATCAAATACCGGCTGAAAGCAGATACAGTGAAGTTGATTATCCACTGATATATCGCGATGCTAACTACTTTTTTTCCGTTGAATGATGTACAATCCGGTCAGTACCAGTATCACGCCATATAGTGTCCACATGGTCAGCGGCTCTCTCATGACGGCAGCAGCAATCACGAAGCCCGCCACCGGACAAAGAAATAGCCAGTATGAGGCCTTTACGGCATCCTGCCTCAACAGAAGCAGCCAAAGCTGCACTGCCGCAATAGATACAGGGATAGCCAGCCACAGGATTGATCCCCAGAAAGAGGCATTATAATGATTAAGCGCAGGATTGTAAGTGAACAGCATAACCGGCAGCAGCGTGACACAGCCCATGATTGTTTGCCAGCCGTTGATGGTAAGCAGATGCAGCCCCTCCCATTGTTTTCTTGAAAAATAAATTGAGCCGCCGGAGTAAGAGAGCATACTAAGCAGGATGATGATGATTCCTTCCCAGGTAGCCATACTGCGCTGCAACAGCGGATATGCAGCTACTATAACGCCCAGCATACACAACACAAGGCTCCCAAATATTCTGAAAGTAAATCGCTGCCCGAGGAAGAAAACAGACAGCACGCTGATAAGCACAGGGTTAGCTGTCGGCGCTAAAGCACCTAGCCCGGCGGAAATATGTTGCATTCCCAGCACATATAATCCCAGATACAAGCTGATATTCAGCAGGCTGTAAATAAAGATCTGAAGCCATTGTTTTCCTTGCGGCAATTTGTTTTTCAGCAGAACGTGCGTAATAAACAGCATGATACTTCCGGCGATCAGAAACCGGAAAACACAGATTACAAATGGTTGTGCCGTATGTAATCCTATCTTGGTGGCTGCCGCGGCAGATGCCCACAGAATAGAAAACAGGATGCCGGTAGCAAAAAAGGAAACGGGCTTCTGGGAAGGAGTATCTGTCATATGCAGGAAGGTCAGAAAAATTTCGGGATTTTTTTATTTTGATATTTAGGTATTTAAAATGCAGCGAAGAGCACAAATATTAGTCTTCGCTGCATTTTAAATACCTAAATATCAAAATAAAAAAATCCCGAAATATCTTAGTCCCAGGTCATGATTTTGCCCCTATCTTCAATTTTGAGGCAGGTGGCCAGGGTTTTTTCATCATATTCGTAGCCATACTGCTTCAACACGTCAGCAGGTACGCCGTCCCATTCGTTGGGGGTATTCCCTTTGTAGTCAAGATCTTTGATGCCGATCTTGCTGGTGAAGAAGCCTGTGGCCGTAAGGTTTCGCATACGGTTGAAGAAGGCCACACCAGGTTGATTTTCCGGTGCTGCTTTTTCAGGGTAGGCGATGAGATCTACCATTTCAATGCGTTGCTGTTCGGTGCAGTCAGCAAATGATTTATTGTATCGTTTGGCACACTGAACATCCAGCCAGCGCAGTCCCCCGCGCATTGGCAGCTGATGCTGCGGCATATCTTTTACAATGAATTCTATAAACTCAGGTACTTTGGCATCTGTAGCGCTACCGGAATGTTCGTCGGCGGGAATGATAATATCTGCCAGTATGGTGATCGTTTTCATTTCTTCGGGAGTGAAGAATTTCTCTTCCATCAGTTCCTGATCCCTTTTCACTTCGTCGGGAGTACGGCCATAGCCGGGCGTTTTGCCCGCAGTTTCTTTCTTGTCGCCGGTTTTTTTATCGTCACAACCGGTGGCTGATATGATGGTGCCTACAGATAAAGTACCAAGTGCCAGTGCTTTGAGCGACTCGCGTCTATCCATAAAAATAGATTTTAAATGTTCTGTTTTTTCAGTTGATCAACGATGTATTCTGATGCCCGCATAGAAAGCGCGAGGATAGTCCAGGTTGGGTTTTTGTCAGCCTGCGATACAAATGCGCCGCCATCCACCACAAACAGGTTCTTTACATCGTGTGCCTGGTTGAATTTATTGAGAACGGACCTCTTAGGATCATCGCCCATACGTGTGGTACCTACCTCGTGAATGATACGACCCGGGTTTTCAAGCCCGTAGTTGGTATCAGCGCCGGGTTTGGTACCGCTGGGGATACCGCCCATTTCTGTAATGAGCTGTTCAAAAGTATCCTGCATGTGTTTGGCCTGTTTGATCTCATGATCGGTCCAGGTGTAGTTGAAGCGCAGAACGGGAATGCCGTACTTGTCTACTACATTGGGATCTATTTCGCAGTAGTTATTTTCCCGCGCAATACATTCGCCTCTTCCCGCAAATCCTATATGAGCGCCATAAAAGCGGCGATAGTCATCTTTAAGTGATTTACCATAACCACCAGCGTCTTTAGGTTTACCATCACGGCCCGGATACTTGCCGTTCATACGTTCCATGCTGAAGCCATAACCGTAGGAAGGCATATTCATACCGCCACCAAGTTCTATATGATAACCACGGGGAAAGTCCAGTTTCTTATTATCGAGCCACCAGGGAACGTATACGTGCATACCGCCAACGCCATCTTCATTGTAACGTTTACGATCCATCAGGAAGGGCAGAAAACCCGATCTGGATGCGCCAGTGGAGTCATGCAGGTATTTACCCACTACGCCGCTGGAGTTGGCAAGACCATTGGGATGTGCAGCAGATTTGGAATTGAGCAGCAACCTGGCTGATTCGCAGGCACTGGCAGCAAGTACCACTACTTTGGCATTGACAGAGTATTCCTGCATATCGCTTTTGTCGATATAGGCTACACCAGAGGCTTGGCCAGCCTTGTCTGTCAGAACTTCGCGCACCATTGCATTCGTGTAAAGGTCAACATGTCCGCTTTTCAAAGCAGGCTTTACCAGCACAGAAGAAGAGGAGAAGTCGCCGTATACGGTACATCCGCGGCTACACTGGCTGCAGTAGAAACATGGGCTACGGTCTTTGTTGACAGATCTGGTAAGGATAGATAAACGTGCAGGAATAACCGGTAATCCCATTTTTTTCCCGGCACGCATTACCATCAGTTCATGCAGCCTGGGTTTGGGAGGAGGAAGGAAGAAACCATCTGGTTCATTAGGCAGGTTTTCCCGGCTGCCGAATACCCCGATAAGTTTATCTACACGGTCGTAGTATGGCGCTACATCCTGGTAGCTGATTGGCCAGTCATCACCAAGACCATCATAGCTTTTGTGTTTGAAATCACGCTCTCCGAAGCGTAAGGAAATGCGTCCCCAGTGATTGGTACGGCCTCCCAGCATACGGGAACGGAACCAGTCGAATTCGGTGCCGCCCTTCTTCGTATATGGCTCACCGTTGATCTCCCATCCACCGTAGGCTGCATCGAAGTCGCCGAAAGGTCGGGTCGTACTGGCTCCTCTTCTGGGTGATTCATAAGGCCATTTCAGTTGGGTGGCCTGCTCCGGGTCGGCCGGATCATATTTAGGCCCTGCTTCCAGGAGGGCTACCTTGAGGCCTGCTTCAGATAACATTTTGGCTGCCATACCGCCACCGGCGCCGGAACCAACGATACATACATCATAAAGCTTAGCCTGTTTCTTAATTTCAAAAGCCATTTGCGTGGAAATTTTTAGACCATGATTTTATAAAGACCGGTTTTAAATCTATAAATTAAATACGGAAAATGGAAGGTTTTTTATATGAGCGACCAAACAACATTTATTATCGGAGTGGACATCGGTACAGGCAGTGCTAAAACGATTGGGCTTGGGCTCAACGGGAGCGTGATTGCAGGCTGTCAGACAGCATATGAAACAACTCATCCTGCTCCCGGATTCAGTGAGCAGGATCCCGCTATTTTACTGGCAGCCGTGAAGAACGGTATCCGGGAAGTGGTGGCAAAAGCCGGCCAGCCTCCGGCAGCCATCAGTTTCAGCTGCGCGATGCATAGCCTCATCGCCATGGACGCCGCAGGGCAACCACTCACACCAGCCATTATCTGGGCTGATAACCGCAGCGACGTAATCGCTACCACACTGCGCAATACCCAACAGGGAAAGGACATCTATCACCATACCGGAACCCCCGTACATGCCATGTCGCCGCTTTGCAAGATCCGCTGGCTGAAGCAACACCTGCCCGAAGTGTTTGCCCGCGCAGTCATGTTTGCAGGGATTAAAGAATATATACTCCACCATTTTTTCTGCAGATATGTAACGGATCATTCCATGGCCTCCGCCACCGGCATGTTTGACATTGCGCGGAAGGAATGGTATCCCGGCGCACTGGCATTTGCAGGCATCAGTACCGCACACCTACCCATACCCGTGCCGGTCACATTTGTACTTACTGATCTCAAACCAGCCATTGCCGCTGAACTGGGCATCCCGCCTGAAACCCCCTTTATTGTGGGTGGTAGCGACGGTTGTCTGGCGCAACTGGGCAGCCAGGCCCTCAACCCAGGGCACGCTACTCTTACTATCGGTACCAGCGGCGCAATGCGCATGGCCGGAAGCCAACCGCTCATTGATGCGGAAGGGCGTCTCTTCACCTACCTGCTGACGGACGATGTCTACATCACCGGCGGTGCTTCCAATAACGGTGGGGTGGTATTGCAGTGGCTGGTACGCGATTTTCTGCAACAGCCGCTGGCAAATCTCCCTTCATTGGTGGATGCTGCGTTGCAGACAGATGCCGGCCGACTGTTATGCATGCCTTATCTCCTGGGAGAGCGTGCTCCTGTATGGAACAGTCAGGCTACGGCGGCGTTTATTGGTATACAGGCTGGGCATACAGCGGCCCACTTTGTCCGTGCCACACTGGAAGGTATCTGCTTTGCGCTGCTGAGTATCAGGAAAGCGATGGAGGAAACATGTGGTCCTGTAAATGAAATTTCTGTAAGCGGTGGCTTTACCAGCTCCCGTGGCTGGGTACAGCTGCTGGCGGATATTTTTGGTCAGCCCATGCACCTGCGCCGGCAAAGTGATGCCTCCGTACTGGGTGCTATCATGCTGGCTGCTAAAGCCTTGAACCTGCCGCTGACTGTAGAAGCGGATAAGGAAGAGGGGACTATTTTTCAACCTGACTTGTCGAAGAAAGACGGGTATGAAAAAAAATTCCAGCAGTTCATATCTCTATATAAACTGCTGGATCAATATGATGCCGGCTTCCGTACACAAGGCTGAAATGTTGCCGGAAGCCGGTTATATCTTTGTTAGCCCCGGTCTCTTTCAAACATCCGGGCTAGGTCTGTAAGTTTAAATGAAATAAAGGTGAACTTCCCGCCGGGCGCCACATTGGGCATGCTGCAGGCAAAGAGCTCATCAATGATGTTCTGCATCTCGCGGGAGGAAAGCACTTTCCCCGCGGGAATGGCATTGTTGCGGGCCATGGAGCGGATTAATTGCTCACGGCGGTTCAGTTTCAGTTCACTGAAGTGCTTAAACTGTTCCAGCAGCCCTTCTATCGTAGCCTGGTCATTACCTCCCTGCAGGTCCGCCGGAGTGCCACGCACCACGAAAGTATTATTCCCAAAGGGCTCCAGCTCATATCCCAGGGACTGAAGCTCTGGCAGCATCTCCGTGATCATTACGGCATCGGCAGGCAGCAACTGCAATGATTGCGGGAACAGGCTTTGCTGCGTGGCGATAGGAGTTTCCTGTAGGGCGCGCATGTAACGTTCATAAAGAATGCGCTCATGCGCCGCATGCTGATCTATCAGGATAAAGCCTGATTTAATCTGCGATAAAATGTATTGCTGATGTACCTGTACCGGTACTTTCTGATCAGTAGGTGTATCCTGCCAGCGCTCATCAATAACGGAAGCGGTGGCATGCGGCTGGCTCTCATATGTGACAGCTGGTCGCGTTTCAGGCTCTTCTTCACTATAGGCGCTGACGGTATATTTTTCCTCCGGCGCAGCAGGCGTTTTTTCATACAGATCTTTCCAGTGGCGCAGGTTACTGCTGCTGGAACTTTTGTCGATCATATGCGCCTGGTTAGCCTGTGTGAAAGATTTATATAGTGGAGATTGGGTGGAATCTTCCTTTTGCTGTGCCGTAAAAGGTTTGCTGACCGCATCAAGTGACTGGATATTGGGGTCCAGATCAAAATCGAGGGTAGGCGTAACGCTGAACTGGGCCAGGGCATGTTTCACCGTGGCTTGTATGAAGGCGTACATTACCTTTTCGTCGTCAAACTTGATTTCCTGCTTCGTCGGATGTACGTTGATATCCACGTGCTCAGGATTTACATCAATGAATAACACATACAGCGGAAAGCTGTCTGCCGGGATAATGTCGGCAAAGGCGCTCATTACTGCATGATGCAGGTAAGGGCTCTTGATGAAACGGTTATTGACGAAGAAGAATTGGTCGCCACGTGTCTTTTTCGCCGTTTCCGGTTTCCCCACAAAACCGTATACATTCATGTAATCAGTGCTTTCCTTTACATTCACCAGCCTGGAGTTGTAATGCTGGCCAAGGATAGCCACAATGCGCTGTTTCAGAGAACCTTTCTCCAGGTAGAACAGTTGCTGGTTATTGCTTACCAGTGAGAACTGAAGCTGGGGGAACGCCATGGCTACCCGGATGAATTCATCCACAATATGCCGCATTTCAGCAGTATTGCTTTTGAGGAAGTTTCTGCGCGCCGGCACGTTGAAGAACAGGTTCTTCATGGCTATGTTGGTGCCTTCTGCAGTCTGGCAGGGTTCCTGTTTATTTACACGGCTGTTGTCGATTTCTATATAGGTGCCAAGGTCAACACCCTTTTTACGGGATTTGAGTTCAACCTGCGAAACGGCTGCAATGGATGCCAGCGCCTCACCCCGGAAGCCCATAGTTCGGATCTGGAAAAGGTCTTCTATTGACTGTATTTTCGAGGTTGCATGGCGTTCAAAACACATCCTGGCATCTGTTTCACTCATTCCGCCGCCGTTATCAATTACCTGTACTAATTCCTTGCCGGCATCTTTTATGATCAGCTGAATTTCCGTTGCACCTGCATCCACTGCATTCTCCAGTAATTCCTTTACCGCCGATGCCGGCCTTTGTATCACTTCGCCCGCAGCTATCTGATTCGCTATATTGTCTGGTAATAAATTGATGATATCCGCCACTTACTAGCCTTTTGGCGTAAAGTTAGTAATTTATATGGAGTTGCTGGCCGGTGATTATCAGCTGGTTTCAAACAAAATACCAACACTTTTGTAAATGCCGGGAGATATTAACAATCCATTAGGCCTATTCCTACGTAATTTTATAGAACGAAATTTTTTCTGGCTTATGACAGCATCACAACGACGGTGTTAATGCTAAGTTAACGATACAAATCTGCATATATGTACCTGCGGAATCTGATACTTTTGAGTTTCACTTTTTTAGTAACCAACTGTTCATACTCGCAAAACAGCGAAAAAAAGAAATCAATGGAAGAAAAAAAGAAGGGCGACTTTTATTCCCATTCGGATACCGGCAAAGTGAATAAAACGGAGGCGGAGTGGAAGGATATCCTCTCCAAAGACGTTTTTAACATTGCCAGAGAAAAAGGAACCGAGTGGGCGTTTACAGGGAAATACTGGAATAGTAAGGACAAAGGCACTTATTACTGTGCTGCATGCGGTAATCCGCTTTTTGTTTCCGATGCCAAATTTGAGAGCAGCTGCGGCTGGCCCAGTTTTTTTGAGCCGATCACAAAGGCAAGTGTAATCTACGCCCCCGACAATTCTCATGGCATGCACCGGACGGAAGTAATGTGTGGCCGCTGTAAGGCTCACCTGGGACATGTTTTCGATGACGGCCCCCCGCCTACAGGACTACGTTACTGCATTAACTCAGTGATCCTTGACTTTGAAAAAGCTAAGGAAGCAGATCAGCACTATAAAGAAAAAGAGAAAGGAAAGGAATAACCCGCCAACGACCCACAGTAATGCCAACGTTCCCCACGGGCTGGCACAATAAAAAAACGTATTTTTATTGTAATCAATCCCCGGGAGTTATGAAAGTATTAAAAGCACTCGCCTGGATCATAGGTATTCTCTTGCTTATTTTTATTGTACTCGTTTTTGCAGCACCCACCCGTATACATGTAGAACGCTCAGTAGAGGTTAACGCCCCGGCTTCTATGGTATGGGAAGATATTGTGAAATTCAACCGTTTCAATGAATGGAGCACCTGGCGGAAGATGGACTCTACTGCCAGGTATACTATTACCGGCGATGATGGCACCATTGGTGCTATTGACAGCTGGAAAGGGGAGAAGATCGGGGAAGGCCGGTTGCAGCATCTCGAACTGGACCCCTATAAAAGCATAAAACAGAAGCTCACCTTTATATCTCCATTCAGATCAGAGTCCGATGTTTTCTTCAGCCTGAATGAGGCCGCCGGGAAAACCAAGGTCATCTGGGGTTTTGACGCACACTATGGTCGCCCTCAAAATATAATGACCCTCTTTATGAAAGGCTCGCTGGAAAAGGATTTCGAACAAGGACTCAATAACCTTAAAAGCATGGCGGAGGCCGACAAGGATGGCCCCGGCACACCCAACGGCATCGATGTTACCGTAAAAGAAATGGACTTCCCCGCAACTACCTATGCAGCCATACGCCAGACTATTTCCATGAAAGACATTTCCGCATTCTATCGATCTAACCTTGGAAAAATCTATAAAGCAGCTACAGCAGCCAATTTACAGCCTGGCGTGCCTTGCGGGTTATTCTTCTCCTGGGACGAAAAAAAGCATCAGACCGATATGGCCGCTGCAATACCGGTACCCGAAGGAAGCACACTCGGCCCCGGCTTTGAAATTATTAAACTACCCGCATCCAAAGCTGCCTACGTGGATTATTATGGCCCATACGATAAAACAGCCAATGCACACGTTGCTTTACAACAGTTTGCAGCAAATAAGGGAAAGAAAATTGTGCCGCCCATGATGGAAATGTATGTGACAGATCCGGGCATAGAGAAGGACAGTAGCAAATGGCTGACTAAAGTCATTTACTTCATACAGTAATCAACAGTGTAAAATAATTAGGTGGAGATCGTTGGCGTAGTCTGTGACAGTCTATCTTGCAACAGGCGCTGACATAGCAGTAGGCTCAAACTCAATGATCTCATACAATGCCAGCTGGTGCCTTTCCAAAGGATCCTCGCTCATAATCTGTTCCACCTCTTTGCGGCTGGATGCCTGGCACACTATCAAAGACCCGGATTTGGGCTTCCTTCTGCCAGACATGATAAATTTGCCGCTGTCATAATACTTCTGCAGAAACGCTGTGTGCGCCTCCATGAAGTGCTCTATCGCCGCAACAGGACGGATGTACTGTAATAAAATCAGGAACATAACGGTTTTTCTATGGTTTTAAGTTTTAGTTTCATAGTAAGTAGCAAATTCATAGTCTTAGTTTAGTAGTAACGTTATTAGTAGCAAAGGTATTAACTATATCGATATAGATTTATTGTATACTCCCCACGAAAATTGGACATATAAGCTACAAAAATATACGTACTTTTGCGGGATTGAAATACCACGATAGTGGGAAAGTATGTCGTGTGTAACTCCAACGTTTAATTATTAATTTTTATATCTTTTATGAAAAGAACAATCTCCAAAGTTTTGTTAACCGCTGTTTCTGCAGCGGTGATACTGTCCGCCTGCTCTAAGGTACCGGATGAAAGTAAGCATATCCCTAAGACGGCCGGCGTAATTCTTGAGCTTAACGCAAAGGAAATCACCCAGAAACTGGTTACCAGTGGCCTTACTATGGATAAAGTTTTTACTTCTTTACAGAGCAAGGATACTGCCAATGAAGTAATGAAGAGCTGGAAAGATGCTGAAAATTCCGGTGTGGATCTGAAAGGCCACTTCTTCGCCTCTTTCATCTTCCAGGAAAAAAGATCCTACATCAGCCTTACCGGAAGCCTTCAGGATGCTGATAAATTTGAAGCATACCTGAAGAAAAATATTGCCGACTTCTCCCTGAAAACACAGAACGACTTCAAGTATATCTGGGAAAGCAAGGAAGGCGCAGTGATTGCCTGGAACAAAAACACCGTAATCTCTATCTATGGGTATGATACAGACAACCTGAACAAACTCCCGTCTGCTATCCCTGGTGTTCCCGGTGCACCCGGCCCGGACGACAGCGACGCTACTGAGGTTGCTGCAGACTCCGCAGCAGCTACTCCGGCCGCCCTCGTTACCGCCAGCAACGATGATGCCGCAAAGGAACTCGTAACAGAAGTGGATCACCTGTTCCACCTCAAAAAAGAAGAAACCGCCGGCTCTCTGGAACCTTTTGCTAAGCTGCTGAAAGAAAATTCAGACATGAGCGTATTCGTAAATCCGGAGGCTATCTATAACAGCGGACAGTTCACCATGATCCCTGCCAACTTCAAAAAACTGATGGATGGCGCCTTCTATACCGCTACCGTTAACTTCGAAAAAGGTAAAGTGGTAATGAACGGCAACTCCTATATGGGTAAAGAAATGGCCACTATCTATAAAAAATATGGCAAGAAAGAGATCGATATCGAATCGCTGAAAAAATACCCTTCAGAAAATGTTACCGGCTTTATCTCCTATGCGTTTGACCTGCACATGATCGCTGAGATCATTAAGTCAACCGGTATGGACGGCCTGGTGAATATGTTCCTGGCTAAATCCAGCCTCTCTCTTGACGATATTGTTAATGCATTCGACGGTCAATTCACCTATATCGCTTCCGACTTCGCCGTAACCAAAAAAGAATCTCCTTACTTCCCCGGAGAATTTAAGGACGAGCCTTCCGCTAAATGGATCTTTAATATGAAAGTGGGCAACAAAGATGCCTTCAACAAAGTGATGACCTCACCAATGTTGAAAGACATCTTTACCAAAGAAGGAGATCGTTATGTAATCAGCAGCCCCGCTGTCGCAGCAGGTGTACCACCTGTTTCCATTACTGAAAAGAATATCACAGTTGGTTCAGACAGTGTGCTGTTACAACAATACCTGGCTGGTAAAGGCAGCATCAAACTGCCTGAAGGCCTCGAGAGCAAAATCAAAGGCAGCATGCTGGGCGGTTATGCTGATCTCGAAAAAGTGATCAACACCATTCCTGCTGATAAGGCAGACAGCGATGAAGGAAAAGCCATGATGGCCAAAGTTAAAGGCCTGCTCAAGGACTTCACTATTGTCGGACAGCCTTACAGTGGTGATGTTCAACGCTCTGAAGCTGTACTCACCCTGAAAAACAAGGATGAAAACAGCCTCGTACAGCTGATCAACTTTGCTACCGAAATGTCTAAACTGGATCAGGCTAAAAAGGCAAAACAGAAAGCCGCTGAAGACAGCCTCTTCGCTGTTCCTGTAGATTCCGCCGCCGCTGCTGATGCAGTCGTAAGCCCTGCTCACTAAGCATACCAAAAACGATTTCAAAGGGCAGATGGATTGAATACCCTTCAATTCATCTGCCCTTTATCGTAAAATTAAACGCTATATTAGCGATCGTTAAACAGTAACCCGGTCATGCAAATTCAGCTCAATCACCTGCTGCCAATACCTCTTAAAGATAAGCTGCTGCAACGCGCTTCCGGTATCTGGAACCAGGATGTATCTTTTCAGCCAGGCAGCTTTGTGAAGATCAAAGCACCGTCAGGCACCGGCAAAACCACATTGGTCCATTATCTCTACAATATCAGACACGACTATACAGGGCAAATACTGATTAACAGGCAACCCTGGCAGTCGTACGACAAAAATGCACTGGCCACTATGCGCCAGCAGCAAATCAGTATCGTGTTTCAGGACCTCCGCCTGTTTGAGCAGCTCACAGCCCTCGAAAACATTTCCCTGAAACGGGTGATGCAACAGCAACCATATTGCAGTCAGGAAAAAGTGGAAGAGATGGCAGCCCGGCTGAATGTCACCCACGTCCTGCACCAGAGCGGCAAAACGCTTTCCTATGGCGAACGTCAGCGTATCGCTATCATCAGGGCCCTGGTACAGCCTTTTCAATGGCTGTTTATGGACGAGCCCTTCAGCCACCTGGATGAAGAAAATATCCAGCGCGCCGCCGCCCTCATCGCCGAAGAATGCAAAGCCCGTAATGCAGGCTTTATTTTAACAGACCTGGATAATGACCAGCACTTTCAGTATGATGTGCATTATCAGCTTTAATATTGTTTTTCATGCGCCCATTTTTTGATCTGCTTAAAAAAATAATACAGACCGGAGTTGGCAAAAGCCGCTTCCTGATGGCTTCCGTTGGGCTGGGTATTGCTATGTTGCTGATACTGGTAGCCATACAGGTGCACTCCAATTTTAATCAGCTGCTCTACAGCACCAAAAACCAAAATGAGACTGCTGATTTTCTCGTGATCAATAAAAAGATTACCAACGCTATTATGGGCCAGGCTGGCAAAAGCGCCTTTACCCCTGAAGAAATCGGGAATATCAAAAAGCAACCCTTCGTACAAGCGTTCGGGTTAATTACCTCCAGCCGCTATAAAGTAGTGGTACAGGCCCCCGGCGATCTGCACTTTGCCACCGAAATGTTTTTTGAGTCCGTACCCGATAGCTTTATTGATGTGAAAAATGATGAATGGAAATGGCAGCCTGGAGATCGTACTATCCCCATTGTCCTGCCGAGTGATTTCCTGAACCTTTATAACTTCGGATTCTCACTGAGCCAGGATCTGCCGCAGATCTCGCAGGAAACTGTCAAAGCCCTTCCCCTGCAGGTAAATATCTCCAATAACATCATCTCAGAACAATACATGGGACATGTTGTAGGATTCTCAGACAGGATTTCCTCTTTCCTGGTGCCCGCCAACTTTATGGAGTGGGCCAACGAAAAGTATGGTACATCCAGAGAAGCACCTACCTCCCGGATAATCATCAAAACTCCGGACCCTTCAAGTCCGTCACTGGTGAAGTTCCTGGAAGACAATGGCTATACCACCAACCAGGACAAGCTGAAGTTCAGTAAAACCCGGATGATCGTACAGACAATTGTATCTGTTGTTGGATTTTTTGGATTGATACTGCTGCTGTTTGCTATGCTGGTTTTCAGTATGTTCATTCAGCTGGTGATAGCCTCCTGCAAACGGGAAATACAACTACTGGTGATGCTGGGTACCGCCCCGGCCCAGCTGAGGCGCTATCTGCTCCGTCAGTTTGTGCCGCTATATGTCATTATTGGTATCGTTTCATTGTTGCTGGTATCTGGTCTGCAATACTGGGCCGCAGCGGTGTTGGCACAGCATGAGATGATCGTCAGTCACTGGCCTGGTGTCCCTGTATTTGCCGGTATTGTGCTGGTATTGGCCCTGGTATATGCGGTAAATCTATATACAGTAAATAAATATGTGAACAGGGAAGCCTGAGGGCATTTGTTTTTCCAGAAATGAGTTCTTAATTTAAAAGACCTAAACTGTAAGAACATGAAGCCCTTGGATAAAAAATTTGTGCACGTAGTTAATTTCTATCTCAAACCCGGGCTGTCCGCTGATGACGTAAGAAGGTTTGAGGCCGGCGTAACCAGCCTGCACACTATCGACGAGATAAAGATCTTCAACGTAGGGAAACCTGCAGAGACCTTTCGCCCGGTAATAGACAAAAGCTACAGCTATAACTTGATTTGCGTGTTTGATAATATGGACGCGCACGACAAATATCAGGTACACCCGGTGCACCTGAATTTCGTGGAAAACTGTAAACAGTACTGGGAGAAAGTTGTCATCTTTGATGCCGAAACGATCTGATAACGAAACAATAAGAAGAAAAGGCCGTTTCTTTTGAGACGGCCTTTTCCTTTTCAGTCGAATAAAAACATGCAATGAATGACCACACCCTGATATTGGAAAACGTTGGTAAGCATATTTCTCTTTCTGAGGAAGAGAAAGACTATTTCGTGTCGCTGTTGTACGCAAAAGACTTTCAAAGGAAAGAGTACCTGCAGCGGGAAGGCAGTAATTCCAACCATTTCACCTTTATCACCCAGGGATGTGTGAAAAGTTATCTCCTGGATAAAAGAGGAGAAGAACGCATATTGACCATCGCGCCGGTGGATTGGTGGGTGGTGGATTATATGAGTTTTGTCTTCGAAAAACCCGGAAACCTGTTTATTCAAGCTATTGCAGATACCAGCACGCTTGTACTCACAAAAGAGAAACGACAGGACCTGCTCAGAAAAGTACCCCAGTTTGAACAGTACTTCAGGGTCCTTACTGAAAGGGCTTTCGCCGTGAGCCAGCAACGCATCACTGACATCCTAAGCCTGACTGCTGCGGAGCGTTTCGAGAAATTCTGCATCCAGTATCCCTCTCTTACCGGCACCCTCTCACAACAACAGATCGCTTCTTTCATCGGCGTTACGCCTGCCTTTCTCAGCAGGATGTTGAAATCAAAACGCAAATAACACTTTATGGGATACTGACATTACAATTGACCTAGGTCAATCATAATGTGTTGTGTTGTCGTAACCTTTGCGTTGGGATACAGCATTCCCATGTTTAACTAAACCATATTTCATATGAGAGTTTTGATTTCATTAATCGTCTTAGTCACCTTTTTTGCACAGGGTGTTTTTGCAAAATCCACTATTAAACAAAGAAAAATGAAGAAAGAAGCATTAATTATCATCGATGTTCAGAACGACTACTTCAAAGGAGGTAAAATGGAGCTGGTAAATCCAGAGGGCGCTGCGGATAATATCCGTAGAGTGCTGGAAAGGAGCCGTCAAAAAAATATTCCGGTGATCTACATTAAACATGTTGCTACAGATCCTGCCGCCGGATTTCTGGTGGTAAACACGCCGGGCATTGAAATTAACCAGAAAGTGGCGCCGGTAGCAGGAGAAAAGATAATCACCAAACAATACCCCAACAGCTTCAGGGAGACAGAGTTGCAGGAGTATCTTCAAAAAAATGGCATTACAGACCTCACCATTACCGGCATGATGACACATGCATGCGTAGATGCTACTACCAGGGCAGCCAAGGATTTGGGTTACAATTGTACAGTCATCGCTGATGCTTGCGCCACAAGAGACCTGGAGGTTAACGGTGAAAAGGTGGATGCATTACAGGTACAAAAAGCACTGATGGGGGCATTGGCGTTTTATTATGCTGCCGTGGTAACAACAGATCAGTTTCTCAATTAAGATACTCCCGGTCATCCCCCGGTCATCCTCCGGTCAAAGGCCTGTTAAAAGCGCACTTTTGCTTTTTTGACTGCGCCGCTTTTGACCATAATGGTTGGGTAATTCAATTTATCAAGGGCTTGCCCTTCTTTCACAATAGCGGCTGATCTTTTTGGGTCAGCCGCTATTGTGAAAGATCAATAAGTTATTACTGTTTTTCTGCGGTGAGAAGGTATACGGCAAATGATGCAAGCCAGTGCTCGCCCATATAATCTCCGCTGGCCACTTGGTGAAATGACGTAGCAAGATGCTTGTCAGCTAATGCTTGTATAGCTACTTGGTTTTTACCGCCGTGCCGGGCAATGGCTTCAAGGCACCACGCCCTGCTCAGATTAAGGCCATCGAGGTGCACCAGCTTCCCGTCGCTGCGATCCTTTACCTGTCCGGGTTGCAGGATCGTAATAGGAGACTTGAACAGACCAGGTAGAAAAGCGTATAGCCACGAGCGGTATTCCTTTTCGGGAAGTATGCGACGCATCAGGTCAGCCTCTTCGAGGCTGGGAGAGAGAAAGTCGTAACCTCCTGGCTCCCAGGATACTGGCGCGTTCTTATCCGCTGCATAAAAGCGGAGCGCGGTTTTACGGATAGCATCGCGGAGCGCAGTATCGTTGGTTGTTTGAGCGTAATCCCATGCGAGGCACAGACCAAAGGCCAGGTTGGTGTGCTCGCCCACGCGGATAGGATACATAATCTTACCCAGAAAGTCGATATATGATTTGGAAAACAGCGTTGCCAGTGGTTGTATGTTTTGGCTCAACTCCTTGCCCAGCGGATCATTCCAGGTGAGTAACTCGCGTTGTAGTTGCAGCAGCCAGCTCCAGCCATAGATGCGTTCAAAGCTCTTGTTATCCTTGCTGCTGAATAGTTTCAGCTCGGTATTGATATTGGCAGCTGAAAGATGTTCCGCAAGTTTGGTACGGATAAGACCTGCCTTCTCCATATCAGGAAACATTTTCAGCAGGCGTACCAGCATCCAGTGGCCATGCACGCTGCTATGCCAGTCAAAGCAGCCGTAGAAGGCAGGATGATAATTCACCGGTGCTGTGAGTAGTGAGCTGTCGGTGAAAACAACCCCCGTCTTATATGGAAACGGCTGGTCCAGGCATTTCAGCGGCAGTCCTGCAAGCTGGTCTGCTATTTTCGCATTCATGGAGATACGGGATGCCCCTGCTTCTCCGCTGGTTGTATGGCTGGCCTGCTGCGCACTCAGCGCGGCAGGAAAGAATAAAAGAACGGCTAATCTGTTTAAATATCTCACAGGAAGAAAATTATAACTACCGGTTAAATAACAGTTTTACATAAAACATCGGCTTGCCCAGTTTCTTACGAAGGTCAACCTCGTGGAACATGCACGACATAAGTTCTTTTAGCTGTCTGTTGCGGGAGCCCATTTTCATCAGCATGTTAAAGAGCCAGGGATATTTGATGAGCTTTTGCAGTTTCGTGCTCACCTGCAGTTCTGGTCCAAGGATGCGGTATACGTTTTCATCGTAGGCATCCAAAAAACGGTCTGAGTAATCATTGGCTTCAATAGCCGCTGCCGCTTGCTGAGCGGCTATTCTGCCGGAGTACAGCGCATTGCCTATACCTTCCCCGGTGAATGGGTCAATGAGGTAGCCGGCATCGCCGATGAGCATATAGCGCTCACCGTGCAGCTTCCTTTTCTTACTGCCTAACGGAAGTCCATAGCCATCGATGCTGCCTACCAGTTCCGCATTTTGAAAGCGATCTTTCATGGTGGGGTCTGTAGCAATAGTATCCAACATCAGTTTTTTCAGATTTACCTTTTTATTTCTGGCAGTATTGCTGAGCATACCTACGCCCACGTTAGCTTCTCCATTTGGCAACGGGAAGATCCAGAGATAGCCGGGCAGCATATTCTTCAGGAAGTGAAGTTCTATAAAACTGTCGGGATGCAGGCCGCTGATACCTTTATAATAGGCTCTGATACCAGCTACATAATGCTCCGGTTCCATTTTGATACCGGCTACATCCTTAGTGAAGGAAGAATGCGCGCCATTGGCGACCAATACTATCTGCGCCTTCACCTGGAAGGAACCGTCGTTATTGGAAAGATAATATCCGTCTTCCTCCAGCCGGTATTTGTCTATACTAACGCCTTCGAATAAACGAATTTCGGAACGACGTTTGAGCTCATCCACCAGGAAGTTATCGAAGTCGATGCGCTTGCATACAAATCCGCGGGGATCATTTTTTTGTTTCTGGTAGTCGGGTTTGTAAGGAATATCCATCCCGATGCGGTTGGGGGCTACGAAGGTCACGCCCCAGCTATCCATTTTAAAGGCGGCTTTCTGTAGGCGCTCGCCAATGCCTTTGTCTATCCTTTCCAGGATGGTGAGTACTTTTCCGCTGAGTCCATCGCCACACACTTTATCTCTCGGAAATACAGCTTTATCCACTACGATACATTCAATGCCGAGTTGAGCCAGTTGTAATGCCGCGCAGGCACCACCAGGACCGGCACCAATGATACAAACTTTAGTTTCCATTATTTCTTAATGCTTATACGTGCGGTAAGATACGGAATTGTTGGCTGTAGAGGTACCGGAGAGGAAAATAATCGACACAGAACCAACATGGTAATCGCTATATTTGCGGTTCGTACAAAAAAATTCCGGAAATATGTTTGATCTATTTGGAAAGCTGACTCAGATCCAGCAAAAAATGAAAGAAGGAAAAGAGCGTTTGGCAAATGTAACCCTGGAAGGGGAAGCGGCTGATGGCGCCGTGAAAGTATCTGTAGATGGCAACCGTCAGGTAAAGAGCATCGATGTGGCATCCCACCTGCTTACAGCAGATAACAAGGAAGAACTGGAAGATCTGCTGATCACCGCCCTGAACCGTGCCCTGAAGAGTGCTGAAGGTGCATGGGAAGCTGAAATGAAGAATGCTGCCGGCGGCATGCTGGGCAACCTGTTATAATATGGTGATTTCGGAATTATGTGAATTTCTGAATTGGTTAATGAGGAAGATAAACATGGGTGTAACACTACTTTATCTCTCTGGTATTTAAAATTCTGACATTCCCATGGTTCCGAAATTTCTGAATCCCCCCAAAAATTTCGCATTGCGTAAATCTTTTTCCGGTTTCGTACTTATATTTCCCGGTTGGGATCGTTTCTTTGCCCCTTCGATCAACCCGATATGAAAGTATTTTTCCGCCGCATACATTTATATCTTGGCCTGGCCGCAGGTCTTGTTATAACCGTCAGTTGTCTTACCGGTGCCTTGCTGGTATTCGAAAAGGAGCTGACGGAAGCATTTAATCGTGACCGTTACTTTGTGCAGCAAATGGGCCGGCGCCTAACCCTGGACGAAATAGCTGCAAATGTAAAGCAGCAGGTGCCTGGCGCCAATATTACCCGCATTCAGGTGTTTTCAGATCCGTCTCGTACAATGGCAGTAGGCCTGGAAGAAGGAAAGAAAGGTGGGAAAAAGAAAGAAGACCATGAAGGCGAAAGCAAAGATCGTAAAGAGAAAAATGCCGCCGGAGCGAAGCCGTCGCCCCGGAAAGAGAAAGGCCGCACAGCCTTTGTAAATCCCTACACAGGTAAAGTCATAGCCCTTTTCAGCTACCAGGAAACATTCTATTATAAGATATTCTCCTTACATCGCAGGCTGCTGGCCGGTTCTACGGGAAAGGTGATTGTGGGGATCAGCACCTTCATCTTTTTATTCATCCTCATCACTGGTATCGTTCTCTGGTGGCCTAAAACACGTAATATTTTCAAACAACGGATCAAAGTGAAATGGGATGGAGGCTGGAAACGTCTTAATCACGATATGCATATTGTACTGGGGTTTTATGCGTCCATCTTCTTATTCGTTTCGGCGTTCACTGGTCTTACCTGGTCGTTCGAATGGTTCAGTAAAGGAATGTATGCCGCCTTACGTACTTCTCCCAAGGCAACAGAAGCCCCTGCTTCCGCTGCTGAAGCGGCGCCGGGCACTGCTGCGATCTCTTATGAAGGGGCACTGGCCCTGGTGAAGCAGCAGGCGCCGGACGCCATTTATTATTCCCTGTCAGCCCCGAAAGATTCCACAGCATCTTTTATGGTGACATTGCTTCCTGCTGGTATCACGCATGAAGGCGCCACTACCAGCTATTACCTGGACCAGTTTACAGGTAAGGTGCTGTTGTCGCAGACGTTTGCCCAGAAAAATCTTGGGCAGCAGATCCGCAGCACTATCAAACCGTTGCATACAGGCGCAATCTTCGGAACGCCTTCAAAGATATTTGCATTGGTACTTGCCTTGCTGGGCGCCACTTTCCCGGTTACCGGCACCATCCTCTGGATCAACAGGACCCGCAAGAAGACGAAGAGCGCAAGAAACAGACAAAGCCTGTCGCCTGCTGTAGCAACGGCATAAATCAGCATTTAAGATATTGACATAAAGACGATTACGACCGTGATCGTCTTTTTTATTTTCAAAAACTGAAAAAACCTTTCAGAAACGGAAGGCTTTATGGTTAGCCTGATGAAGAAGCGGTTGTCCCCAGCCCCTGTGAATACTGCATTTTGCACTTCTTTAACCTAATATGGAATAAGGTTTGGCATATCTCTCATATTATTAACAATGCACAGCCATGATTAATCAATATGAAGTGCCGGCCTATATTGAAGACAATATACCGGCACTCAGAAAAGCGCTACATCAGTTTCCGGCCATATTTCATATATACGAAACCGTTAGTTGTCTAGGTGAATACACCGGAAAGCAGCTGCGGGAACAGAACTTCCCGGTGGCTGAAAAGTGTCTGAAACTCGCCGGCAAACTTTATGAGCGGGGCAACGAAGTGGTGAAAAGCGCCATCACCCGTGTGTTCCTGCCTGCTTTATGCCAAGTGCCCGTAGGCGACACGGTAAGCAGGATCAGGATCTACTCCCTGATACCAGATGCCATTTATAGTCTTTATATACAACAACAATTAAGTAACGATGGAAACAGATGAAGATATAGTCGTCAGAATTGCCACTCCTTTTGATGTTGATTTTGCCCTGCCTATTGCGGCAGAAATGGAAGCCTCAGCAATAGCGAGAGGTACCGGTATTGCAAAACGCGATCCCATGGCGATCAGGGCAAAGATCCTGCAAGGGAACGCCGTAATTGCATTTACCCAAAGCGGTGTCTGGGCCGGGTTTTCCTATATCCAGTCTTACGACAATGACCGCTTCGTGTCCAACAGTGGTTTGATTGTAGCGCCACCTTATCGTGGAATGAAAGTAGCTGCAGCTATCAAACAGAAGATTTTTGAATTAAGCCGAAAACTATACCCGGCGGCCAGCATCTTCAGTATCACTACCGGTCTGGCAGTGATGAAACTGAACAGTAAGCTGGGCTTTGAGCCGGTTACTTACAATGAAATAACACATGATGCCCATTTCTGGGACGGATGTAAAAGTTGCATTAACTATCCTATCCTGGCGGCAAAGAATTACAGAAACTGTTTATGTACAGCAATGTTATTCAACCCGTCAGCACAATAAAAACCCTCTGTTCTGTTAAGCACAGTGTATCAGTTCAAACCGGCGCTGCTTCTGCATTGCCGGTTTTTAATTTTCACATCACCTCTATAATGAGCAACTTACTGGTTTTGATGGAAGAGTTTTTCCTGATAGTGTTAACTTTCAGGTAGTAGCTACTGATGACGGCGTGTGGAAGCGTATCCTGTCCTGCTATGCGTGCATATACCTCCTTGCCGAGAAATTTCTTAACGTAGGCATGCAGCGTGGCAATGCTTACTATGGGGAACATGCGGCGTTCTTCAGGAGTATATTTTCTGCAGATAAAGAAATTGCTGGCTTCGGCTTGCAGCGACTCCCAACCGGAACGGTGGTGTTTCCATTGTTTCAGGGGATAGTTACCTGCTACAAGGCTGGTTTCATAGCTTTGCCAGACGTTTATCTTTTCAGCGTCATTGGTAGTAACAGTCAGCATTTGCCCTTCCAGCGAATGCCCTGGTTGAAGAGTGAGATAGACAGTATCTGGATGGAGTTCAAAGTTGTTGCGCGCATCATCGGGAACAATCCAGTCAAGCGATAGATAGCAACCACCAAAACGAATATACGTAGTAGAGTCTCTGCTTGCTACGGATACTTCGTTGGAGGCAACTTTCATAAGTGGCTGGTCTGACGGGGCAACCAGCAACATTGTATCGATTTGCACCTGCCTTTCCTTATGCGGAGGCATGGTTTGTCGGCATGCCAGCAGTGTCAGTGCAGACGCTGCTCCTAAAAAAAGTGTTTTCATGGTATGCGGGATCCTGTAAAAACGGCGATTACGTTATCCTCCGCACCTGCGTTGGCTACTCCGGATCGGCAACGTCATTAGCTTCAGCTGTATTTACCTCGTTGTTTTTGTCGGTAAGTGCAGTCCAGAGCATGTCTTTCAGTTCAGTAAGCCCTTGTTGGGTAACAGAGGAAATGAATACGTGTGGTACACCTTTCGGAAGTTCCTCTGCTATAGCGGCTTTCAATTCATCGTCCAGCATGTCGCTTTTGCTGATGGCCAGCAAAAACTGTTTGTCCAGCAGTTCGGGATTATATTGTTCCAGCTCATTTACCAGTACCTCAAATTCCCTGCGGTGATCGGGACTATCGGCCGGAATGAGAAATAATAATACGGCGTTTCTTTCAATATGTCTGAGGAAGCGATGTCCCAGTCCTTTCCCTTCATGTGCTCCTTCGATAATTCCCGGGAGATCGGCCATACAGAACGACATGTTATCACGGTATGCTACCATGCCCAGTTGGGGCGTGAGCGTGGTGAATGCATAGTCTGCCACTTTAGGCTTAGCGGCAGTAATAGTAGAGAGGAGCGTGGATTTTCCTGCATTCGGGAACCCTACAAGACCAACGTCTGCCAGTACTTTCAGTTCTACTACTTTCCAGCCTTCGATACCTGGCATGCCTGGTTGCGCATACTCAGGAGTCTGGTTAGTGGGGGATTTGAAGTAGGCGTTGCCGCGGCCACCCTGACCACCCGGCATCCAGATCACTTCCTGCCCGTCGTGTAGAATCTCAGCTTCTACCTCGCCGGTTTCCTCGTCTCTGGCCTGTGTGCCAAGCGGTACTTCTATGATAATATCCTTTCCGAAACGCCCCGTACAGTTGTCGCCACTACCATTTTCACCATCTTCCGCAAGCAGGTTTTTGTGCCAGCGCAGATGCAGCAGTGTCCACAATTGTGAGTTGCCTCTTAATATAACGTGTCCGCCTCTGCCTCCGTCGCCTCCGTCCGGACCGGCTTGTGCATTGAATTTGGTACGCATGAAATGCATACTTCCTGCTCCGCCTTTGCCGGATTTACAATATACACGGATATAATCTACGAAGTTCGCTTTTTCCACTGGTCTCAGATTTTAACAAGTTTGCCGTGTCACCGGCCTAAAAAATAAACGCAAAGATCGTTAAGTTTAAGCGAATTAGCACAATGAATGTGCTTTAAGCTGAAACTTATTAATCTTTGCGTATATGAATGAAGGTGTTAAAACCGTACTGTATGCGGATAAACGGGTAATTATACCTTTTCGGCCACCAGGTCGTTGATCTCCCTGCAAAGCAGTTCGAATACTTCTTCTTCAGTGCCATCACCCTTTACTTTCTTCACTTTACCGTACTTAGCATAGTGATCAGCCACAGGAGCGGTTTTGTTATGGTATTCTACCAGACGGGCTTTTACCACCTCTTCGTTGGCATCGTCTTTACGGCCAGAGGTCAGGCCTCGGTTCAGCAAGCGCCTTACCAGTTCGTCTTCAGGTACATCCAGGGATAAGACAAGTGACAGGGAGGTTTTCTTCAGTGCCAGGAGTTTGTCCAGCGCCTCTGCCTGCGCAGTAGTGCGCGGGAAACCGTCAAAAATGAAACCCCGTGCCTCAGGGTTTGCATCCAGTTTAGAGCCGATCATACCTATCACCACTTCATCAGGAACCAGCAAACCCTGATCCATAAACTTGGTGGCTTCCAGACCCAACGGGGTTTTACTGCCTATCTCATTACGCAGCAAGTCGCCGGTAGACAGGTGTATAAGCCCGTACTTTTCAATAATCTTAGCACTCTGTGTACCCTTACCGCTACCGGGAGGGCCAAATAAAATGAGATTGACCATGATAATTTAAAATCTACTTTACTCGCAAGGCTGCAAATATAACAAACAGTTGAATGTATTGGCAATTAAAATTGCGATTGGTTAAATAATATGAAATATTTCGACAAAATAGTAAACGTAATTTAAGTTTTATAGA
>NZ_DATLKJ010000113.1:0-80552 GCF_035538455.1 Chitinophaga sp.
CTGCCCTTTGTACCACACTTCACCCAGTCCTATCAATGGCAGGAAGAGATGCGATAACGGCGCAAGGTCACCGGAGGCGCCTACAGACCCCTTTTCAGGCACCAGTGGCGTCACCCTGTTCTCAATATGCCAGATGATGCGTTCCATTGTAGCCAGCGCAGCGCCGGAGTATCCCTGTGCCAACGCATGCACTTTGGTGATCAGCATGATACGGGCAATCTCCTCCGGAATACTATCGCCAACGCCTACACTATGGCTCTGCAGAATGTTGTATTGCAGCGCACGGGTATCTTCTTCAGAGATCTTGGTATCGCACAGCGGACCGAAACCGGTATTGATACCGTAAACGGTGGTATGCTGTGAAACGATAGCCTGTACATGTCCGTGGCTGGTCTGTATGCGGGAAACAACTTCCGGTGTCAGCACCCCTCTGGTCTTGCCGGACGCAATGTCCAACACTTTGCCAACCGTGAGATGGTCTGTTCCGTATTTGAAAATATCGCTCATGGCTCAGGTTTGTTTTGGTGTATGATTATAATTGTCTGGTAATACGTTCTGATAAAGGTTGCTGCTGTACTGCCTGTTCTATCTGCGCAATAGCTGCCAACACCTGCTTGCTCTGCGGACTTTCGGCTACCAGGTCGTTCATCGCAACGGTAATCGCATCCCATATAGGCTGTATGCGCTGCAGCATCTCCTCCCCCTTTTTGGAGAAGGCTACCAGCTGCCTGCGGCCATCCTCCGGACACGGCGTCGTCTTCAACAAGCCTTTCTTCTTCAGATTGGTGACCATCTGGCTGACAGCAGAATGAGATATTTCTAGCTTCTCCGCTATATCAATAATAGGCATAGGCTGCTGCTCTGATAAAAGATAAAATACCGGGAACCAGCTGGCATCAAAAGAAATACCGGCTTGTTCATATACCCTGTTCACCTCCATAAGAAAGTATTCACTCAACCTGCGCAGACGGCTGCCGAAAACGAGATAACCTAATGACTGATAAAAACTCAACTGTGATTCTTTTATGATTTTCTTGATTTCCCTGATGACGGGATATAATGCCATGCTGATTTACAAACATCCAGCCCATCATCAACACATATTACATAAGCACTTATACAATATTATATAAGCACTTATACAATATTACAAAAACAAACTGTGATAAATTATCATTTTCTTGATTTTCCCGATTTATTAACAATAATGATCAAAACATCATCTCAACAAATCAGGAAAATCAAAAAAATCACAATTAATCACAGTCCTATTTGGATTGCTTATTCTTTTTCATATCGAACCACACGGGAGAGGTATCTTCAACTTCACCGTTGTAGTTGATAAAGAGCTCTTCCCCCCTCTTGATTTCCCGGCGGGTAATAATACTCATGGTCTCTGCCTCAAAGTCCATCTCATATTCACAATTAGGGTTGTAATCGTGATTGTAGATAGAACAGAAGCCCAGTGCCACGCAGGAGCGGGTTTCTCTGACACCCCAGAGGAAAATGTAATTGTGGAGTTTTGTCTTGTCCACTATTTCAGTGTCGTCGTAAGAGAGCACCAGCACCGGGGAGGTTTCAATACGGGTACCAGCGGGAATCCTTTCTTTAGTATAGACTCCCCTGCCCTTGCCCTTCGACTTATCAATATACAAGTACGGCTTTATCATAGCACTTATTCAAATGAAAGAAGGCGTAAAGTAAAGTTAAAGAAGGAAGTTATCAAAATCATGTGTAAAAAATTTAGGTTTGCGGCCTGGGAAATATTTTTTTTGTGTTAATAATCCAAACCGCGAATGATCAATTACAACCCAAAGGAATGGTTTACGTTTATATTCCGCATACATAAAGCGGATACCGTACGGAAGCTGTTTCCCATGTTTATTACCCTGTCTGTCTACTCCGCGCTGATAGCCTGGCTGGAGCTCTCCGTATGGAAACTCTCTGACTCCAGCGAATTAAAAAATATATCCATGATGCACCAGCTGCTGGGCTTCGTGATATCACTGCTGCTGGTGTTCCGTACCAATACAGCCTATGACCGGTGGTGGGAAGGCAGGCGCCAGTGGGGAACACTGGTGAACAGCAGCCGCAACCTCGCCATGAAGCTGCAATCCATGCTGCCTGTCGAAAATAAGGCCGCCAGAGCCTATTTCAGGGCAATGATCCCCAATTATGCCTTCGGTCTTAAAAACCATCTCCGCAAAACCTATCTCCCAGAAGAGATGGAAGACACTGCTGGCGAGCCCCTTGCCCCGGATATCTCCAGGCATGTTCCCAACCAGCTGGCACTGCAACTGATGAATAAAACCAATGAACTGTTCCGGGAAGGACAACTTACCGGCGATCAGCTCATTATTCTCAACAATGAATTGCAGTCCTTCACAGAAATATGCGGCGCCTGCGAAAGGATTAAAAACACGCCCATTCCTTTCTCCTACAGCGTTTTCATCAAGAAGTTCATCTTCTTCTATATTATGACCATGCCCTTCGGCTTTGTATTCAGCCTCGGCTACCTGATCATACCAATGGTAGTATTCATCTTCTTCGTACTGGCCAGCCTGGAGCTGATCGCTGAAGAAATCGAAGATCCCTTCGGTAAAGACGCCAATGACCTCCCGCTGGATACTATCTGTAACAATATCCGGCTACATGTAGGAGAATTATTATAACAACAATCCTGTAACGTCCTGTTAACGTCCTATTTTAACTTATTTTCGCGCATAGAGTCAATTGTACATGGAAAACGAAGCTTTACTGGAAAAATTCAGCATGCTGACAAAGGAAAAGAACTACCGCGAACTGTCAGTATACCTGGACGACCAGCTGATTACGGACATAGCCGAGTTGATTTATGAAACGCCTGAAGAAGTCGGCGTTATCATAAGTAACCTGTCGATCGGAAGAGCGGCAGCGGCTTTCCGTATCCTTGACTTTCCCCAGCAGGAGGATCTGATCAGGGAGCTGGCCCCCGCCAAAGTAGCAGAACTGATGAATGAACTGCCGGCGGATGACCGTACTGCCTTCCTGGAAGAACTACCCAGCGAAGCGGTAAAGGAACTGATAAAGCTACTGGACCCCGAGGAACGACGAATCACCCTCTCTCTGCTTGGCTACCCTGAAAACAGTGTAGGCCGCATCATGACACCCGATTACATTGCCGTACGGGAACAATGGACGGTCAAAGAAGTGCTGAACTATATCAGGGAACATGGAAGAGACAGTGAAACCATCGACGTGATATATGTCATTGATGAAAAAGGCCATCTGCTGGACGACTTCCGTATCCGGGAATTCCTGCTGGTTGCCCAGGACACAATCGTACATACCCTGATGGATGACCGCTTTGTATCCCTGCATGCCAACGACGACCAGGAAGAAGCCATACAGGTATTCCGGATGGAAAATCGTGTAGCCCTTCCCGTTGTAGACGATAACGGAATACTGCTCGGCATCGTAACCATCGATGATATGCTGTGGATTGCCAACGAAGAACATACGGAAGATATCCAGAAGATCGGTGGTACCGAAGCCCTGGACGAGCCATATCTCGATATGCCCCTCCTGAAACTCGTAAAGAAGCGCGTAGGCTGGCTGGTTGTGCTGTTCATCGGTGAGATGTTAACAGCCACGGCTATGGGGTTTTTTGAAGACGAAATAGCGAAAGCCGTTGTACTGGCCCTGTTTGTACCACTTATCATTTCCAGTGGTGGTAACAGCGGATCCCAGGCTTCCACCCTTATCATCCAGGCAATGGCACTGGGTGAAATCACTGTAACCGACTGGTGGCGTGTTATGCGCCGTGAGATTATATCCGGCCTGCTGCTCGGCAGCGTACTGGGGATCATCGGCTTCATACGCATCCTCCTCTGGAATACCTTCTTCCATACTTACGGCGCCCACACCATCCTGATAGGCGCCACTGTAGGTATATCGCTCGTGGGCGTGGTACTGTGGGGAACCCTGTCAGGCTCCATGCTCCCACTGGTACTGAAAAAATGCGGCGCGGACCCCGCCACCTCCTCTGCCCCGTTTGTAGCCACACTGGTGGATGTAACCGGCTTGCTGATATACTTTACTGTCGCGTACACCCTTATGCGTGGTATACTTCTATAACTGCTTTCATTTTCCGCAAAATCACAAAGGGAGCAATATCCTCTACGGTCTTTGCTCCCTCTGTGATTTTGAGGGAAATCTTCTAATAACAATCCTCTTTCAAAGTAGTCCCCTTTGTCGTCTTCCTCACCACAAACAACCAGCCGTATTCATTCTCCCCAACCGTTTTCATATGCGGTGTAGCCTTCAGGCTATGCAACACGGGCACCAGTGTATTCGAATGCCCTATTATCAGCAGATGCTTGCCCCAGTCGCCATGCCGCGTGATCTCATAGATCAGCGACTCTCCCGTGGTATCCGCCTTATAAAAGCACGTATCCACATGCAGCTGAATCCTTACACTATCCGCCGTCTGGATGCTCCTCTTAAAGGGAGTTAGGTAAATCTTATTGATCCCGGAATCTCTCAGCAACCGCGACAACTCCCCAGCCCGCTGTAATCCCGTTTCTGTTAGGGTGGAATCCCCACCCGGATGCTGCTCTGCATGCCGCACCACATAGAAAATACCCGTAAGGAAAGTAGTATCCTCAGATACCGGTATCTGCGTACGCACCGGCGGCTTAGGCTTGCAGGCGGTTATCGTCAGGAGGGAAAATAATATGGCTGGCACAATTCGCATAGCGCAATGATTGATCATGAGAAGACAGGCGTCTATCCAAAAAATACAGCAATTTATGATTAAACCATTACATTTAACACCCAACAAAATAATGAACCACTATGAGAAAATGGGTAATACCCGCCATTTTTCTTCTATCAGCCAACAGTATATATGCCCAGCAATCAGGGCCACTCACGGTAGAAAAGATCATGCGCGACACCAGATGGATAGGCACCTCCCCCGATAACGTATTCTGGGGCACAGACAACCAGACCATCTATTTCAGCTGGAATCCTGAAAAGCAACTAACTGACTCCCTTTATTATGTAAATGTCCGTAATAAAGTCCCGGCAAAGACCAATGCCGCTGACCGCAGCCTGATAGAAGCCCGCGGCAATGGTTCCTATAACCTCGACAAAACGCTCCTCACCTATAGCTACCAGGGCGATATATTTTTACTGGAAATCAAAACCGGTAAAGTAACCCGCCTTACGCAGACAGCTGCCATAGAATCCAGACCGGTATTCAGTTTCGGAGGAAAGCAGATCGTGTATCAACAGAACCGCGATCTGTATGCATGGGATAGAAGCACTGGACTCATCACCCAACTCACCAGCTTCATCACCGGCAGCCAGCCACCGGCAGAGAAAGCAGACAAAGACCGCGGTAATACAGAAGAAAAATTCCTGAAGGCACAGCAGCAGGAACTCCTGCAGGTAGTGCGCGACAGAAAAGCTAAGAGCGATGCCGCCACCGCCTTCAATAAAGCACATGAACCTAAACCACTGCGCAGCCTGTACCTCAGCGATAAGCGGCTGCAGGAAACAGAAGTAAGCCCCGATGGCCGCTTCGTAACCTACCGCTTATTTAAATCCGCCGATGCCCGCAATACCATCGTACCGGACTTCATCACATCCTCCGGTTATACCACTGATATTCCCGCACGTGATAAAGTAGGCTCTCCCCAAGGCGCCTTTGAAAGCTTTGTGTTTGACCGGGAACGTGATACCATACTGCCTATCGTTACCAGCGACCTGCCAGGAATCAAAGATCGCCCCGATTACGTTAAAGACTATACGAAAAAAGATAGTGCTGTCACACGTGATGTAATCGTCAGCGGCCCCTACTGGTCTGATCAGGGTACTCATGCCATCGTAGACATCCGCTCCCAGGATAATAAAGACCGCTGGATCGGATTGCTGGACGCAGCCACCGGCAAAGTGAAATCACTGAACCGCCAGCGCGATGAAGCATGGGTGGCCGGTCCCGGTATCGGTTGGAGCGGAGGAGGCACTGCCATGGGCTGGATAGATGAAAACACCTGCTGGTACCAGTCGGAAGCCAGTGGTTATTCACACCTCTATACCACCAATACCGGCAGCGGTGAAACCAAACAGCTCACCGGCGGCAACTATGAAGTACAGCAGGTACAGTTATCCAACGATAAAAAGTACTTCTACATCATCACCAATGAAGTACATCCCGGGGAGAAACAGTTCTATCGTATAGGCGTCAACGGTGGCAAGGCAGAAAGACTCACCACTATGCAGGGAGCACATGAAGTAAGCCTCTCCCCGGATGAAAAATGGATCGCCTACCGCTACTCTTATTCCAACAAACCCTGGGAACTGTATCTGCAACCCAACACACCCGGCGCCAAACCAGTGCAGGTAACCACACTGGCGCAGTCAGAGGAGTTCCGTTCCTACCCCTGGCGCGATCCGGAAGTAATCACCTTCACCGCCAGAGACAACCAACCCGTATATGCACGGCTGTACCAACCCGACCCCGCTAAAAAGAACGGGGCAGCTGTGATCTTTGTACATGGCGCAGGATACCTCCAGAATGCACATAAATGGTGGAGTAGCTATTTCCGTGAATATATGTTCCACAACCTTCTTACAGACAAAGGCTTCACCGTGCTGGACATAGACTACCGCGGCAGCGCAGGCTATGGCCGCAACTGGCGCACAGGCATCTACAGGCACATGGGCGGCAAGGATTTGGACGATGAAGTGGACGGCGCAAAATATCTGGCAGACAAATTGCAGGTGGATGCCCGTCGCATCGGTATCTATGGCGGCAGTTATGGTGGCTTCATGACACTGATGGCCATGTTCACCACTCCTGACGTATTTGCATCCGGTGCAGCATTACGCTCTGTTACAGACTGGGCGCACTATAATCACGGTTATACCAGTAATATACTGAATGAGCCGTTCACAGACAGCATAGCCTATCGCCGCTCCTCCCCCATCTATTTCGCGGAAGGACTGAAAGGCCACCTGCTCATGTGCCACGGCATGGTAGACGTCAATGTGCATTTCCAGGACATCGTGCGTTTGTCACAACGATTGATAGAGTTAGGAAAAAATAACTGGGAGCTGGCTGTGTTCCCCGTAGAAGATCACGGTTTCACAACACCTAGCAGTTGGACAGATGAGTATAAACGAATACTTTTGCTTTTTGAGCGCACGCTATTGTGATTTAGGTATTTAGGTATTTGATTTCGGAATTTTACATGCAGCGAAGGCTGATATTTATTGTTTAAATAAATAATTACAACAAACCGCAATCTCCGCTGCATGTAAAATTGCTACATTTGAAAATCTCCAATTTTCAAAATCAAATAACAAAATGCCTAAATAACCAAATAAAAAAATAGAAAAGGGAATACAGTGAATAAATGATGTGAATGTTAAGTAATCTTAATTTTCACAAAGTTTACCACCGTATTCCCTTTTTTCATTTAAGTTTGAATGCACGTTGATATATAACCATATCTTAACTACATATTGAACGTTTTTTCGCACTTACTGGTGCGATTTTATCATTTTATGCGATATTGCAATATAAACCTAACCAAAACCTTATTAGCAAATGTGTGGAATTGTAGCTTATATCGGGCAGAGAGAAGCCTACCCGGTAGTATTGAAAGGCCTTAAAAGACTGGAATACCGCGGTTACGACAGTGCAGGCGTAGCCATTATCAACGGCGGACTACGGGTTTACAAGAAAAAAGACAAAGTGGCCGCACTGGAAGAACATGTTGCCAGCGAAGATATGCGCAGCCGTATCGCCATCGGCCACACACGCTGGGCCACACACGGAGAACCATGCGACCGTAATGCTCACCCCCACGTATCTGGTGACGGTAAATTATCAATGGTACACAATGGTATCATCGAGAACTATGTACAACTGAAACAGGAACTCATTAACAAAGGACACATCTTTCAAAGTGATACCGACACCGAAGTCCTGCTGCATTTCATTGAAGAGATCAAACGCAGCAACCAATGCCCGCTCGAAGAAGCACTCCGTATTGCACTCAAACGTGTGGTCGGCGCCTATGTGATCGTACTCATCGATGAAGAAAATCCAGATACACTCATCGCAGCACGCAAAGGCAGCCCGCTCGTAATCGGTGTAGGAAAGGGTGAACACTTCCTCGCTTCCGATGCCTCTCCTATCGTAGAATACACCAAAGAAGTAGTGTATGTAAATGACTATGAGATCGCCATCATCAAAGCAGATGAACTGATACTGAAAAATATCTCCAACGAAAGACAAACGCCTTACATCCAGAAGCTCGACATCGAACTGGCTGCCATCGAGAAAGGCGGTTACGATCACTTTATGTTGAAAGAGATATTCGAACAGCCGCAAACCATCCAGGACAGCCTCCGCGGCCGTCTCGATGCTAAAAGCGGGACCCTCACCCTTGGCGGTATCCGTGAGTATGCAGATCTACTCAAGAATGCCAACCGCATCATCATTGTCGCCTGCGGCACCTCCTGGCATGCAGGCCTCGTAGCCGAATACATGATTGAAGAATTGTGCCGCATACCAGTGGAAGTGGAATACGCATCAGAATTCCGTTACCGCAACCCGGTAGTAGGCCCCGGCGATGTCATCATCGCAATCTCTCAATCCGGCGAAACAGCGGATACCCTCGTAGCCATCGAAAGCGCCAAGGAAAAAGGCGCCATCATCCTCGGTGTCTGCAACGTAGTCGGTTCTTCTATTGCACGCCTCTCCCACGCCGGTGCCTACACACACGCAGGCCCCGAAATAGGCGTAGCCAGCACCAAAGCCTTCACCGCACAACTCGCCGTACTCTGCCTCGTAGGCCTGAAAATAGCCGCAGAAAAAGGCACCATCACACAACAGCGATTCCAGCACCTCCTCGATGAACTCGATGAAGCACCGGAAAAAGTAGCCACCGCACTGCAACTCGATGAACAAATCAAAAAAGTGGCCGACAAATACAAAGATGCCCGCGACTTCCTTTACCTCGGCCGTGGTTACAACTTCCCGGTAGCCCTGGAAGGTGCACTAAAACTGAAAGAAATATCTTATATACATGCTGAAGGATACCCCGCAGCAGAAATGAAACACGGCCCCATCGCACTGGTAGACGACAAACTGCCCGTTGTGATCGTGGCAACCAGGGACAGCTACTACGAGAAAATAGTGTCCAACATACAGGAAATCAAAGCACGCAAAGGCAAAGTAATCGCAATCGTAACGGAAGGAGACCAAACTATTCCACCAATGGCAGATGATGTAATCGTAGTTCCATCTGCCGACGAACTGGTAGCCCCCATCATTTCAGTGATACCACTACAGCTGCTCGCGTATCATATCGGCGTATTGAAAGGATTTGACGTAGATAAGCCAAGGAACCTTGCTAAGTCTGTGACAGTTGAATAAATAACTATTGAGGATTTTTTTATGTAGTCATTCTTCTATTTGGCTTTCGAAAATCCGAAAATCAAATAGAAAAATAACTACATAAAAAATCCCCAAATACAAATCTGCTTCCATGAATAACATACAGAAAAGACCCCTGTCTGCACTGGGGTATAACTTCATTGAGAAAGCCTTACCCGAGGGTAAGGACGAATATTACCTGCGTAATGAGCAGTGGAACAAACACGACCAGTACAGAAGATTACAGGCGCACGAAGTAGAAGCACTGGTACGTAACGACAATACTTCAGATGACTGGAACAATATCTTCGTTTCACATGAATTCAACCCGCAACTGGTGCAGCACTGTCATTTCTACGGCATGGTGCGCATCGGCAAGCTCGAACCATATTACCTCGAATTCCATAACCTGCGCCTGCCCGTAGGGCTCTATAACAGCACCATCTGCGCCTGCGATTTCGGCGATAACGTAGTGGTACATAACGTCAACTACCTCTCCCACTACATCCTCGGCAATGAAGTGATAGTCGCCAACGTCAACGAAATGGCCACCACCGACTATGCCAAATTCGGCAACGGTATTCTGAAAGAAGCCGAATCCGAAAGCGGCAGAATCAGACTGGAACTCTGCAACGAAAACGGCGGCAGAAGTGTACTCCCCTTTGACGGCATGCTTCCCGGAGATGCCTATCTCTGGACTCGCTACCGCGATGATGAAAAACTGCAGGATCAGTTCAAAGCATTCACAGAAAAACAATTCGACAAAAGACGCGGCTACTACGGCATGGTAGGCGATCGCACCGTGATCAAGAATTGTAAGATCATCAAAGATGTAACCATTGGTACGGATGCCTACCTGAAAGGCGCCAATAAATTAAAGAACCTCACCATCAACAGCAACGGCAACGCCGCCTCCCAGATCGGTGAAGGATGCGAACTGGTGAATGGCATCATCGGATACGGCTGCCGCGTATTCTACGGTGTAAAAGCCGTGCGTTTTGTAATGGCTTCACACTCACAGCTGAAATATGGCGCCAGGCTGATCAACTCATACCTCGGTAACAACGCCACTATCTCCTGCTGCGAAGTATTGAACTCATTGATATTCCCGGCGCATGAACAGCACCACAACAACTCATTCCTCTGCGCAGCGCTCGTCATGGGACAAAGCAACATGGCCGCCGGCGCCACCATCGGATCTAACCACAACTCCCGCGGCGCCGATGGCGAAATCATCGCCGGCAGAGGGTTCTGGCCCGGCCTCTGCGTAAGCCTCAAACACAACTCAAAATTTGCCTCCTTCACGCTTATCTCCAAAGGCAACTACATGTCCGAACTGAATATCAATATCCCTTTCAGCCTCGTACTCAATGATGAACACGATAACCGCCTGAAAGTGATGCCAGGATACTGGTTCATGCACAACATGTACGCCATTGCACGCAACTCCTGGAAGTATGTTGACAGAGATAAACGCACCGATAAAACACAACTGATCGAATACGATTACCTCGCACCGGATTCTGTGGAAGAAATGACTACTGCACTCGCCATCATGGAAACCGCTGTGGGTAAAGCCTGGTACGCAGTGCCCGGCATTGTTAACGGAAAAGAACTAACGGAAAAGGATATACGTAACAAAGGCAGGGAACTCCTGCTCAACCATCCGGAAGAAGTGGCTAAGCTCACCATACTCGCCAGCGGAATGGAAAACAGCTCCCGCGAAGTGCAACTACTGAAAGTCCATAAAGCCTGGCCATTATTCCGGGAATTGATTATATTGTATGGCATTAAGAACATACTTGATGCCAACATCGCAGACTACGCCACATTGCAAAACGTCGCACAACATGCACAGCGCGGCGAATGGATTAATGTGGGCGGACAATTGATGAAAGCTGAAACCGTGGCCCGGCTGAAAGCCGACATCCGCGAAAACAAAATCTCCGGATGGCCGCAGCTGCACGAAGCATACGTGGAAACTGGCCATGCATATCCTGCCGACAAACTGCGTCATGCTATTGCCAGCCTCCTGGAAATAAAGGAAGTGTCCCCAATGGATCTCACTCCCGAACTACTCTCCGGCTGGATGGACGACAGCATCCGCACTATGGAGTGGATCACGGAAAATATCCGCCGCTCCCGCGAAAAAGACTACAAGAATCCTTTCCGCCAACTGGCATATGAAAATGAAAAGGAAATGAACCTGGTAGTAGGCAGCCTCGAAGATAACAGCTTCATCACACAAACGGTCAGCGATCTGGCGGCATACAAGGCCAGTGTAAAACAAATCAATGACGGATGGAAACTAAAGAAAAAAACAGGTGTGGCTGGAGTTTAAAGGACAAATTGTACATGGACTATCATGATCATGAATGGGGCACTCCCAATCATGATGACCGCCATCTCTTTGAAATGCTCAACCTCGAAGGCGCACAGGCTGGCCTCAGCTGGTATACGGTGCTCACCAAAAGAGAAAATTACCGCAAGGCATTTGATAACTGGGATGCGAAGAAGATAGCCAGATACGATGAAAAGAAAGTGGAAGCGCTCATGCAAAATGAAGGTATCATCAGAAACCGCCTGAAGATCAATGCCACCATCACCAACGCAAAAGCCTTCCTCTCCGTACAGAAAGAGTTCGGCACATTCGACAAATATATCTGGTCGTTCGTACAACATAAACCACTCATCAATCACTTCAAAAGCATGTCGGAAGTACCGGCCAAAACAGCCATATCAGACGCCATGAGCAAGGATCTCCTGAAACGCGGATTCAAGTTCGTAGGCTCTACTATCTGTTACGCCTATATGCAGGCTACCGGCATGGTAAATGATCATATTACCGATTGCTGGAAACGGAAAAAGTAATATTGTCTGAACTGTGATTTGTGTGATACTGTTGATTTTCCTGATGAGCGAAGTACAGGAAGAAGCTTTTTATAAAAGATCAATCATCTCTACAATCTTCGCTCATCAGGAAAATCAACAGTATCACATAAATCACAGTTCAGACAGTTACTCAATGATCACCTCGCTCAGTTCTTCATTCTTTATCAGCGAATAATCTGTGAGCGTATTCAGAAAATGATATAGTTGCCGTTGTTCCGTTGCCGATAAAGGAATTCCTTTCTTCACCTGTGGATCAGTTCCTGGTAATGGTTCCACCCCATGATCGTAAAATGCAAACACCTGGAAAATATCAAAGAAGCGGCCATCATGCATATAAGGCGCACTCTTGAGAATATTACGTAAAGTAGGCACTTTGAACTTCAGGTAGTCTGTGCTATCGCTGGTGATCCTCATACGGCCAGCATCATTCAGCGGGGCAAAGTAAGGCAGTCCGTTACCGCGATAGCTCAGGTCCGTAAAAAGTGGTTCTTTATGGCAGGATGCGCATTTCTGCTGAAAGATGGTATAACCGGCCGATTCCTCTGCAGAAAAATATACGCCTGGGATCTTCCTCATCACACTATCATACTTAGAGCCGGCAGAGATCATTGTCGCAACAAACTGCGTGATGGCTTTAAACATCCGTTCACTGGTCACTTCTTCAGAACCGAAAGCCTCCTTGAACATCTTACGGTAGCGCGCATCGCGCTGCGTTTTTTTTAGCAGCTCACGCAAATCCACCGCCATCTCAGCATGATCGGTAAGCGGTGTCAATGGCTGCATCTCCAGGTTATTCACACCACCGTCCCACATAAACTCCTTTTGCCAGATCATGTTAAAGATAACGGGCACGGAGCGGATTCCTTGTTGTCCGCCTACACCATGACTAAGCGCATGATCAAAATGACCAAAGGCCGCAAACTGCTGATGGCAGAAGCCACAGGAAACCGTGCTGTCTCTGGAAAGGCGGTAATCGTAAAACATAAACCGCCCCAGTGCAACCCCCTGTTTCGTAAGCGGATTTTGTGAGAAGTTGTATACGGGCGGTGGAAAACCCGGCGGAAGCTGCAATACGTAAGGATCGGGGGCAGCATGGGCGCTATAGCCCCTGCTCTCCTTTCTTCCCGCCTGCACAAGCAATAGCAGCAGACAGAAAGCACTGGCTATATACCATGCTTTGCGGTTCATGAACGGGTTTTATCGGACGATCTCTTCCACCTCAAACATATGAAAATAATTGGCTGCAATCTTCAGGGCATTCGGGCCGGGCGCCATGATAACCGCCACATCCTGGAAACTAACGTTGCCAGCTGCATGAAACCACTTACCCGCATCCGCTACAACTTTTATCTGTGATTCCTTCCCTGCGGCAACAACCAATGGCTTCGGAAATGAAAGTGTGAGCGGCTGCAATACACTGTAAGGCTTCCGGTATCCGCCGATGTGAAAGAGAAACTGATGCGAAGGCGCTTTTACAGCCGGAGACACGCCTTCCAGCTGCGCCATGATATAACCACTGTTCCAGGTCCAGAAAAGCCCGTTCTCAGGCGCCAGCACGCCTGCCTGTACACCGCTGGCGTTGCGGATACTGTCTACGCCTATCAGGAAACGTATCCCGCTGTAATTACCTGCCGGGATATTATTGAGAACGATTTCTTTGGAAGACGGAATGGAATCATCTACCAGGAAGTAGTTGGGTGGTAACCGGAGCTCTTTGCCGTCAGTTGTGAGAAGGGAGAAATTACTGAGATAATAACGGAAACGTGTAATCGTAAATGTTTCGCCGGAAGCATTGGTATACACGGAATCCCGGCGTACCAGCGGCTTACCGTCCACAAGGTGCCTGACCGATAACCGGAGAGCAGTATGCGGCGGATCTCCCGCTGTAGCTGGCAGCAGGCTGCTGCAACACATCAGCAGGCAACACAAAAGGATTTTTTTATTCAGAGATGTAGTTATTTAGCTATTTTCAAATGTGGCGGAGATTGATATTTGTTGTTTAACATTACATGAGTCTCCGCTGCATTTAAAAATAGCTAAATAACTACATATCTGAATAAAAAAATCACCTGCGATAGCCTTTCCAGCCGTAATAGAATACGATCATGAAACAGAACAGCGGAATGCTGTAGGCGGCGGCAACGGATTTCCATTCTGTCAGAACACCCATCAGGTAGGGCACACAGGCGCCACCCACTATAGACATAATCTGGAACGAAGCTCCTTCTTTGGTATGCTTACCCAACCCTTTCACACCCAGTGCAAAAATGGTCGGAAACATGATCGACATAAAAAAGAAAACCGCTATCAGCGCATATACGGACGGCGCGCCACTACCCATCATCACAAAGGCACACAGCACCACATTGATCAGTGCATAAACAGCCAGCAGCTTATTGGGCGCTATCGTGCGCATCAGCGCAGTGCCCACAAAACGGCCCACAAGGAACAACACCATTGCCGCAGACAAGAGATAAGCGGCCTTTGCATTGGAAGTACCTTGCCAGTATTCCGTTACATAGTTGATGAACAACGCGCCCACACCTACTTGTGCGGCCACATAAAAGAACTGCGCTACCACGCCCAGCACAAAGTGCCTGTGTGCAAACAGCGGCTTGTCTTCTTTTATCGTGATGCTTCCCAGCAGATCTGTTTCATCTGCGATTACTTCTTCCGCTTCCTGTATCTCCGGTAGTTTCGTTTTATAGAAGAATGCCGCTATCAACAGTACCACACAACCAATAACAAGGTAGGTAACCTGCACCGACGACAGATCTTCGCTGCCCTGTCCGAAGAAGAGAGCACCACCAATCACAGGACCGAGGAATGAACCAAGCCCGTTGAAACATTGCGACAAGTTGAGACGCTGCTCAGATGTTTCCCGCGCACCCAATACCGTTACATACGGATTGGCTGCGGTTTCCAGACAAGCCAGCCCACATGCAAGTATGAACAGCGATACCAGGAAGAAATCAAAACTCAGCGCGCGTGCTGACGGATAGAAAAGGAATGCGCCCGCTGCATACAATAGCAGCCCCAGGATGATCCCTTTCTTGTATCCAAACTTTTTCATGAACATCCCCGCCGGTAGTGCCATGATGAAATATGCCCCGAAATAAGCCCCCTGTAATAAAGTGGAACGCTTGGGTGTAATGTTCAGTACAACCTGGAAATGTTTGTTCAGTACATCCAGCAGCCCATAGGCAAGGCCCCATAAAAAGAAAAGACTGGTTACCAGGATAAACGGAAACAGGTAACTGCCAGAGCTGTTATCTGCTTTGGTGCTGGCATAGGTAGAATTGCTTACTGCGCCTCCGGCCATAACGAGGATTTTAATTTTTCAAATGAATAAAACGTATCAGTGTACAGGCAATTCCTAACTAATGGATCTGTCGAGGTGTGTGTAGCCTCCGTCAACGAATAAAATTTGTCCGGTTGTATGTGAAGACCTTGAAGACAACAGGAATACAGTAGTATTAGCTATTTCCTCAGATGTAGTCATCCTTTTTTCGAATGGAATCTTTGATGTGATCGACGCCAGTTTCTCCTGCGGATTGGGCAGGGTGTTGATCCATGTTTCGTACAGCGGCGTCCACACTTCAGCGGGGATCACCGTATTCACGCGAACGGAATACGGCAGCAGCTCCACAGCCCATTCCCTGGTGAGCGCATTGATAGCGCCTTTGGAGGCTGCATAGCCGGAAGTATTACCCTGTCCGGTAGTAGCTACTTTAGAACCGATGTTCACAATATTGCCTTTGGTGGCCTTCAGGTGAGGCAGCGCATAATGCGCCAGGTTGTAGTAGTGCGACAGGTTATGCTGCAGCGATTGCATAAATTTCTCCGGGTTGCCGCTTTCGAGGCCCACGCCGTCATTAGCACCTGCATTGTTCACCAGCCCGTCTATCTTACCATATTTCTCCACGGTGGCTGTTATCACTTTCTTACAGTCTTCCACATTTCCCAGCTCAGCTGTTATCGCCAGCGCTTTTCCGCCGGTAGCTTCAATTTCACTAACAGCCTTCTCATTATCGGCCTGGCTTCTTCCTGCAATCACCACAATACCGCCTTCTGCTGCTATCAGTTTGGAAATGGCTCCGCCTATACCTTTAGCACCGCCGGTAACAATAATCACTTTTCCCTGTAATCCTAAATCCATATGGTATTTTAATTTTTACAATTGATAGAATGCGATGGCATTGCCACCCATAATTTGTTGCTGCTCTGCAGCCGATAATCTGCTGATGTAATCCGTTACGAGATGCTTTACTTCCTGGTATTCCGCTGCGAGCAGGCATACCGGCCAGTCTGAACCGAACATCAGCCTGTTGGCGCCAAATGCTTCCAGTGCTACATCCAGGTAAGGTATGAAGTGCGCCGGCTCCCAGTGCTGCCAGTCGGCCTCTGTAACCAGTCCGCTCAACTTGCAGTACACATTCGGAGATTGAGCGATACTACGCATCTGCGCAGCCCATTCGTCAATATCTCCTGTTTTGAAATACGGCTTGGCCAGGTGATCTACCACCAGCCGTTGTTCCGGGAACTGTTTTACAAATGTTACCGTGGCGTCTAACTGTTTCGGAAATACAAGAAGATCGTAGGTGAAGCCATGTTTCGCCAATGCCCCGATACCGCGGCAGAAGGCTTCACCCAACAGGAAACGCTCATCGCGTTCGCCTTGCACAATATGTCTGAACCCTTTCAGCCTGGAAGTACCCGCATAGGCCAACAACTGCGCTTCTATATCGTCGGCACGAAGATCTACCCATCCCACCACGCCTTTAATGAAATCGTACTTGTCCGCCAGTGAGAGCAGAAAGGCTGTTTCCGCCGGCGACTGATCCGCCTGCACGGCCACACATCCATCCACTCCATTGGCCTTCAGTACAGGCTCCAGGTGTTCCGGGAAGAAGTCGCCCTGTATCACCTGCATGGTATCATCTATCCATGCATCGCGCACGGGATCGTATTTCCAGAAATGCTGATGGGAATCAATTATCATAACCTGGTGGTTGTTTATATGTGGGATTTTGGTATTTAGGATTTTTGGTATTTAGGATTTTTTGAATGCAGCGGAGATTAATAATTGTTGTTTAAAATAATTATATCAAAAAAATCTCTGCTGCATTCAAAAATTCCTAAATACCAAAATCAATAAATACCAAAATCCCACTTTACAATGCGAATATTTTATCCATAATGATCCACTTCTCTCCTGGTTTGGCTACGGGCAATGCCTGCTGGTATTTCCACATCAGCTGCTCCCATTCCTGTACTTTAGGATTGGTGGCATCCATAGCGCCTTTGCGCTCAAAAGAGAAGGTGTCGTTCACTTCCATGATCATAAACAAGCGGTTGCCGGCGCGATATATTTCCATGCCGGTAATGCCGCCGTCTGTGATGCTTTTCTTTATCTCAGGCCATACATCGCGATGATAAGCTTCATATTCGCTTATCAGCTGCGGATCGTCCACGAGGTCCAGTGCCAGGCAATATCTCTTCATAATGATTATTTATAAGCTACTGCTGTTTGTTTGGAAGTACCGAGGCCATCGATGCCCAGCTCAATCACGTCGCCTTCTTTGATATATACCTGCGGGTTCATGCCAAGGCCCACACCGGCAGGCGTACCTGTAGAAATTACGTCGCCCGGGAGCAGGGTCATAAACTGACTGAGGTAAGATACCAGGAAAGGCACACGGAAAATGAAGTTGGAGGTGTTGCCGTCCTGCATGGTTTTGCCATTAACAGTAAGCCACAGCCGAAGGTTGTCTATGTTGCTGATCTCATCTTTAGTAGCAATCCAGGGACCAAGCGGGGCAAAGGTGTCGCAGCTTTTGCCTTTCACCCATTGTCCGCCTCTTTCTATCTGGAAGGCTCTTTCGCTGTAGTCGTTGTGCAGGCAGTAACCGGCCACGTAGTCCAGCGCGTCTTTTTCTTCCACATAGCTGGCCTTCTTACCAATCACCACGGCAAGCTCCACTTCCCAGTCTGTTTTTTCACTGTTGCGGGGAATAACCAGGTTATCATTGGGCCCTGCCAGAGCAGAAGTGCTTTTGAAAAATACGATCGGTTCAGCAGGGATCTGCGCACCGGTTTCGCGGGCATGATCTGCATAATTAAGGCCAATGCAGATGATCTTTGAAGGACGTTGCAGTGGTGCTCCCAGTCGCACACCGACAGGTACCTGCGGGCATTGTGCACCGTTCTGCGCCCACCACCGGGAGAGGCGTTCCAGGCCATTGGTCTCAAAAAATTTCTCTCCGTAATCTTCGCCGAAGGCGCTCACATCAAACATCCCATTGGCAGTAACCACACCCGGCTTTTCTTCTCCCGGTAAACCAAACCTGATCAGTTTCATTTAATTATTTTTAATAGTGTTCTTTAATCTTTTTTGATCTCTTTCAGCGTATGCACCTGCAATCTTCCGTTCTCTACTTTCATATCAATGAAAGGCTCCGCTTTGCCATCCTTGATAAGGGAGAAGAACACATGATCATCCTGTGCTGTCTGCTGGATAGTAGGTGCATATCCTTTAGGAACCGGCATGAACATACTTTTACGGACACCCCCAAATTCCACATAAAGCTCTACGCTGTCTGCTGCTGCATTCGGCCTGATTTCCGCAATGAAGTCCGCCAGAATCTTGCCTGACTGGATACCTTTGCTGTACTTGTTTACAGGCTTGCCTGCAGAAGATACCTTGCCTAATCCCATGGTGTTTTCCATGTACTTCCAGATACGCTCCGGCGGCGAAGTAGCCCAGAGAATCTTGAGATCTCCGCTGGCTTCCTGGCTGGCATGGTAATACCTTACAGTGTGGTTAGGCTTCAACACGCCAATGTAGGCACTGTTGGGCTCATCCCACAGAACACGGTACAGGTCGGCATCTGCAGCATCTTTCAGAATAGCCTGTTCGAATGATTTTTCCTTTTTCAGATCTTTTATCTGAAAATTAATGGTGATCTCTGAAGTATCCTTATCCTTTTTGGAAATGGAGACTGACACAGAGCCTGCTGGTGTAGCGGGTTTCAGCTCTTCCGTTTTGCTTTGGTCCGCAGTTTTGTCGGCAGCGCTGTTACCTGAATTGCAGGCAGCCAGTCCGAATACTGCCAGGATAAGCCATACGCGAAAATGTTGCATGATAGTAAGTACTAGTAAAGATGAATGAATAGTCGAAAGATAAATACTTTCATTCATTTTTAAGGCATTAGCTTTTAGTCCTGAAGGCTAAAAACTAATTATTCAATCGGATAAAACCGCCGTCAATCGGATAATCACAGCCAGTAATAAACCCTGCTTCATCAGAGCAGAGATAGAGTGCCAGGTTGCCCACTTCCACAGGTTTAGCCATACGGCCAATCGGCTGGGTCTTACTGAGCTTTTCAAACATCTCCGCTTCTTTGCCCGGATAGTTCTTGGCAATGAAGCCATCCACGAAAGGCGTATGCACCCTCGCCGGAGACACACAGTTACAGCGGATATTGCTGCCCAGGTAATCTTTAGCCACGGATAAGGTCATGGTCAGTACAGCTCCCTTGCTCATAGAGTAAGCCAGCCTGTCTGGTATACCCACACTGGATGCGATAGACGCTATATTGAGGATCACACCACCACCCTGCTCTTTCATCTGTTTTATTACGGCATACATGCAATTGTAGGTGCCTTTCACATTCACCTGGTATACCCTGTCGAAATCCTGTTCTGCTGTGTTCTCCAGGTTGCCTACGTGAGCGATGCCCGCGCAGTTCACCAGGATGTCCACCTTACCGGCTGTTTTTACGATGTTGTCCATCACACTGATCACTGCTGCCTGGTCGGCTACGTTGCAGGCATGTACGGTGGCCTGGCCGCCGGCTGCCTTGATCTCTTCCGCTGTACTTTTCCCGCCTTCCTCATTCAGCTCTATAATATGTACCTGTGCACCCTGTGCACCGAAGCATCTGGCTATTGCCTGTCCTATGCCGCTACCACCACCCGTGATAACCGCCACTTTGTGATCTAATCTGAACAGCTCCATATTAAAAAAATTTAAGGGTTCTAAAATACCTATTTATACATGGGTTTTGCAATTGTATTTTCACTCTATTTTATACTTTCTTGCCTAATTTTACTAAAATTCAATAATTTCCGGAAAGATTGCATGCATTTTACCATTTTTCAGCACATGAAATTACTGTCGTTACTGCCGTTGCTCTGCACCTTCGCACTGCCCTCGGCTGCCCAGCAAATCAAGCCCAATAAATACGGTCTAACAGTGATCACTACACGCCAGCAGTATAGCCAGCTCGTGAAAGCCGACAGCAACCAACAACTCATAAATCTGGAAACATTTATACCCGGCATCAGAAAAGATGTACGGTACGCTACAACAAATAATTTCACCCGGCAGCGGCTCTATAACGGCGCCGGCATATACCTCCGGCTGCCCGCTGCCAAAGCCCTCAGGAAGATACAGGAAGCATTGCAGCGAAAAGGATATGGCCTCCTCATCTATGACGCTTACCGCCCCTACCACGTCACAGAGGCTATGTTTAAAATAAAACCCAATGATCTCTACGCCGCTGACCCGCGTAAAGGCTCTGGCCACAACCGCGGCGTAGCCGTGGATCTCAGCATGGTACACCTGAAAACAGGAAAGCCCGTGGCTATGCCCACGGACTTCGACGACTTCACTTTCAAAGCGCATGAACAATACCAACCCGGCGACCCAATAGTAACGGCTAATCGTAAATTACTGCGCGATACCATGAAGCAATACGGCTTCAAAGGATCACGCACAGAATGGTGGCATTACTACCTGCCGGATTATAAGAAGTATCCGATCATGGATATGGAGATGTAAATGCAGTTAATCAAAAAAGGTATCAAACACCCTGTCCCACAGCGATGTACTCACCCCAAACCCTCTCTCTTCACTCTTGTAATGATGAAGATGATGATTACGCCATAAAGGCTTCATAAACGGGAAGGGCGGATTCCAGGCATGAATGGCATAGTGCAGGGAACCGTACAACAGGTAGCCAAGCAGAAATCCCGGAAAGAAGATAAAAGCTGCATTGTGCATAACGATGTGCATCATGCCAAACAGCAGGGAAGCAATGATCAGGCTGGGCACCGGCGGCATGAAGAGACGCTGCTTATCGCGCGGAAACTCGTGATGCGTACCGTGCAACAGGTAAGAAATCCGCTGCAACGCAGGCTTTTCACTGACAATGTGAAATACAAAGCGATGCATGATATATTCAAAGAATGTCCAGGCAAACAAAGCACCTGCAAAAACAAGCGCCATCACTGGCAGCCGGAAATGCAGGCTGCTGTAGCTGTAATACAGCATATAGGAAATAAGCGGGATATACATACCCCATATAACAAGCGGGTGTGTTTTAGTCAGCATTTCCAGGTAACGGCTCTCGAAAAGCCTGGCCTGGCCTTTATTACGGACCTTCCGTGCGGTCATGGCTGCAATAATTTTTCTGCTTCAAAAATGCTTTATTGCAGACAGACAGCGAGCAAATTTCAGCTGAACTGTAGGATTAGGTGGATGAAGTGTAGAATATATCGGAATCTCAAAATGAAAGTTACAGTTACGTACAACCCTGTTGCCCGAAATGCGGAAGGCGGGGTCTTTCTTCACTCGTTTGCCAGTAAGGGAGCTCTTCAGGCGTCATTCGATTCTCATAGGTATTAAAAGCGTATAACGGATCATCCCCACCTGAGAAGCCGGTTACGAAAGACCTCTCAGGTGGGGATGAGTGTTGAATAGGAGTATTAATACTAATAGATCTTGTTCAGCGCATCTACATATGCATTCACGGAGGCGTTCACGATGTCGGTGGAGTAACCGTAGCCATAAAATGACTGCCCGTTGTGTTTCACGCGCATATTTACCTTGCTCACGTCTTCACTACCGCCATGCATAGCCTGGATGCTGAATTCATCGAGATCAATGTCATCTTTAATGATGGCATGGATAGCGTTGATAGTAGCATTTACCGGGCCGTTGCCTGCCGCGCTGGCTTCCTTCTCTTCACCGTTGATCTTCAGCTTCACCGTAGCCATCGGACGCAGCGGATCGCCGCATACAACCTGGAGTAAAGTCACTTTAATGGCTTTATCATCGTAGTTTTTGGCGTCGCCGCTACCCATCAGTTGCAGCAGATCGGAATCGTTGATTTCTTTTTTCTTGTCAGCCATCTCCAGGAAGCGCTGATATACCTCATCGAGATTGATCTTATCCAACTTGTAACCCAGGCGCTCCAGGTGATGCTTCAGCGCATGGCGGCCACTGCGGGCCGTCAGGATGATCGCATTGGAGTTGATGCCTACATCTTCGGGATTGAGGATCTCGTAGTTCTCACGGTGTTTCAGTACGCCATCCTGGTGGATACCGGAACTGTGTGCAAAGGCGTTGCGGCCCACGATGGCCTTATTAGCCTGCACCGGCATGCGCATCATGGTTTCTACCATATTGCTCAGCTCATAGATACCTTTGGAATGGATGTTGGTATGGTATCCCAGGCTGTGGTGCGTTTTCAGGATCATCGCCACTTCCTCAAGTGAAGTGTTACCTGCACGTTCACCAATACCATTGATTGTACATTCTACCTGGCGGGCGCCGTTTATAATACCTGCAATACTGTTGGCAGTAGCCATACCAAGGTCATTATGACAGTGCACAGAAATAATAGCCTTGTCTATATTAGGCACGTGATCCGCGAGGTACTTGATCTTAGCGCCGTACTGATCAGGCAAACAGTAACCGTTCGTATCCGGAATATTCACTGTAGTGGCGCCGGCAGCAATCACTGCTTCAATCATACGGGCGAGGAATTCCACATCAGCACGGCCTGCATCTTCCGCAAAAAACTCCACATCGTCAGTGAACTTACGGGCATATTTCACAGCAGCTACCGCACGCTCAACAATCTGTTCGCGGGTGCTGTTGAATTTATGTTTGATATGTATGTCGGAAGAACCAATACCAGTATGGATACGACCGCGTTTAGCAAAGCGCAGGGCGTCTGCGGCAGCATCAATATCAGTAGTGTTGGCACGGGTGAGCGCGCAGATCACAGACTCTTTGATCACCTTGGAGATTTCCACCACACTCTGAAAATCACCCGGACTGGAGATAGGGAAACCCGCTTCGATAATGTCAACACCAAGCGCCTCCAGCTTTTTGGCAATCTCTATCTTCTCCACAGTAGTCAGCTGGCAACCAGGCACCTGTTCACCATCACGCAGGGTTGTATCGAAAACGTATACACGATTTTTATCCATGATAAATAATGTTTTTAGTGTAATGATTAATTGAGGTTCTCTAATACTTTAGCTCCCATCGCGTCGGTACCCATGATGAAATCATTAACGGTATGTTTATTGGCGATGTCCATAGTCCTGAAACCTTGTCTGAGTGTAGCTTCCACTGCTTTGATAACCCGTTGTGATTCGGTCTTCAGTCCGAAAGAAATATCCAGCATGAGGGCTGCAGAGAGAATAGAGGCCAGTGGGTTGGCAATTCCTTTACCTGCAATGTCGTGTGCAGAACCATGAATAGGCTCATAGAAACCCACTTGGTCTCCTACGGAGGCGGAGGCCAGCATGCCCATAGAGCCTGCAATCTGAGAGGCTTCGTCCGTGAGGATATCGCCAAACAGGTTACCCGTGAGTACTACATCGAAACGTTTAGGATCTTTGATCAGCTGCATGGCAGCGTTGTCAATGAACATATGTTCTGTTTCCACATCAGGATATTCCTTCGCTATTTCCTGTACCACTTCTCTCCAGAGGCGGCTTGCTTCCAGCACATTCGCTTTATCTACTGAGCAAAGCTTGCTGCGGCGGGTGCGGGCAGCTTCATAAGCCTTGCGGGCTATGCGTTCTACTTCATAACGATGATAGATCATCAGGTCAGAAGCAGTGTTTCTGTCTTCTGTTCTTTTCTTCTCTCCGAAATAAACATCACCTGTCAGTTCACGGAAGAAGAGAATATCTGCGCCGCGCAGTATCTCCGGCTTGATGCTGGAGGCCTCCAGCAGCTCGTCGAACAGCTTTATCGGGCGTAGGTTAGCATATAGTCCCAGCTCTTTCCTGATCTTGAGCAAACCCTGCTCCGGTCTTACTTTAAGCGTAGGATCATTATCGTATTTGGCATGTCCGATAGCGCCAAACAGGATAGCATCGCTGTTCTTTGCTTTCTGTAGTGTTTCATCGGGCAACGGCTCGCCGGTAGCTTCAATAGCCACATGTCCCATAATGCCTTCCTCAAAAATGAAGGTGTGGTGATAGTTTTCAGCAATTGCCGACAGTACCTTCTGTCCCCATGCCGTTACTTCCTGTCCTATCCCATCGCCGGGTATTACTAAGATTTTCTTCTCAACGCCCATAGTTCGCTTTTAGCTTTAGTAGATTAGCTTTTAAGATTAGAAATTGAAAGGTCTTGTTGTCTCGTATTTTTCGATTTCGCTGCGTAAGCTCAGCAGGTAGTCAATATCATCATAACCATTGAGCAGACATGTTTTTTTATAGGGATTGATGTCGAAGCTCTCCTGTTCACCGGTAGCCACAATCCTGATCAACTGGCTCTCCAGATCCACTTCTATCTCCGCTTTCGGATCAGTCTCAATCGCTTTGAAGATACTATCCAGGAAGTCTTCGCTCACCTGCACCGGAAGAATGAAGTTGTTGAGTGCATTGTTCTTGAAGATGTCGGCAAAGAAGCTGCTCACCACTACTTTAAAGCCATAGTCAGCAATCGCCCAGGCAGCGTGCTCGCGGGATGAACCACAACCGAAGTTTTTGCCGGCCACTAATATCTTACCGCTGTAGGTAGGATTGTTAAGAATGAAATCTGCCTTAGGTTGGTTATTGGTATCAAAACGCCAGTCACGGAAAAGGTTCTCACCGAAACCATCCCTGGTAGTCGCTTTCAGGAAGCGCGCCGGGATGATCTGGTCTGTATCGATATTTTCTATGGGTACAGGTACCGCAGCAGAAACAAGATGTTGGAATATTTTGCTCATAATAATTTTTACAGTTTAATTTTTTACAGCTGATACACGTAAACGGACATAATCAGCATACAGGTTACCATCTTCCTTCGTGAGAACCGGCGTCAGCTCCTGCTGTACCTGTTCGATAATGGAGGTGCGGTCGTTTTCCGGTATGTTGATAAAGAACAGATGACCGAACATATTCAGCCAGGTGCTGATACCTGTAGTGGGATCTTCCAGTTTTGTAGGCCGGTCAAAGAAATGAATGCGGTCTATCCTGAATCCTGCTTTTTCCAGTAGGGTAGCATATTCTGCGGGAGAAGGGAAATACCATACATCAGGACAGTCATATCCCCGCTGCTGCATAGCTCTTTTTACGGCTGACGTAATGTGCTGCACATTGCCTTTACCACCGAATTCGGCTACCAGCCTGCCTCCGGGTTTCAGGTGCACATGCATACGCTCAATAGCTTTCTCTTTCTCACGCACCCAATGCAGGGTAGCATTGGAAAAGATGGCGTCATATTGCTGTGGCAGTGCAAACGTAGTTGCGTCCGCCACTTCGAAAGATACCTGTGGATAGTGCTCCGTTGCACTGGCCACCATTTCAGCGGAAGCATCCACGCCGGTTACCTGTGCACCGCTTTCTGCCAGCTGCGCAGTCAGTTCTCCCGTGCCACAACCCAGGTCGAGGATCACCTCTCCGGTCTGCGGTTTCAGCCAGTCGATCAAACTATTTCCGTATTCAAAAACAAAGCTGTGCTTTTCCTTATATAATACTGCGTTCCACATGGATATTCAGGTTTCAGGCTTAGCCTCACTAAAGGCTAACCTTATTATTAACTCATCATTTCCCTTACGTCGGTAACCTTGCCGGTGATCGCGGCAGCCGCAGCTGTGAGCGGGCTGGCGAGGAAGGTGCGGGCATTGGGGCCCTGGCGGCCTTCAAAGTTGCGGTTGGAAGTAGAGATACAGTACATACCTGCGGGCACTTTATCTTCGTTCATACCGAGGCACGCTGAACATCCCGGCTCACGCAGCTGAAAGCCAGCTTCAGCAAAGATCTTATCGATACCTTCTGCTTTTGCCTGCGCTTCTACCTGTTTTGATCCCGGCACAATCCATACCACTACATCGTCTGCTTTGTGGCGGCCTTTCACGAAATCAGCCACGAGCCTGAGATCTTCAATACGTGAGTTGGTACAGCTGCCAATAAATACATAATCCACTTTCTTGCCGAGCAAACCACTGCCTGGCTGGAGATCCATATATTCGAGGGATTTACGGAAAGAAGGTCTTTCTTTTTCTTCCAGCTGCTCCAGTACCGGAATATGCTGGGTAACGCCCATACCCATACCTGGATTGGTGCCATAGGTAATCTGAGGTTCAATGTCCGCAGCGTCAAAAGTGAGCACTTTATCGAATTGTGCATCCGCGTCGGAATACAGTGTTTGCCAGTATTCCAGGGCTTTATCCCACTCAGCGCCCTGTGGCGCAAACTGACGGCCTTCGATATAGCTGAAGGTAGTTTCATCCGGTGCGATGAGGCCACCACGCGCACCCATTTCGATGCTCATGTTGCAGATGGTCATACGCGCTTCCATGCTGAGACCGCGGATAGCGTCTCCTGCATACTCCACGAAATAACCGGTAGCGCCGGATGCTGATATTTTAGAGATGATATAGAGGATGATGTCTTTCGAAACCACACCTGGCTTCAGTTGACCATTCACCTCTATCTTCATGCGTTTAGGCTTGTATTGCAGGATGCATTGTGTTGCAAGTACCTGTTCCACTTCGGAAGTACCGATACCAAAGGCAACTGCGCCGAATGCACCATGCGTGCTGGTGTGGCTGTCTCCGCATACGATGGTCATGCCCGGCAGCGTGATGCCCAGCTCAGGCCCGATTACGTGGACAATGCCCTGGAACGGATGACCCAGGCCATATAGCTCTACTCCAAATTCTGCGGTATTCTTGGTGAGCATCTCCACCTGGTGACGGCTGAGCGCTTCTTTAATAGGCAGGTGCTGATCCATCGTCGGTACGTTGTGATCCGCTGTCGCCCTGGTCTTCGCCGGACGAAAAACTGGTATGCTGCGTTTGCGCAAACCGTCAAACGCCTGAGGGCTCGTTACTTCATGAATAAAATGCGTGTTAATATACACTGCATCCGGATGTCCCGGCTTGCTCATCACGATGTGACTGTCCCATATCTTATCAAATAACGTTTTTCCCATCCTTTATGCTTCCTTTTTAAAATGTTTTATACCTTCAAATCTAATGGTCAATAATTAATTGCCATATCGCTAAATTTGCTTTAATTACAACTTTTAAACTACGTTGATAAACATCAATTATTTGTCTATCAACAACTTACAAGATTTTATTAACGATGCCCAACAGTCAAAGTGATGCTTTATTCATATTAATAAAAACCCTCACCAAAGCTGAAAAACGCAATTTTCAGCTGGCATTCAACAAAAACAATACGAAAGAAGACGTATTATTTATCCAGCTTTTCACTACGCTGGACAAAATGAAGGATTATAATGAAGAGCAGATCCTGAAGAAAGTTCCTGACCTGAAGAAACAGCAGCTTTCCAATGTAAAAGCTCATCTGTATAAACACCTCCTCTCCAGCCTGCGGCAATTGCACAAGCAGCGCGATCCGCTGATAGATCTCCGCGAGCAGCTGGATCATGCCCGCGTGTTATATAATAAAGGATTGTATAACCAGAGCCTGAAAATACTGGCCAGAGCCAAAATCGCTGCGCTGGCGCAGGCGGAAGTGATGCTGGGATATGAGATCGTGGAGTTTGAGAAGCTGATAGAGTCAAGACATATCACCCGCAGCCTGGAAAACCGTGCAGAAGCCCTCAGTACAGAGTCCAGGCAGATAGAGCAACAGCTCACCAACATCAGCCGTCTCTCTACCTTATCGCTCCGCATGTATGGCCTGTACCTCAAAATGGGCCACGCACGCAACGAACGCGATGCCGAGATGGTAAAGTCATTCTTTGAAAGCCAGCTGCCGGAACTTACCCATGCAGAAATGAGCTTTTATGAGAAAGCCTACATGTTCCAGGCCTCCTGCTGGTATTACTACATCCTGCAGGATTTCCTGATGTACTACCGCTATACGCAGAAATGGGTGGATCTCTTCAAAAAATACCCCTCCCTGCAACAAACGGATATGGACCTGTATATCAAAGCACAGCATAACCTGCTGACCGCACATTTCTATACATCCAACTTCGAAAAGTTCAAATCAGCGCTCTGTGACCTGGAACTCTTTATCAGAACCAACCAGGAGAACTTCCATGAAAATACGCGCACATCGGCATTTGTATACCTATACACAGCCAAGATAAACCGCTACTTCCTGGAGGGCACGTTCACAGAGGGTCTGGCTATGGTGCCTGAACTGGAAACAGAAATCAGTAATCATACCCTGAAGATAGACCAACACCGTGTACTGGTGTTCTATTATAAGATCGCCTGTCTTTACTTTGGTAGCGGCGACAACAGCAAAGCCATCATCTACCTCAACAAGATCATCAACCTGAAAATCGGTAACCTCCGGGCAGATATACAGTGCTTTGCCCGCATTCTCCACCTGATAGCGCATTATGAGCTGGAAAACTATAGCCTGGTAGAATATCTCATCAAATCAGTCTATCACTTCATCTCCAAACACAAAGATCTTGGGCTGGTGATGGAAGAGATCATGAAGTTCCTGCGCAAATACATTTACGCTAATCCCAAAGAGCTGCGCAATGCCTTTGTGGACCTAAAGGACAGGCTGGTGCATATTTCTGAAGATCCTTACGAACGCAGGTCATTCCTCTACCTGGATATTATCTCATGGCTGGAAAGCAAAATTGAAATGATCCCTGTACAGGAAGTGATACACAGAAAATTTGTAAACAAGGAAAAGAGGATTTAATCAGGATTGCTTACTTTTCCACTACGACAACAGGTTAAACGACACCACCACAATGGTGATGCTCACGCATATCAACGCCACGAGGAAAGTATAATCAGCCACCATTTCCAGTCGCTCACTCCGGGCTGGCCGTGTGCTCCTCATAGAAAGAAAAGAGAGCAGACAGCTGGCCATCAGCAATATGGCGGCAACCCCTGTAATGTCGTCGATGATAGTGACATTACTGAAATGCGCTACTTTGATAGAGGTGAGCACAATAAGGCAGAAACCCAGCAGGTTGGTGGAGGTGTTTAAAATATGCGGCGATTTGCTGTCGTTTGCCATGGGTAATATTTTCTGTATGCAGTTTACATTACAGCGGGGAAATCTGCAAATCCAAACGTCACTTTTAACATCTCTATAAGCTACAGATCCGGATCTACATATGGTTCGTATGTGCGGTACTTCCGGAAGAAGATCAGTGCGGCGAGGGCTTGCATCAGGGCCACTGCCAGCCATTGCTTACTGTCCAGCACCAGGAACAGCACAATGAAAGAGGTCAGTAACGCATAGCGTATATGCTTCTCCGGCGAGACTTTCGGGAAGTACAGTATGCAGCGGAACAGTATCAGGAGCGACAATGCCGTTGCAAAAACGGTGAGCAGACCGTAAACCGTTGTTTTCGCGTAAGCATTAGCAGTAATCATGATAATCTCCGGAAGAAATAACAGCAGGTAGATAGTTATCTGCCTTATATAAATCCGCAGCAGCGGCACAGGCAGGTTATCCATGAAACTGAGATAAGTATCATCGAATGCACGGTGGTGTACCATCAGTTGCATGTGCAGCAGTACGCAAAGCATCACGCCTATCTGCAATCCGCGCAGATCGAAATAGTCTCCCTGCATCATAAGGAAGAAGGTGATCCAGAGTACGCCCACTGAAAACAGTTTGGTACTGAACAACCGCCTCGGATAATTGATCGTCAGTTCGCTTATAAAAAACAACAGCGGCGGTCTGGTAAAATGCCGGTTGATCCAGCGTCGCAGGCTGCCGGTGAAGAACAACACATCGGGCTGTGATAACTTCCTTTCATATAACGTCAACGGCCACACGCACATCAGTAGGTTGAACACGATGATGATAATCCCCTTAAAATATTCCCGGAACCAACAGGCAACAATAGTAGCAAAAGCGGCATACACCAGCAATGGCAGGTAGATAGAAACCTGAATGCCGATCCACTCCCGGATACGCCGTTCGCGGTTCATACTGCCCATGGTGGAATACAGGAATTCATAGCCCTGTTGTTGCAGCACCTTCAGCACGAAACCGGTACATTTCAATGCATACAAGGCCCACAGGAGCAGTACCAGTCCGAAGAAGCCGTAACTGCCCAGGAAGCCGCGCACCAGCCCCAGGTGATAAGAAGCCAGGTTGCTGCTGTCCACAACGCCGAACAATAAATAAAAGATCAGGAAAAAGAAGCCAATGTTCTGGATATAGAACTGGCGTGTGAAAATCTTGTGCAATATGGCGGTGGTAGTGTGCATGCCTGTTTTGGTTGACGATCAGCTTTCGGCCAGATCACTAAATACTAACTGTTGAAAGCTGAATTCCTTTATTTTCTACGCGGAGTGTCCCTGTCAGTGTGATCATTTCGGGATCGAGCGGTTGATGGGAGGTAATGCAGAAGGAAACGCCCCTGGCGCTGTGAGAGCGGATCAGCTCATACATGATGCCCAGCGTACGGGTATCAATAGTGATGAGCGGCTCATCGAGAAGAATGAGGGCAGGGTCTCCGGTAAAAGCCAGCAGCAGGGAAAGTTTCTTGAGCATTCCACTGGAATAGCTGCTCACCGGGTTGTTCATAAAAAGATGAACGCCCATCTCTTCCCCCATTTCCATGATCTGTTTACGGTCGCCCCCTTTGGTGCCCAGGTAGAGCTCCAGGAGATCGCGGCCCGTGAGGAAAGAGGGGTACAACGGCTCCGCCTCTGCATAGTTGATCAGCCGGCGGAAGCGCACCGGGTGGTTACGGCTGCTGACATCGCCCTGGAGCACTATTTCACCTTTGAAGGGAATGAGGCCCGCCATCACCTTCATACACGTGGTTTTGCCGGCGCCGTTCTCGCCCTGCAGCCACCAGATGCCTTCCGGCAGCTCGAGGTGGGGTACATCCAGTACCGGTACATCCTGGTAACTCTTTTTTACCGCATGAAGGGCAATAACTGGTCCGGGCATACGCAAATAATTAAGGTTGTAAATATGAAAAATTAACACATATATAGGGTGCTCCCGCCCTCATTTTAACAAAAATTTCTTAACTGCATTTTTTATGCTGATGATCATCATGTTAGATTATTCAGTACAAAAAATATCCATATAAATATCTTATCCGGATAATTTTCTTCACATAAAAAACATATTACATACACACAGAAGGTGGATAGCGTGAAACATGCGCCGTCACTATATTCCAACAATGTTCACGTTCTTTTTCCACACCTGTTGAAAACTTGATTCCTCCTGCCATAACTGGTTGCTTACATTTGTAATCCTGGACGTATGGATTTTAGGATGATGCACAGCTGAGAATGACAGATAGGTAGTAAATGCAAGCCTTAAAGATTTCAGCATGCTAACCCCCACCAGAAAGACCGAGAACCTCCGACAGTACCAGATAAAAATATTAATATGAGTAACGAGAATGAAATTCTTTTAAAAGAGAACAAGGACCGCTTTGTGTTATTGCCGATCAAGTACCCTAAAGTTTGGGAGCAATATAAAAAGCATGAAGCGAGTTTCTGGACAGCAGAAGAAATAGATCTGAGCAGTGACCTGAAAGACTGGGCCGGCCTTAACGATGGTGAGCGCCACTTTATATCTCACGTACTGGCTTTCTTTGCCGCAAGCGATGGCATCGTAAATGAAAACCTGGCAGTGAACTTCATGAGCGAAGTACAGATCCCGGAAGCCCGTTGTTTCTACGGTTTCCAGATCATGATGGAAAATATCCACTCTGAAACATACGCCCTGCTGATCGATACTTATATTAAAGACCCGGTGGAAAAAGACCGCCTGTTCCATGCAATCGATACTGTTCCGGCTGTACAGAAAAAAGCCAACTGGGCGCTGCGCTGGATTGAGAACGGCACTTTTGCAGAACGTCTCGTGGCTTTCGCAGCAGTAGAAGGCATCTTCTTCAGCGGCAGCTTCTGCTCTATCTTCTGGCTGAAGAAAAGAGGACTGATGCCCGGCCTGACCTTCTCCAATGAACTGATCAGCCGTGACGAAGGTCTCCATTGCGAATTTGCCTGCCTCCTCTACAGCATGCTGGAAAACCAACTGAGTGAACAACAGGTACATCAGATCATCACCGAAGCCGTAGCTTTTGAAAAAGAATTTATCACCGAAGCGCTGCCGGTAGACCTTATCGGTATGAACAGCCGCCTGATGGCCCAATACATTGAGTTTGTGGCCGACAGATGGGTGAGCGAGCTCGGCTATTCGAAAATATTCAATGCGTCTAATCCCTTTGATTTCATGGAAATGATCTCCTTACAGGGTAAGACCAACTTCTTTGAAAAACGTGTGGGCGATTATCAGAAGTCAGGTGTAATGGGTGGCAGCAAGGAATCGCAGACATTCAGCCTGGAAGAAGATTTCTAAAAACAACTCTCCCGCCTGACGGGAAGAGACTGAAAAACTATTTACTAACCGCTAACGCTGCTGGCTAAATGCCAACAGCCTATAGCAAAATTCACTGACCCATGTTCGTAATCAAAAGAGATGGCAGAAAAGAAGCGGTAAAATTCGATAAAATTACCGCCCGTATTGAGAAACTCTGTTATGGTTTTAATACCGAATATGTTGATGCGATAGACGTTGCGAAGAAAGTGATCCAGGGACTATACGACGGTGTTACCACTTCCGAACTGGATAACCTGGCCGCCGAAACAGCTGCATCCCTGACTACCAAACACCCTGACTATGCCCTGCTGGCTTCCCGCATTGCAGTGAGCAACCTCCATAAGAATACAGAAAAGTCATTCTCCAAAACAATGACCAAACTGTATGAATACATCGATCCGAAAACCGGCAAATCTGCCGCCCTGTTATCTGACGAAGTATATGACATCATCAGGGACAATGCCGAAATACTGGACTCCACTATCATCTACGACCGTGACTTTGCTTTTGACTACTTCGGTTTCAAAACACTGGAACGCTCTTACCTTCTGAAAACAGAAGGCAGAGTAGTGGAACGCCCTCAACATATGTTCATGCGCGTGGCTGTAGGTATCCACAAAGAAGATATCGACGCCGCCATCAAAACGTATAACCTGATGAGTGAGCGCTGGTTCACACACGCCACTCCTACCCTGTTCAACGCAGGTACGCCCAAACCGCAGATGTCGTCCTGCTTCCTGCTCACCATGCAGGGGGACAGCATCGAAGGTATCTATGATACACTGAAACAAACCGCCAAGATCTCCCAGAGCGCCGGCGGCATCGGTCTGAGCATCCACAATATCCGCGCTACAGGTTCCTACATCAGCGGTACCAACGGTACTTCCAACGGGATCATTCCCATGCTGCGCGTATTTAATGATACCGCACGCTATGTAGACCAGGGCGGTGGTAAACGTAAAGGCGCCTTCGCTATCTATCTTGAACCATGGCATGCAGACGTATTCGAATTCCTCGACCTGCGCAAAAACCACGGTAAAGAAGAACTGCGCGCCCGTGACCTGTTCTATGCCCTCTGGGTTCCAGATCTGTTCATGAAACGCGTAGAAGCCAACGGCAACTGGTCATTGTTCTGTCCGCACGAAGCACCCGGGCTGCACGAATGCTGGGGTGAAGAGTTCGAACAGCTGTTCGAAAAATACGAACAGGAAGGCCGCGCACGCAAAACCGTTAAGGCGCAAGACCTCTGGTTCGCTATCCTCGACGCACAAATCGAAACCGGTACTCCTTACCTGCTGTATAAAGATGCGGCCAACCGCAAATCCAACCAGCAGAACCTGGGCACCATCAAAAGCTCCAATCTCTGCACAGAGATCATTGAATATACTGACGCTAACGAAGTAGCCGTATGTAACCTGGCTTCCCTGGCACTGCCTCGCTTTGTTATCGACGGACAGTTCGATCATCAGAAACTGTTTGAGGTGACCTACCAGGCTTCTATCAACCTGAACAAGATCATCGACAACAACTACTACCCCGTAGAGGAAGCACAACGCAGTAACCTGCGCCACCGCCCTATCGGCCTCGGTGTACAAGGTCTGGCAGATGCGTTTATCCTTATGCGTTATCCTTTCGAAAGCGATGAAGCCAAGAAACTGAACAGCGAAATATTTGAGACCATCTACTTCGCTGCACTCACCGCTTCCAATGACCTCGCGAAGAAAGACGGCGCCTACGAAACATTCCCCGGCTCTCCTGCTTCAAAAGGTATCCTGCAGTTTGATATGTGGGGCGTAACTCCATCTTCCCGCTGGAACTGGGAAGCGCTGAAAGCATCCGTCGTTAAAGACGGTATCCGCAACTCGCTGCTGCTGGCGCCAATGCCTACAGCATCCACTTCGCAGATCCTCGGCAACAACGAATGCTTTGAGCCTTACACTTCCAACATCTACACCCGCCGCGTACTGAGCGGTGAGTTCGTGGTAGTGAACAAGCACCTGCTGAAAGACCTCGTAGAACTGGGTCTCTGGGACAATGACATGAAAACAAAGATCATTGCCTCCAATGGTTCCATCCAGAATATAACTGAGATCCCTGCCAATATCAAGGAACTGTACAAGACAGTATGGGAAATCAAACAACGTAACCTCATCGATATGGCCGCAGACCGCGGGGCATTCATTTGCCAGTCGCAGTCCCTCAACCTGTTCGTTGATACGCCTACTACCGCCAAGCTCACTTCCATGCACTTCTACGCCTGGAAGAAAGGCCTCAAAACCGGTATGTATTACCTCCGTACACAGGCAGCTGCACAAGCTGTACAGTTTACTGTGGAAAAACAGGGCGGTCAGCAGATACAGCCTGTTGTGGCCCAGGCCTCCGGCAGCGATATATCCATCGACGATATTCCTGAAGGGGCTGTCTGCACTATGGAAGAAGGTTGCGTAACATGCAGCGCATAATACAACAGGGTTATTAAGTATAATATAGGAAGTCCCCTCCACACCGGAGGGGATTTTTTAATTTGAGGCATTGCATGACAATTTCATTTTAACGGGCTGCTATACCATTTTTCTGATTTTAAGGTTCCAAATAGATGGGCATGGTGGTTAAAGATTGGTAAGTAAAAAAGTAAATATAAACCGATTGTTATGAACTTTTATTTTGATGACTGTTATTGGCATGATTCCATCCTCGAGCATATTCCTTGATAGAAGGGAACTAGGTGAAAATGATATCGTAGAGATGATTATCGACTGGTATGAAGAGCGACCAAAGTCAAAAATAATCTTCAAAGGAGTTTGCTTATTTAAGGCAGCTATGAACTCAGGTATCCATGTAAAGGAAACTATTGACACCGCTTACATTGGTCCTGCAGATGATCCGGATTTATTACATTTTTACAAGCTTTGGAAAGGTGCTTTTGATAATGTTAACTTGTATTGCTATGTGATAAAGACAAATTCAACCGGTAGCGAAATAAAAATTTTAGCCCAGGGAGTAGAAGAAGTAGCAATTTGAAAATGGATATGAACATCTATCAACAGCAAACTCCTGAAGAAGATAGAAGAGTCAACATTATACATTATCTCCCAGGATAAAAGAATTGAAGTACTGGATAAAAAATTAAGCGAAGTACCCAGGCGTTGATTTAAACATGAATGGTCTGTCTCATAATAGAAGGCAAATCATTCATCTTTATAATCATCAGAGAAATCACAATCCCCACTCCACTGCCAGCGCATTATACTGTGCTTCCTGCAATCCCGGCTTATCATAATGTCCCGCAATTGTTTTCTGGCGCATAGCTTCATAAATACTGACTGCACAGGCTACAGATATATTTAGAGAACGGATAATACCCAGTTGCGGAATAATGAAGTTGCCGTCTGCCATGGCCCTTACGGCATCGCTTACACCATTCTGTTCATTCCCGAATACCAGCGCTACGGAGCAGGAGAAGTCGATGTTATAGAGACTGATAGAATCGGCAGCCAGGTGAGTAGTGTATATCTTATCATACTTTTCACGTACAACCTTCATACAGGCCGCTGCATCTTCAAACTGGTGGGTGGTAATCCATTTATCCGCGCTGCTGCTGCTCCGGTGTCCCCACTTCTTGCGGCGTGGCGCTTTTGTGGTAATAACATATACATCCTGGATACCAACGGCATCGCATGTACGTAATACGGCGGATACATTATGCGGGTCCTGCACATCCTCCAGCACCACAGTCAAGTTGGATTGTCGCTTGTTTAAAGCCGACATCAGCCTGTCAGTTCTTTCTGGTGTCATAATGATTATAGATTTCTTTAATACAGCAAAAGTAATTATTCCCTACCTTCACACCAATTAATCAAAAATAAGCAGAACCTATGCTCAAAAAGATCCTCAAAATTGTGTTGATCACAATAGTGGTCTTAGTATTGGCAGCAATTGCCGTCCCGTATTTCTTTAAAGATAAAATCATCGCGAAGGTAAAAACAGAACTGAACAAACGCCTTACCGCACAGGTAGACTTCAAAGACGTGGACATCAGCCTTTTCAGACACTTTCCCAGACTGGCCGTAGGACTCGAAGATCTCCAGGTCACCGGTTCCGGCGCATTTGCAGGTGACACACTGCTGGCTGTAAAACAGATCGATGTAGCCCTCGATCTTATGAGCGTGATTAAGGGAGGCAAGATGGATATATATAATATCGCACTCTCACGGCCACGTATACACGCAATTGTGAATAAAGACGGCAAACCTAACTGGGACATCATGAAACCAGATACCTCCGCCACCACGTCCACCGATACCTCCAAAACCAAATTTGCACTAAGCCTGCGCCAGTATAGTATCACAGACGCCTACGTCAGCTACGATGACCGCCAGGGCAACATGCAACTCATTGTCGATGGTCTCACCCATAAAGGGAAAGGCGACTTCACCCAGGATCAGTTCACCCTGGAAACCAGCACCAGTGCAGACGGTATTACCTTCCGCTACGGTCTCATCCCCTATCTGTCCAATGTAAAGACCATGCTGGATGCCGACATCCAGATCGACAATACCACCAGCACCTATACGCTCAAAAACAGCAAGGCTGCGATCAATAACCTGGAACTGGCCCTGCAAGGATTCTTCAAAATCGTAAACGATTCCACCTATGGTATGGACCTGAGTTTCAAAGCGCCTTCCACTGATTTCAAAGATATATTGTCATTGATACCGGTGATTTACAAGGCCGATTTCAACAAGATAAAAACCAGTGGCAATGCGGCCTTCAGCGGATACGTAAAAGGCAGATACTCTCCCGTACAGATGCCTGCCTTCGGCCTTGATCTTACTGTAAAGAATGGCTTCTTCCAGTATCCCGATCTTCCGAAGCCGGTAAAAAATATCCAGATCGCCATGAAGGTCAGCAATCCTGACGGTGTGCCTGATCATACCACAGTGGATATGCCCACCGGTCACCTCGAAATGGATAACACACCGCTGGACCTCCGCCTCCTTGTTAAAACACCGATCTCTGATCTTTACATAGACGGCGCCGCCAAAGGTAAGCTGGACCTCTCTAAGATTACCCAGTTCGTAAAACTGGAGAATGGCACCGCCCTCACCGGCCTCCTCGATGCTGACATAGCAGCCAAAGGTAACATGAGCGCCATCGAAAAGCAGCAGTACGACCGCTTCTACGCCGCTGGCACCTTACAGGTCAGTAACCTGCTCTATAAAAGCAAGGATTATCCGGATGGCGTAAAGGTGAATAACCTCTCCCTCCAGTTCAATCCTAAAAACGTAACCGTGAAAGACCTGAACGGGCAGTACCTGGGCACCAACTTCCAGGCTAATGGAGAAGTGAATAACCTCCTCGCCTATACGTTCAAAAATGCGCCACTGGACGGTAGCCTGCACTTCAAGGCTGACCAGGTGAACCTCAACAAATGGATGGGCACCACTTCCAGCACTGCGCCTGCTGCCGCCAAACAGGATACCGCCGCCGCAAAACCCTTTGCCGTTCCGGCCAATCTCAACATCAGCCTGCAAGCCGCTGTCGACAAAGTGCTCTACGACAAAGCAGAGCTTAACAATGTAAATGGCACGCTCCTCGTAAAAGATGAAACCGTAACCATGCAGCAGCTGAAAGCCAATGCTCTCCAGGGAACCATTGAAATCAATGGTAACTACAGCACCAGGCAAAGCAAAGTAAATCCGGACATCAACATCGCTTATAATGTTCAAAACCTCGATGTACAGCAGACCTTCAATACCTTCAACACGGTACAGAAACTGATGCCCATCGGGAAGTTCCTCTCTGGTAAGATCAACTCACAGCTCACCATGCACGGCAAGCTGGGCAAAGACATGAGCCCGGATCTGAGCACCCTCACCGGCGATGGTAACCTGCTGCTGATACAAGGCTTCCTGAAACAGTTTGCACCTGTAGACCAGCTGGCTAGTACCCTGAATATTACCCCGCTGAAGGATCTCTCACTGCGCGATATTAAAAACTATTTCGCCTTTGAAAATGGCCGTGTGAAAGTGAACCCTTTCAAAGTGGTGGTGAATGGCGTAAAAATGGATATTGCCGGCTCACATGGTTTTGACCAGTCGCTCGACTATACCCTACAGCTTGCCCTGCCACGTAGTCTCATGGGATCTGCCGGTAATAGCCTCGTCAATAATCTCGCGTCCCAGGCACAGCAGAAAGGGATTCCCATCAACATCGGCGACAGCGTGCATCTGCAGGTACTGATGGCGGGAAATATCCTCAAGCCATCGCTCAAAACGGACTTGAAGGAAAGTGTCAACAACCTGAAATCACAGGCCGCCACGCTCGTAAAAAATAAAATTGATACCGTTAAAAACACGGTACGCGACAGCGTGAACCAGATCAAAAACAACGCCGTAAATGCGCTGAAAAATGAACTGAAAAATCAGTTGAGTGGCAAGAAGGATTCCACCCAGCAGAGTGGAAAACCATTGGATAATATCGGCAAACAAGCCGGGGAATCCGTGAAAAACACACTCAACGGCCTCTTCGGCAAGAAAAAGAAAGCAACAGACAGCACGGGAAATCAATAATAATCCCATACTGATAATAGTACGCCTTCAGCTTTAGCATCATACTAAGGCTAAAGGCGTACCTCTTTCTATCTGGCTGGCTTTTTGCTGCAAACCCCACAATACCCCATCAGAAAATCAACAAATCACATAGAATCATTGTTAAAACCATTGTTATGCTGATAAACTTCCTGCACTCCACTTACTGTAACGCGGCACTTTTCGCCGGAGTCCTCTTCTTCATTATGGGTAACCTGATCCGGCTCTATCCCCCGAAAACCACTAAATCATGGTACGGATACCGCAGCTTCCTGTCTACCCGCAACCTTGAGATGTGGCATACCGCCAACCAGGAAGCAGCTTATATCTCAAGGCGCATCGGGGTTATACTGATACTCACCGGCATCATCTGCGCACTGGTATTTGACCGGCAAACAGATTGGTTTTTCTATATCACCGTAGGCGCAGTAGTAACCGGTGCCATGTATATGGTAGGGCATACAGAATGGCAGCTGTCGCAACACTTTGATGATAACGGCAACCGCATCTCCCCCAAAAACTAAGAGGCGCCGCTTTCGCAACGCCTCCGATTAAAACTAAACAATCACTCTCTAGTCAAACAAAAATCAAATCCTCATCTCCCCACATCACCATCATCAGAACAATCACAAAAATCACAGTCACAGTTTACCCTGCACATCATGTTCAGGAATAGCCTGGTAGTTCTCCTTCATCTTCCGCAATTTCTCTTTGCCATAAGCCAGCCTGGTGATCACCACATACAATACCGGCACAATGAATATCGCCAGGAAGGTAGCAGTGAACATCCCTCCAAGGACAGTCCAGCCCATCGTTTTACGGGCTTCCGCACCGGCGCCGGATGACAGCACCAGCGGCATGATACCCAACAGGAAGGCCAGCGATGTCATGATAATAGGACGCAGACGCAGCTTGGCTGCTTCCACAGCGGCAGTCACAAGATCCATTCCCCGGTCTACACGCTCTTTCGCAAATTCCACAATCAGGATGGCGTTCTTGGCCGACAGACCAATCAACGTAATCAGACCGATCTGCGCATATACGTTGTTGCTCAGTTTAGGCAGGAAGGTGAGTACCGTAATAGCGCCAAATGCGCCGATGGGAACTGCCAGCAGTACGGAGAATGGTACAGACCAGCTCTCGTACAATGCCGCCAGGAACAGGAACACGAAAATGATGGATAACGTGAATATATACACGGTTTTGGAACCGGACAGGATCTCTTCGCGGCTGAGACCGGAGAACTCATATCCATAACCTTCCGGCAGCACCTGCGCCGCTACTTCTTTCAGTGCATTGATGGCATCGCCGCTACTGTAACCCGGTGCAGGGTTACCATTGATTTCCGCAGAGCGGAACAGGTTATAGTGAGAAATCACCGGCGCATTCTCTATCACCTTGTATGAAGTAAGCGCGCTCACCGGCACCATATTACCAACCGAGTTACGCACAAATATCTGGCTCAGGTTTTTGATATCCCCACGATAGGAGGAATCCGCCTGCGTCACCACACGGAAGTTACGGCCGTAGATGGTGAAGTCGTTGATATAAGCGCTACCCATGTATGTTTGCAGGGCTGTGGCAATATCAGAGATCTTCACACCCATCTTCTTCGCTTTCTCGCGGTCTATATCCAGCTGATAGCCGGGAGTACGTGCCGTAAAGAAGGAGAATGCCTTACCTATTTCAGGGCGTTTATTGACCTCGCCCAGGAATTTCTGTAATACACCTTCAAAGGCTTTAATCTCGCCGCTTCCACGCTGTTGCAATACAAAGGAGAAACCAGCCGTCTGACCAAGACCAGGAATGGCCGGCGGCGGAATTACCACCACATTGGCTTCCTTATACTTGCTCAGCTTCTTCTGCACAGCGGCCACCATGCCGAAGATCTGGAGGGAATCCGGCTTGCGCTCATCCCACGGATCAAGTGAACAGAAGATGGTAGCGCTGTTGGATTTTGTAGAAAAGTTCACCGCATTCAAACCACCCAGTGCCGCATAGTGCCTGATACCAGGCAGGCTGTCGAGGTCCTTCATCATACGCTGCATCACCGCCACTGTACGCTCTGTGGATGCAGATTCTGCCAGGTCGAAGGTGATGATCAGACGGCCTTCATCCTCCGTAGGAATAAAGCCCGTAGGCTTAGCCTTGAATAACATCACCGTACCTACGAAAATGCAGAGCAGCAGGATAATGGCATAACGCCCGAAGCGGATGCTCTTCTTCACCCCAATAGTATAACGGGAAGTAGTATGCCCGAACCAGCGGTTGAATTTGTAGAAGAATTTATTGAGCCCTTTTGAATCCTTATCCAGGTGCATAGGTTTCAGCAGAAGGATACACAGCGCCGGTGTGAGCGACAACGCCACAAATGCGGAGATCATCGCAGAGATAGCGATGGTGATCGCAAACTGCTGATACAGGCGGCCTACGATACCAGGAATGAATCCTACCGGAACAAACACCGCAGCGAGAATCAGCGCAATCGCGATCACAGGTCCGGAGATCTCCTTCATAGCCTGTATAGTAGCCTCTTTCGGCGACATCTTCTCATGGTCTATATTATGCTGCACTGCTTCCACCACCACAATGGCATCGTCCACCACAATACCGATAGCCAGCACGAAACCGAACAGTGTAAGGGTATTGATGGTGAAACCCAGTGGTATGAAGAAGATAAAGGTAGCAATGATAGATACCGGGATAGCGAGGATAGGAATGATAGTAGCACGCCAGCTCTGGAGGAAGAGGAACACTACGATCACCACCAGTATCAGGGCTTCTACGAGCGTGTGCACCACTTCTTCAATGGATACCTTCACAACAGATACTGACTCAAATGGCACTACGTAATCCACATCGTTGGGGAACTGTTTTTTCAGCTGCTCCATGGCGGCCGTAACGTTGGCTGCTGTTTCCAGTGCGTTGCTGCCTGGCGCCTGATAGATCAGGAGATAGGCAGCGCGTTTACCATCCACATAGTTGTTACCTGCGTAGTTGAATTTACCCAACTGTATGCGGGCCACATCTTTCAGGTATACCAGCGAACCATCTGCCGGACGTGTTTTCACAATGATATTGCCAAACTCCTCCGGAGTGGTAAGACGTCCTTTGGTGAAGATGTTGTATTCAAATGTTTGTCCGGTTGGTTGCGGTGGCGCACCTACAGAACCCGCCGTGATCTGGGCGTTCTGCTCTGCGAGCGCAGCACGGATATCTTCGGCGGTAACACCCATTTCTGCAAGCTTATCCGGCTTCAGCCAGATACGCATACTGAAATCATCCGCACGGGTAAAAATATCACCCACGCCTTTGGCGCGCAACAGCGCATCTTTCACATATACGTTGGTGTAGTTGTCGAGGAATGTAATATCATGTGTACCCTTTGGTGAGTATAACGCTACGAGCATAAGAATACTCGGGTTACGTTTCCTGACAGTGAGGCCCAGACGCTGTACTTCCTGCGGCAGTGTGGGTTGCGCAATACCAACGCGGTTCTGCACATCCAGTGCTGCAATGTTGATATCGGTGCCCACTTCAAAATTCACCGTCATACTCATCTGGCCACTGCTGGTATTGTTGGTGTTGATATAGGTCATACCGGGCGTACCGTTTACCTGCACTTCCACAGGTGTGGCCACCGTTTGTTCAACGGTTTGTGCATCGGCGCCTGTATAGTTACCGGTAACTTGTACAGTGGGCGGGGATATTTCAGGATACTGCCCTACCGGCAGGTTCATCATAGCCAAAATGCCCACCAATACCAGCACAATAGATATCACTATTGCGGTTACGGGCCTCCGTATAAAAGTATCTGCAATCATGATTTTCTGCTGTTGATTCTTACTAATAAACTATTTCTTCCCCGCTCCGGCTTTTGCATCTCCTGCGGCAGGCGGCATGCCGAGCTGGATCTTACCACCATCGCGCAGACGCTGCAAGCCTTCTGTGATCACTTTATCACCGGCCTGTATGCCGTCCATGATCACAATCCTGTCGCCCAGCTTGGGACCCAGGTGCACTTTAACCTGGTTGGCAACAGTATCCTTTGCAACAAACACAAAGAACTCACCCATCTGTTCAGTAATGGCTTTGTACGGGATGATCAGCCTGTCGCCGGATTGCTGGTTCAGCACCTGTAACACGCAGCTCATACCATCTTTCAGTTTATCGTCAGGGTTGGTAAATTCGATCCTTACTTTAATGGTACCGGTCTGGTTATCCACACCACGGTCTATAGCCAGTAGCTTACCAGGATGTGGATAAGCAATACCATTGGGCAACAGCAGGCGGAATGTGGAATCAGCAGCACCAGGTGCTTTATCCTGCAACTCCGCAAAGCGGGAGATGTCTGATTCATTCACCACAAAATCCACAGCAATGGGGTTTTCGCTGGAAATGGTGTTCAGCAGTGTAGTACCAGGACTTACCTGCGCGCCCAGCCTTACCTGTGAGATACCAATACGGCCGGTGAATGGCGCTTTGATAAGAGAATAATCGAGGTCTGTGCGTACAGAGGCCAGTGTGGCTTCTGCTGCTGCAAGCTGGCTGCGGGTAGTTTCCAGCGCCGCTTCTGCATTATCGAGTATCTGACGTGCTACCGCATCCTGTTCCGCAAGACGGCGATAACGGTCATCATCTTTTCTGGCCTTGTTGTAATTGGCGCGCGCGCTGGCAATATTAGCTTCTGCCTGGCGATAGGCCGCTTCGTATTTGCGGCGGTCTATTTCATACAGGGGCTTGCCTTTCTGTACTACCTCACCTTCCTTAAAGAAAATAGCGGTAATAAATCCGGGCACCTGTGAGCGAAGCTCTACGTTGTTCAGCGCCGTCACTGTAGCCGGATACTTGTCGTAATAAACGGCAGATGCAACCGCAGCTTCCGTAACATTTACCGGTGTTGGGGGCATCACAGGCGCGCCTTTGGGGCCTGGCCCCTTGCAGGCAGTAAAGCCGAGCATTCCGGCAGCGCTGATTAAGACAATGTGGTTCATTTTTTTCATATCCGATCCGGTTACCATTTAATAATTAGCTGTTAAGGTTCCTAATGCTTTTTGCAGATCAATCCTGCTGGACAATACCTGGTACATGGCGTTGTAATAGCTCAGCTGTGCGGTGCGCAGCTCCGTTTCGGAGATGAGCACATCGAGGTATGTCTTTATCCCTTCCTTATACTGCAGCTGCAGCATGTTATATACATCCTGCGCCATCTGTACGTTATCCTTTAAGGTATAGTAGTCGTTCAGGTTACTTTTATAGGCAGCCATAGCCTGGCTATACTGTGCGCTGATCTGGTTTCTGAGCGCCGCAAAGTCCCACTGGGAACGGTCCAGCCGTAACTGCGCCATTTTGATGTTGTGCACCCGCTTGCCTCCCTGAAAAATAGGGATTGATAGCTTCAGCCCCATTAACGAGTTAGGGTAATCCGCATTATACAGCTTGGAGAACTCATTGTTCTGCCAGGCGAAGGAATAGTTCGCAAATGCAGATACAGTAGGCAGATAACTCCACTTATTGTATTGCAGATCTGCTTTGAGTAACCGCTGTTGGGTCTCGAGCAACTGGTACTCGATCCTGTTCTTGTAATCGGCTGCCAGCGTGGTGTCTGCACTGTTTGCCTGGCTGGCCATCTTTGCCGTGTCGTATGCAATCGGTACATCGCCCACGCTGGTGGGGTATCCCATCAGCTGCTTGAGATAGGCCTGCTTGGCCGCGAGCAGTTCGCGTGCCGATTTCTGCTGTGCCTTCGCATTGTTGAGCGAAATGGTGGCCCGCTTGTAGTCAATCTTGTCTACTACACCGCTCTGGTACTGATTGTAGGCGTCTTTCAGACTGCGCTCCGTGCGGATGATATCTTCATCCAGCACATCAATCTGTTGTTTGGTGAGCAGCACATCATAGAATGCCTTGCTTACATCGGCTACCACATCTACCTGATTACGCATGGTGTTCTGATGGCTCTGTTTTCGTACATCCTTTGATGTGTTGGAAGCGAGTAGCAGGTCTCTGGTAAAGATGTTCTGGTTAAGCCCGAAAGTGGCTGCAGAGGTATTTTTCACACCTACTTTGGTAGGATTACCACCGAAAACTGAAGTTGGCAACTCGAAATAGTGCTGCAGGTTATAGTCCAGCCCTATCTGCGGATACCAGTCGGCCAGCTTACTCTTCACTGTTCTGTCTGTAATGGCTTCATCGATACCCGACTGCTTCAGTAACGGCTGATGGGTTAATGCATACCGGACGCAATCCTCCAGGGTAGCACTGGTTAACACGGAATCTGTGGCTTGCTGTGCAAATAGCTGTGGGGAAAATAACATCCCACACGACACAGCTAACAGGTAAAATGCTCTTTTCATAAAAGGCTTTTGACATTCAATTCATCTTTGTACCAATCAAAAGAACACAACATCATTAACACAGCTATTATGCTGTATAATGACAGTTAGTATGCTCCATATGTAAAATCATTCTCAATGCACAGCCAGACATTTCGTATAGCCATACAAGATTGCTGCTTTTGCAGTAAAACAGGTAGGTTGATAGCGTTGCTTATTCTTATTCAACAGGCGGCGGTTACACACGGAAGCTGGTCACACAGGCGGTTTGCTTCCTTTTGAACATAAGCGTTTCCAACAATTTAGAAGTAGGTAGCAGTAACAGTCTTCTCTGTTACTTAGGTAAAAATAACGAGGCGCTAAGATAATATTTATCAAAACAAAAATCCACCCATATGGGTGGATTTTAACAAATACTTGGAAAATGAATCCGGTCATCCTTTATTACGACCGCTGAAAATATGTTTCTCTGCGTGATAGGAAGATCTCACTAACGGACCCGCCTCTACGTAGTCGAGCCCCATGTTGTATCCTATTTCGCGCAGCTCTGCAAATTCATCAGGATGTACAAAGCGCACTACCGGCAGATGCTTGGGGGTAGGCTGCAGATACTGGCCCAGTGTTACCACATCACAGCCATTGTCATACAGATCCTGCATAGCCTGGATCACTTCTTCCTTGGTTTCGCCGAGGCCCAGCATAATACCGCTTTTAGTGCGCATGCCACCTTCTTTGAGCCGGCGGATCACTTCCAGGCTGCGGTGATATTTAGCCTGTATCCTCACCTGCTTGGTTAAACGCTCTACGGTTTCAAGGTTATGGGAAACAATTTCCGGTGCTACATCGATGATGCGCTGGAGGTTTTCCCACTGGCCACGGAAATCGGGGATCAGCGTTTCCATCGTCGTACCTGGGTTCAGCGCCCTTACGGCATTGATGGTATTGGCCCAGATGATGGAACCGCCATCTTTCAGCTCGTCCCTGTCAACGGAAGTGATAACGGCATGCTTCACTTTCATGAGGTAGATCGCCTCCGCCACGCGCTGTGGCTCATCGTGATCTACTGGTTCCGGACGGCCGGTAGCTACAGCACAAAAGCCGCAACTGCGGGTACAGATATTCCCCAGGATCATGAAGGTGGCCGTTCCAGCTCCCCAGCACTCTCCCATATTGGGGCAGTTACCGCTTTCACAGATGGTATGTAATTTATGGGTATCTACGAGGTTCCTAACCTGTTTGTAGTTCTCTCCTATCGGCAGTTTAACGCGCAGCCAGTCAGGCTTCTTAACTCTTGTGGTGGCTGGTTCGGCCGCTATTACGGGTAATTCTTGCATCGCTTACTCCTTTCTTTAAAGGAACAAAGTTAAGGTTTATCTTCTATTCCATCGCTTCCCGAATTGGATGCCGACATATGCATTAAAAAACAACTGTTTATTGTTTTCTGTGACCATAATAGGCACTTTTTTAGTGTACATTTCCGCATTCACACCAATTTCCAGCGCGCTTACCACTTCATTGAAGTGAGCCCAGTCGAAACGCATACCAAGTTTGGCGTGCAGGCCGGGGATCACACTCAGCTCACTCCAGCCTTTACCGAAGCCTCCGGCGCCATAAATACGGTCTGCCTGCAGGAAATTACCTTCATCATTGGGATTATACTTAATGGTTTCCACCTGGTCGCCGGTTTTGCTGCGAACAGTAAGGTAATAAGGCTTTAACAGCCCGATAGACACACCTCCGTAATAGATAGCAGACACCTCCACCCCATTCTTATTGGCCTTGCCCCCGATCAGGTAACGCTGGCCGATACCTAGTTTCACCGGGTAAAAGTTATTCTGTTTCCCAAAGATGTACGGGCGCTCAGTAAAAGAGTAGCCAGTACCGCCACCAGGGCGTTTGTCTTCCTTATGGTTCCTTTTCTCAGAAACTTCCAGCTGGAAATAGTTCACTATCTTCCTGTTCTTGCGGTAGCCCAGTTCCGCAAAGCCTGTCCAGCCGTCTGTATTCAGGCGGGCGCCGGCAGAAAATTCACGCTCAAACACATTCTCACCCTCTTCCTGTTCACGCAGGATAGCGATCTTTTTCAGCTTACGCTGCTCTTTCTCTGCTCTTTTAGATTGCTTAGTGGAAGTAGTGGAAGTATTGGCCGTTTGCGCGTACAAACCGCTGGAGATGGTAACCAGAAACAGGACTAAGTATATTTTTTTCACAGTGATGGGCTATTATTATAATAAATAAACGCTTGAATAAAGGTATTGTTATGTTAATATTACAAACGTACCTAATTTTTTTTGAGTTTGCCAGCGCTTTCACCGCACATGTCAACTTATACTAAAAATACATTTATTTTACGGTTTGTTAGTCCCGCTTAACAATTACAAAGACATTAAAAATAATATATCATGCAAACAGCAGAAATCATTTACAACGGCGAACTCAGAACTACAGCCACACACGTTAAATCCGGCACCGTGATAGAAACCGATGCGCCTGTTGATAACAACGGTAAAGGCGAACGCTTCTCTCCCACCGACCTCGTAGCTTCCGCTCTTGGCAGCTGCATGCTCACTATCATGGGCATCAAGGCAAGAGACAACAACTGGAACATCGATGGTACCAAAGTAAGCATCCTGAAGATCATGGGCACAGAACCCCGCCGTATCACCGGAATAAACGTGGTATTCGATTTTCCTGCAGGCCACAACCTGGATGAAAAAGCAAAAACTATTCTCGAAAGAGCCGCACATGCCTGCCCCGTTGCAAAAAGCATTCACCCGGATATCGTACAGGATGTGACGTTTAACTGGTGAGCTTATGTATTTATTTATGTGGTTATGTAGTTATTTAAAATGCAGCCGGGATCATCATTTATTATCTATCCTGGATAAAACAAAACAAACATAATCTCCGCTGCATTTTAAATAACTACATAACCACATAAATAAATAACTACATGCTCAATATCTTCAATCCCACCGCGCAATGCAGGCATCTTCTGGCATCACAGTAGTATTGTTTTAATTGCAGCATCGCCTGCGACTCCAAAGCGTTTTCCTGTTTTATCCCGGCGTTTTCCCATGCTTTTATGATGGTATTGTTTTCCGGAGGTAATTGCTCCAGGAAGTGAAGCGCCTGTTGCTGATAATACCGCGACTGCTTTTCCCGTCCGTAGAGGAAGAGTAATGGCAATACCGTGTTGATCAGTATGCTGTGTACGGCCTGTTTGCCAGGGCGGCTGGTCCGCTGTACCGGCTGCCCGAAACGGTAATGAGTGCGCCAATACGGTGATGGTTGTATGAAAAACAGTTGCTCCAGGGCCACCAGGTCTTTCGCTTCAAGGATACAGGAAAACAACCGCGATGGTTGTCCCATCAGGGCGGCAAAGGCAGCAATCCGCATAGAAGGGAATGCGGAGGGACGTACCCGCAGCCAGTTCCAGGCATGCGGCGCTAAAGGTAGCAGCTGGTATTTGCGTTTCAGGTAAACATATTCCTGCTGTAACTGTAACGCATATACGTCGCTTCCAGGATCCTCCAGAAAGCCCGCCTGGCCAAACAACAACGCCTCCAGCACCAGTGGCTCGTGCCGGTACCGCAGCAGCACATGGTAAGGCAATACCTGCGCCAGCTGCAACATCGGCGATCCATTCACGGGCATGCCGTAGCTCTGTGCTACCGCCCAGTAACACACCTCTTCCCAGTTGTAGCGGTTACAGATAAGCCAGGCCTGCAGCCCGCCCATCTTGCGCTCCCAGCGTTCCGCCAGCAGCCTTTCCTTCCAGGCAAGCCAGGTAAGATGCGGAACTGCTGCCGCACTGCCGGAACAAGGCACAAAATCAGCCGACTGACGCAACGCCTCATAGCGATGCAACAATATCTTCGGGATATGCGACTGCAACTCAAGACACGGCACGCCCGCCACGTCCCGTCCTGGCATGTCATGAACAAACACTACATGCAGAATGATCCGGTCATATTGGGCATTGCTGTGATGCCCATGCCGGAACCAATCAGACGTACGGAGGTGCAACTCCACCTGCCCGGCCCACAACGTGGCGCCGATCCTGATCTTCGCACCGCCGAAATCCGGCCCGCCATGATGATTAAGTATTCCCGGATAAATGATCTGTACCGGCTCACCGGTGGTTGTAAAGAGATGATCCTGCCGGAACAGGCGACATTTCCAGATTTGCTGGAATAGCTCTTCTGAGAGCTGTGGGTTAACAAACATATGATATGTTGGGATTTTGGGATTGCTGAATTGCGTAATCTGTAATTTAAAAATTTCATCGCAATAAAAACATCCCCCGCCAGCGTCTTCCTCAGAATATTTCATCTCAAAAGAACCAAAACCAAAAAAAATTTCCTTCCGATTTGGAAATTTGCCTGAACCTCCGTTACCTTTGCACCCAGTTCTTACACATCACTTATCCAGAAAGGCGGAGGGACTTGGCCCTGCGATGCCTTAGCAACCTTTCCAGATCAGCAGATCAGGAAAAAGGTGCTAATTCCTGCCCACGCTTAGCGTGGGAAAGATAAGTTGGCAGAGATAATTCTTACCTGTACAATATTTGAGAGAGCTCTTCCAACAAGGAGGAGCTTTTTTTATGCCCGCTCCCATTCTACTTCCTGGATTTTTGGTTGTTTAAGTAAATTTTTAATGATAAAGTTGCAGGGATAAACCGCACTTTCCATATCATTAAAAAATAATTTAATAACATGAAGACAGCTACACAACTGATTCACAGCATTCCGGTAGATGAACTGACAGGCGCCATTTCCGTACCTATCTATCAGACATCCACCTTCGTGCAGGAATCGCCGGGCATCAATAAAGGATTTGAATTTTCGCGGGCCAACAATCCCACGCGGAAAGTGCTGGAAGAGCTGATCTGCAGCCTGGAAGAGGGTTACGCAGGGTTCGCCTTTGCCAGTGGCATGTCTGCTATTGATGCGGTATTGAAGCTGTTGAAAAGCGGCGACGAAATCATGGCCGTGGAAGATACCTATGGCGGCATCTTCCAGATCTTCAACCACATGTTTGAGCGTTTCGGCATCAAAGTGAATTTTGTTGATACCAGTAACACCGATAAAGTGCTGGCTGCCATCACGCCCAACACAAAGATCATCTGGCTGGAATCTCCCACCAATCCTACATTGCGCATCTCTGATATCAAATCTATCAGCAAGATCGCCAAACAACATAATATCCTGCTGGCAGTAGACAATACTTTCAGCACCCCCCTGCTGCAACAGCCACTCACACTAGGCGCAGATATTGTGATCCACAGCGCATCCAAATATCTCTCCGGCCATTGTGATGTGATCGCCGGCCTGGTAGTAGTGAATTCCAAGCCACTCGCAGATCAGATACGCTATAACCAGAACATCTCTGGCAGCATCCTCAGCCCGTTTGACGCATGGCTCACCATCCGCGGTATAGAAACACTGTATCTACGGCTGGAAAAGCAATGCAGCAATGCCGGCGCCATCGCTACCTGGCTCGCCGCGCATCCAGCGGTGGACAAGGTCTTCTATCCTGGTCTGGCTACACATAAAAATCATCACATCGCCCGTAAACAACAAAAGAATTACGGCGCACTCGTAAGCTTTTCCCTCAAAAGCGATAATATCAAAAACGCTATCCGCATCGTAAATGCCACCAAGTTATTTAAGCTCGCGGAAAGCTTCGGCGGCGTGAAAAGCATGCTGGCCCACCCGGCCACTATGACACACCGCACCATACCAGAAGACTTCCGGCGAAAAACAGGCCTGCAGGACTCCTGCATCCGCCTCTCTGTAGGTATCGAAGATGCAGACGACCTCATCAACGATCTGAAACAGGCGCTGGATAAACTCAATCATCCCGCAGGGAAACAGATTACAGTATTACAATAAAAGCGGTCAGCCGATAGCTGACATCTATTAAAGCAATATGGAAAATAAGATCATCAATTTAGGCATCTTCGGATTCGGCGTCGTTGGACAAGGACTGTACGAAGTTTTGAACAGAACAAAAGGTATTAATGCACGTATCAAAAAGATATGTATTAAAGACCCCAACAAGACAAGACCCATTGACAGCAGCTACTTCACTACTGATAAAAATGAGATCCTCGAAGATCCTACAATTGATGTGGTTGTGGAGCTGATCAACGATACAGAGGCAGCTTTTGAAATTGTAAGCACCGCGCTCCGCAATGGAAAAGCCGTAGTGAGCGCCAGCAAACGCATGATCGCAGAAAACCTGCCCGCCCTCTACCAGCTGCAGGCAGCCAATAAAGTGCCGTTCCTCTACGAAGCATCCAGCTGCGCCAGCATTCCCATCATCCGCAACCTCGAGGAATACTACGACAATGACCTGCTCAATGCCGTAGAAGGCATCTGCAATGGTTCCACCAACTATATCCTCACCAAAATATTTGAAGAGAATCTCAGCTTCGAAACTGCCCTCGAACAGGCACAGGAACTGGGCTTCGCAGAAACCGACCCTACGCTCGACATCGAAGGATATGATCCCAAATTCAAGATCGTAATCCTGCTGCTCCACGCATTCGGCACCTTCGTGAAACCCGAAGAGATCTTTAACTTCGGTATCCATCACCTCAATGATTTCGATATACAGTTCGCCAAACAACGTAACTCTACTATCAAACTCATTGCACAATGCCGCAGGCAGAACGGAAACGTCTTCTCCTACGTATTACCACACCTGATTAAAGAGCATAACCTGCTCTACGATGTATACAATGAATACAATGGCATCCTGCTGGAAAGTGCCTTCACAGACAAACAATTCTTTGTGGGCAAAGGTGCAGGTGGCACCGCTACCGGCAGCGCCGTATTGTCAGACATCTCTGCGCTGCTCTATAACTACCGCTATGAGTACAAAAAGATCAAGCAGAATAATCAACCATCATTCACCAATGATGTTAAACTGAAAGTATATCTCCGCTATAGAACGCCCGACCAGGTAGATCTTACAGAGTTCTTCAGCATCACTGAAAAATATGAATCGGCTGTATGGCGCTATGTGGTAGGAACTATTAACCTGGAAAAACTCAAAGAAGCCGGTTGGTTGAAAAATAAAGATGTAAACCTGCTGGTATTAGAATAATAATCATAAGCAAAAACCAACCTCAACACTTTTGCGTATTACAACGCAACCAACCATCAACGGCGCAGTTCCCTGCGCCGTCACTATTTTTATCAGCCCATCAGCTTATTCTTCATCAGGTCCATAAACCCGCTCTTGTAGGTTTCTCCCAACATAATATCCGCCTTTATGTTCTTAAGCGTAATCACATTGCCCTCTACGGCTATAATCTTGTTCACTGCCACAATAAAAGATTTATGTACACGGAAAAAATGTTTCTTAGGTAACCTTTCCTCCAGGTCTTTCATGTTCAGCAAAGCCATTGTTCGCTGCCCGGCATGATTGATAGCCACATAGTTCTTCATGCCTTCGATGTAGTCAATTTCCTTCAGGTTGATCTTCAGCATTTTCCCTTTAGACTCTGTTTTTACGAAAATGTAATCATCATCGATAGAATCCTGCTGTGCCGTAGGCGCAGCAGGTACCGCCTGTGCAGTCAGGTTCATCACGCGCTGTATGGCTTTGAAGAAACGAGGCATGGGAATAGGTTTCAGCAGGTAATCCACTACTTCCATTTCAAAACCTTCAGCTGCAAACTCGCTGTAGGCGGTGGTCATAATCACCTTGCATTTCCCATTGATGGTTTTGGCTACATCCATGCCTGACATCTCCGGCATCTGTATATCCAGGAATACCAGGTCAATCTTCTGCATGTTCACGATCTGTAATGCTTCTACAGGGTTGGTAGTGGTTTTCACCAGGTTCAGGAAGGGGATCTGGGCAATATAGTGGGTCAATACATCTATTGCATGCTGCTCGTCGTCTACTACAAGGCAATTGATCATAAGTGGTAGCTTTAAATATTACGGGTAATCAGTTTAAATGTCTGTAAGAATACGATTTACAGTCGATCCTGAGTGCAATGGAATAAAACTCTTCTTCATCCTTTATTTCCAGGCTGTAATGTTCCTTATAAGTGGACGAAAGCCGCTGAATGATATTGTTGATACCGATACCGTGCGACAATTCCTTAGGACCCGTTTTCTTCTTATTCCGGGTGGAAAAATAAATATAACTTTTATCTTCCCCTACTTCCAGCTCAAACACCAGCGGGTGCTCTTTTTTGGTAAGTTCTCCATGCTTGAAGGCATTCTCCGCCAGCGTGATCAACACCAGTGGTAAGATACGTACAGCTTCCACATCGCCGCGTATATCAAAATGCACATTCAGCCTGTGACTGAACCGCAGTTGGTTGATCCGGATTACATTCTGCAAATGCTCTACTTCCCGGCCCAATAAAACAGTACCGCTGCTGTCTTCTCCGCCTTCCAGCGAGTAACGCATAATATCGCAAAGCGTAAGGATGCCGTCAGACAACTCTTTGGAACAACCCAGCGACTTAGCATAAAAGAAATTGAGGGTATTGTGCAGGAAATGCGGATTGATCTGCGCGCGAAGAAACGCATACTCCGCAGCGAGCTTCCCCTGCTCTGCTGCCAGCTTGTCGATGGCCATGTGGTTCAGCTCCTTTTCATTGAGTAGTGAACGGCGCGCGAAGTAATACCCAAAGGCAAAGAAGGTGTATACCAGGAAAGTATACAACGCCCCCACCAGAAAAGGATACAACCTGAAATGCGGAACCGTCACATGCGGTATCAGCCACGGTGCCAGTATATCGCCGGAAAGGTGATACAACAGCAACAGCACAATATAAAGACCGATTTCCGCAAAGAAAAACTGCAGGTATTTTTTGGGAGAGATGAATTTAAAGAAGACAAAACTACTGGCATAAAACACAAATATGCCGGGCAATTGCGTCAGCAGTCTGTCCAGCGGGTTAATGGGTTCACCGTTTACCAGGAACCTGTTCAACGCACTAATGCCCATGTAAATCATCCATGCACCAATGTGCAGCAGGACAACCTTATACTTTTTAAAAAAACTGATCAAAGCCATTTTACGAATAATTGCATAGCTTCTCCTGCTTTTATTTGCTGAGGGAGCGCTTCTGGTTGTTGTTATAATCTGTAACAGCGGCAGTTCTTACAAATTCCACCCAATCTACAATATTGCCGGGTATTTTAATATTCGGTTGTATGCCGATGTTGTCAATAGGTTCCTCCGGCAACCGGTTAGTTCGTGAAGTAGGATACCTCAGCTTGTAAAAATCACAATCCATGGAAGTGGTTGTTACATCTGCATAGTCCACTGCACCCATACTGTGGCTGCCATATATCTTTACCTTACTGCTCTGTCTGGCTTTCAGCAGGAACAATTCTGCACTGCTGGCACAGTTCTCATTGACGATAACAGATACGCGTGCAGGAGAAGGCATCACCTCCTTCATCACCAGGGTATCATCGCGCCAGAGGTTGTACATACCACCCTGATGGGCTTTCAGCTCTTTCAGTTCATTCCTGAACACGGCTTTCATACTGTCCGAAATATTGGGATAATCAGTAATGGAATAGTATTCCCGTATATTCGCTTCCGTAGCCAACACGGATGCGCCCTTGGTGATGACAGGCCCTGTATAGATGATAGGGAGCAGCGCTTCAAAGCTAAGAACAGACCCTCCCAGGTTGTTACGAAGATCAATGATGAAGTTGCGGGATTTTTTGATAACATCCATATTGGTTTCCACAAGACTGTCGATAATAGGCTTGGCCTGCAACCTGAAACTTGGAATAGCAAGCACACACGTATTGTTATCAAGCACTCTGAAAGTGGGGATAAAATGCGGTGTCATCTCTTCCCATACCTGGCCATTCATCTGCATTTTATTCCATATTCCGCCAATACCCAGGTTCAGCATACGCTTGTTAAGTGCCAGCGTAGCATATTCGCTCCGGTCGTGGTCGCGGTTATTGAAAAAGTACATCAGCTCGTATTTGCCACCGTTCTTTTTGATACGCAGTTTTATCTGGCCCGGCATCCACAGCACACTATCCGCCTTCAGCACAATGCCGGTGAACTCGTCCCTTTTACGGGGGTCTCTCATTACCCCAAGGGTAGTACTCTGTGATTCATCTTCCCACAATCCTTCTACAGAATCCAGTTTCTCCCGGTTCTTCTCCAGGTATTCCAGGAAGCCCTGCATCTTATTAATAGGGGATCTTTCCACACGGGAGAAAATAGTTCTGATACTATCGTGGCTATAGTCGTTGCTTTTGTCTATGCTCAGAGACATGTGCAGGTCTTTGAAAAACCGCAGCCACGCTCTGAGCACGAAAAAGCAATCCTGCCATTCGGCGCGGGCAGCCACCTGTCGCAGGCTATCAGTAAAGTGTGTAAAGGCGACCTTATTTGAGGGAGTTACTTTGTCTCCATAACCTACGTAGTTCTGCTCTACCTTAGCCACCATCGACTGAAAATTGTCTGCACAGGCACAGTGTTGGCAATTTCCGGTAAGCCACAAGCCACATAAGAAAAGTAACATCAGGTATTTCATATCTCTGCTTTTGAATTTAATTGGTTTTGTCGCCTTCTTCGGTAACAGGTAAAACATATGGATTTCAAACAAAATATAGTAAATATATTAAGATGAAAAGTGCTCAGGGCATGGCAACTGCATCATTATGTTGATTTGATGTCACCGTATCGCATTCCGGCCGGGTGGAAGGACTACCGCTATTCGGCTCCATTCGCTGATTTCCACCTACAATTTTGCGCATATCCTCAGGGGTCAGCATCGCAATAACAATCTTTTGCAGTTTCAGTTTGGGTTCGTTGGATTTTACAATAGTCTTTTTCATACGTTACAAGGTTAATGTGGTTGACAATGTGTTTAGTGAAATGCTTCTCGTTTATTTGCTTTACAGGTTTAATCGATCGTGATCGGGTTATTGCTCATCGAATATAACAGTTATTCCGGGGTAAAAGGTTCAGGCCGCCGGGCTGGGGTTGGCAAATACGCCTGTAGGAAAAGTGTCGCACTGGGGCCTTGTAGATTGATCTCCGCGGGGAGTTGCGAGACCGCCACCAACAATATGGTGCATATCTGCAGCGGTTAACAGTACAATAGCAGTTTTCTGGAGATTTAATTTGTTGCTGGGTTTTGTGGTAATCTTTTTCATAAAATAGAGTTTTGTGGTTGAAAAATGCTTTAGAGTTTTTTGTCCCTGTGTTGCCGTCGGTATCAGCAACCTTGATGATGTAAAACTAATCTCTCCACCATCCAGGGTAAAAAACAATACACCAAACCCCATTTTTGAAGTACGAAAACGGAACAACAGAAGGTCTGGTGCAGTATTGTCTACACCAAACCTCCTTTTTGAAGTACAAAACCGGAAACGTTGCAGTACAGGGCGCCAAAGATTACCGAAACGGGACTGCAGGGACTTTCAGTCCCGGGGCCCTGCACTGCAGCGTCTCCGGGGTATTTTTACTGTATGAAACTGAAAAGACGGTGTATAAGCCGCCTGTTGGCTGTTACGATCTTTGCTTCACCGGACAGACCCTTATAGATCTCCGGCTTTTTGTTATACGTAGTGGCTCCATCCCTGTCCAGGCGTACAGCTACTGTAGCGCTATTCTTCCCGTCAGGCAGCGGATTGGAGAATACGGTACCGGTCAGGCTTCCAAATTCAGCGCTGGGATAATTGGCCAGGTCAATGATAACCTGCTGGCCTATACGAATCTTTCCGGAGCCTTCCGCCGGCAATGTAACCGTGGTATAATACTGTTGCTGTGGCGGTATAATGCTCATCAACAGACCTGCTGCAGCCGCCGGTACACCGGCTTCCACGGCCTGCTGCAGCACCACCCTGCCGCCTGCCGCGGCAGTAAGTGTTTCCTTACTGCCCGCCAGGCTGACCAGGGGCTGCCCCTTGTGTATAATATCGCCGTTGTGTACATATATCGTCTGCACCACCGTACCCTGTTGTATAGTAATATCCTGGGGAGGAATCACAGGCAGTACAGTGGCCCGGCCCCTGATCTGATCAGGGTATCTGACAAACACGGCGATGGTGATCATCACCGCGATGGCGCCCAGCAGCAGGATGTTTCCCAGACGCATGATCATAGAGGGCGACGTACCCAGCACTTCATTCATTTCATCGCTTACCAATGAGGATTCTGCTAATAAGATCTGTTCCGGCATTGTGATGGATTTTAATATTGTGAAAATTAACTGCCCAGTTCCAGCTGGTTTTTGACAAGATGGAAATAATATCCCCGCTCGTTGATCAGCTCTTCATGCGTACCCGTTTCGGCCACCTCTCCTTTCTCCAGTACGATGATCTTGTCTGCATTCTTTACAGTACTGAGCCTGTGCGCTATCACCACTACTGTTTTACCTTCGAAGAAACTGTTGAGGTTTTCGATGATCACACGCTCATTCTTTGCATCCAGCGCGCTGGTAGCTTCGTCAAACAGCAGGATCTGCGGATCTTTGTACACGGCGCGTGCAATCAGGACTCGTTGCTTCTGACCGGTGCTCAGCCCTGTACCATTCTGCCCGATGCGGGTATTATAGTTTAGCGGCAGGGTGTTGATATAATCGTGGATGTTTGCCATTCTTGCAGCATGCAGCAACCGGTTCCAGTCGATCGTTTCTTCTCCCACAGCAATGTTATTGGCCACCGTGTCATTGAAAATATACCCCTCCTGCATCACCACACCACACTTACTTCTCCACTGACTGTGGCTCACCGCTTCCAGCGGTGTACGGCCCACAGCGATCTCCCCTTTCTCCGGATCATAGAAGCGCAGCAGCAACTTCAAAAGAGTAGTTTTACCGCTACCGCTGGACCCCACAATAGCAGTCACTTTGCGGTGAGGAATCTGTAGACTCAGGTCCTTCAGAATCATCGGTGATAAAGGTCCGTTATCATATCTGAACGACAGGTTTTTGATGTTGATGTCTCCATCAGGTAACACAGCCGCAGGGTTGTCAATGAACTCCTCTTCATCCTTACGCTTATGTATTTCATTGATGCGACTGATACTGAGCCGCGCATCCTGCCATGACTTCACAAACTCCACCAGCTGGATGATCGGTGCATTAAGCTGCCCTATGATGTAGGAAATAGATAACATAACCCCCAGCGTGATCTCTCCGCTCAATACCAGCTTCGCAGCGAGGAAAGAAATAATGATATTCTTCAGCTCATTGATCAGCGATGCCCCACCCGTCTGTGCCTGACTTACCGATAAGCTCTTCAGGTTTGTTTTGAAAAGTTTTATCTGAAGGTGTTCCCACTGCCATCTTTTCTTTCGCTCTGCATTATGCAGCTTGATCTCCTGCATACCATATATCAGCTCAAGATTCTTCTCATTATTCACCGCCAGCTGGCTAAACCGCTTGTAATCGAGCGTAGCACGCTTCTTCATGAAGAAAGAGATCCAGAAGAAATAGAAGATACTCATGGTGGCGAATACCGCAAATATCAGCGGACTATAGATGATAAGCACCACACTGAAGATGACCAGGTTGATCATGGAAAAGATCACATTCAGTGCACCGGAGGTCAGAAACAGTTCCACCCGCTGATGATCGCTGATGCGTTGCAGAATGTCGCCGGTCATCTTTATATCAAAGTATCCCAGCGGCAGCTTCATCAGCTTACAGAAGAAGTCCGACAGCAGGTTGATGTTAATGCGACTGCTGAGGTGCATCATAATATATCCGCGGATGATCTCCACGCTGGTCTTCCCGGCAAACAGCAGCAGTTGCGCCATCAGCACCATGTAGATAAAGCTGAGATTATGTTGCTGTATCCCCACATCCACTATACTCTGTGTGAGGAACGGAAAGAGTAGTTGCAACAAGCTACCGGCGAACAGCCCCAGTAACAACTGTCCTACCATCCTGCGGTATCTGATCAGATACTTCTGTATAAAACGCAGGCCGGTGGATACATTGCTCTCTGTTTCTTCGGCATCGTGAAACTGTGGCGATACTTCGAGGCTGAGAATAATACCGTGTGACTCTACCACTGCCCAGCCTTTGAGGAATTCCTCACGTGTATAGCTGAGTAGCCCGTGGGCCGGGTCAGAAACGTATACCCTGTCTTTCTTTATTTTATATACCACCACAAAATGCTGCTGGTTCCAGAAGGCAATGCAGGGGAAAGGTGCTTCCTCTACCAGGTCCTCGTAGCTGATACGCGCACCAATAGTACGGAAACCTAACTTCTCAGCTGCCTCGCTGAGGCTTAGCAGGCTGGAACCTGACCTGTTGGTATTACACAGCTTGCGCATGTGTTCCAGGGAGAAATGACGGCCATAATACTTGCTCACGATGCGGAGGCAGGTAGGGCCGCAATCCATCTTATCGTACTGCTTATAATGTGGAAAATTTTTTAACATGGCGATTCGTCTTTAATGCTTATAATTCCGCTACAGCTCTCGCTTTTGCCCGCGCCAGTGACGACTGATAATAACGGGCCAGGAAGTCGTAGATAACCAGTTCCTGTTTTCGTGAATCTGTAATGGCAATCCTGTTGATGATCATATGTATGTAGCTGCTCAGCAGGCCTGTGATGGGTACCTGCAGGCGACCCTGCACATGTAATTCTTTCAGCGCTGCCGCAATGCTTTCAATGCCTGCCGCTCTTTCCTCCAGTACCGTCATCAGCGGATACAGGCCATGCAGGTTATCCTGCTCCCTGTCCAGTATCTGCTCCACCTTCTTCCGGTAGTTCCTGTACTTGGTATCCAGTTGTATCTTGAGTGATTTATCGTGGTTGAATTCAGCGGCAAAGCTATCACGGAGCACCGTCAGCAACTGCAGCTTCTCTGCGGCCTGAAAGGCAAAACTGTCCAGCAGCTCATCTACGGAGCGCAATGCCCACAGCCAGCGTATGTGTTCTCTTTCATCTCCGGCAGTATTGGCCAGCATACCTGTCAGTGCCTTGCTATCATGATAGAAGAACGTTTCTGCATGTTCGATGGTATGACTGCCATAACGCTCCAGCTCACGGTTATAGGTATCCATCTGCATCTTCCAGATATAGCCGGCGTCTTTAAAAGGTAACAGGCTCGCATATATTCTTTCCATCACCAGCTTGATGTATTGTACATCCTTCACGTGAAAGCGTAACCTGATATGGTATTCCGGGTCAGTGTATCGGATAAAGAACCATTTATCGGTATAGCCCGCTGCTTCCAGTTCTTCGCTAAGTGGAGCAATAGCTCTCGACAATATCTTATCGGCAGATTTAACGCCGCAATAAAGTTTGTAATACACCCATTCGCTTCCTGGTATGAAGTGGCGCTGTATGGCAGCCTGGTATTGATCCGCAGGCCTGAGGCTGCGTGTGGCTGCATAAGAGGCGCCCTCTTTCACTAATACTGCTATAAATTGGTTCACATAAGGTTGTCCGGACTCATCGGTCACTAGCCGCTGGTTGTTGATAAACTCGCGCAGTACAAAGTTACTGCGGCCTTTCACAGTATCGAGCCACGCTCTCACCATGGTAACGTTATTAAAGTCCACCAATAGTTCATTGTCGCCATCTGTCAATACAACCTGTACAGGTAGTTTCCATTGTTCCCTGAATGCCGGCAGTGCTGCTGCCAGTGCGGTATCATCCAGTGCGGTAAGGTGTTTTACATCGTCTTGTAGTAACCCCCAGTGCGCCATATGCAGGATCACACCCTTATAAGTTACTCTCGGCAGAAACTCGTATTGTTGTTGCAATCCGCCCCACTGAAACACCAGACCGGGCCTTTTGCCCTGCAGTTGCAGGTCACAGAGGAAACGATATACAGGAAGCGAGTTGTAGGAGTAGTTGTGCGCGCTGCTCAACCGCGTGATGATCTTTTTGTTGAGGCGGCGGGAACGTAACACAATGCGGTTGTTACGGATGGATACATAAATATCCTGTAAGTCTATCTGCTGTTCTTTATCCAGTGATGATTTGGCGAGATAAGGAATTTCGTATCCCCTGAATACGGGATGCAACAGGATGTTGCCGGTACGGCTTTCGGGGAGATGTATCACCTCTGCAAACACCACGTCTGCATTCTTCTCCTGCTCCTGCCTGGTAATGTCACATACCAGCTGGTTCACTTCTTCATCAGCATGTGCAAACCTTCCCAACAGGTTGGCCGCGCTGGACCCGCCTACGCTCTCCAGGAAGATATTATCGTTGCTGTCATCCACCAATCTGAACATCACAGAAAAAGATGGCGGCATATTGTTCCAGTCTGATTTAAAATCAACCAGGTCCGCATCAGTGATCTCAATCTGTTGTCCTCCGGAAACGTATGCTTGTTGCAGCTTTTCATGCAGCATTCTTTCCAGTTTACCCCAGCCGATCTTGGCGTCTTTCGATTTTCCTTTTACAGCAAGATCATCCACAAGTGGCGCGATACGGTTACCGGAATTCTCTACATAACCAATCCCGGTTTCTGTATCCAACACTTCCAGCAATGGCATCTCTTTATCTTCATACCTGTCGTTGAACCGGCGGATAAAAGATTGCAGATTGGCATTAGGCCGCAATGATCCTAACTTGTTCAGTACGTCCAGCACGTCTGTCAGCCTGTTCTGCAGGGAACTGCTTACACCGGCTCCATTTACGTCTTTCACCACATCTGTCTGGAATAACTTGCTTTCATCATAGGTTACTCCCAGTTTGTCGAGCAACGACATGATGTGTCTATAGCGCGCTACATCATTGCCATCTCCGGCATCTATGGCATGCAGCAATTGTTCTGTCTCCCGCAAGGTATACAGGATGGTGCTGATCTCTTCATCTTCGCTGTTGATCCGCTGCAACACCTCTGTGATCTGTTGCAGGAATTCCTTGCCCGTAATGGCCGGTTCCAGTTCGCTTACCAGTACCTGTGCATGAATCAGCTCATCTACAAACAACAACACCTCTTCTTCCGTAATATCATCCTGCACCAGCAACTCGCACAGTTGTGGAATAGTGATGCCGTTATAGGCCGCATTCACCACCTGGTCAAGGTACACGGAAGTACCCGCGGAGCTGATCTGGTGTATACGCCTGCCGTTGGCATAAGTATATTCCACATACCGCAGCTCATCCCCTATCGTATATACGCTACTGTTAGGAAAGTACAACAGCTGCCGTTTAATGGCGGGCATCAGCGCCAGCTTCTGCGATAATGCACAGAGATAGTGCATATCCAGCCGCGTGTGTCTGCTGATACGGCTGTTGCTCACAGTTACAGCGGTGGGACCGTCGTTCCATCCCGTTACTGCACATCCGGAAAAAAGCCCGAAAGGCGTACACCGGCTGTTCATCCGCACATAGTATTTACACAAGGTGCGTGTGAGCTTGTCTATATCCTTCTTAGCGGTAATGCTCCCTTCTTTCCATTTGATACATTCATCATATAGTACAGGAGAAGCAAGATAGAGCGCTTCCAGGAATACCTGGTCGTTAAGCAGCGCGGGAAAATCTATGCCTGCAGCGGCGTCAGAGAGAGGGTATCTGGGTGTTCTCAGAACCAGTCGGTGGTCAAATGCGTATGGAAGATTCATAACAAACAGTTTTTGAGTAAGCGTATATTCAGTGCCATGCATCTACGAATGATCTGTCTGTACAAATATATTTTACTCTTATGCCGGAGAAATTTCTATTACACTAAATGAGTTATTGTATATACCAATCTTTATTTTTTAAGATAACAGGAAGAAGCGGTCCCAGTCTTCAGTGCCTCTGTACACATAATCGGTGAGCACCATTGCTACACCGCAAGCCCCATCCAGCAAGCCGTACTGGGCTTCGTAGGAGCCTCCTTCAAACTTGAGGTAACCGCCCACTCCTGCGGGGAATTTGGTAAGATCAAGCGTCTCTCTGATCCAGTGTTCATAACTGTCCCTGAACTCAGGTATACCCGTGATAGCGTACCATTTTTTGTAAATGTGTGAAAGGCCGGTGGTACCGTGACAGAAGCAGGCATCATAAATGATTGCCTCCTTCCTGGTGGCGCGTTGGGTGGTCTGCAATGCCAGGCTGCGCGCATAGGAAGCGAGCTTATCATCTTCCAGCACATGGGCGGCATAATGCAATCCTATCGATACAACAGTATCTCCATAGCACCATCCCAATGGTATTTTGTAAGTAGTATCAAATGCTCCGTCGCTGAGTTTCACGATGGAGGGGAACACAGATTCTGCATTATTACTGGCAGGAGATCGGAAGCTCAACAGCACGTCAGTAGCCTTTTTAATGGCATTGCGGGCTTCTGTTTCATCGCTGGTTACCTCACAGTATCCCGCAAGAAAAATAACAGAAGAAACCAGTCCATGCGCCATACCACAGTTAATGTAGCGTGTATCAGCTGCATCAGGAGTACCAGGCACATATTCATTGTGCACAGCGCCGCCGGTCGTGGTATTGTTCAATTGCAGTACTACTGCATGTGCCACCAGGTCTAACTTTTCCCTGCTGATATGGCCTGTTCTGAAGCGATGCAGCAGATATACGGCAATGCCTAAAGCGCCATGCAGGTAATCCATTTCCTGCTTCTCACTCAGCTGAAAGAACGTGCGGTACAGTACATCATCGCATTGCGATACAAAACTGTCTATACTGTCGTTTACGAATTCTTTCTCACGTAAATAGGCAAACAGTGCTGCAATACCCGCCAGACCTTCGCAGTAGGTATAGGAAGTGATACCGCTCATGATCCTGTCGATAATATGTTCCAGTACCAGTCCTGCTTTGTCGCGATACTCTTCCAGGCCTGTAGCCTTGTACAGGTTGTAGTACAGAAGCGGCAGTCCACCGTTGCCTGTCATCAGAGAGATGGAAGCATTGTCCGCATAGCTTTCAAAAAGGTCCTTTTCAAGCAAGGCCAGTCTTTGCCCTGCTGCTACCAGTGTTCCCATTGGTTGTGAATTAATGAAGTGAAAAAATCTGTGAAGTATGAACATAAGAAAGTGTAAATCATAAACCGGGCAGTTGCGCCAGGGCTCCGGAGAAGGGAGCCCCGCGCTGTTATAGGGAGCTGCCCGGCATTGGTTATGATTAAGCCTCAGCCAGCAAAGTGGTGCACATGCAACAGGTGAAGTCTGCGCGGGTACTGTTCTGGCTTCTGCCACCTTCTACAGGAGCTTCAATACCGCCCTGTACAGTGTTCAGATCATCGGCAGAAAGATTCGCGATCTTTTCTTTGTTGAATGACAGCTTGCTGTTTGTTTTCTTAGGTTCCATATCTTTCAGGATTTTAGTTGTTTTTTGAAAAAAATGATGATGAAAACAATTAGTGAAAACAGTGCTTATCCTTCCAGACTCTCTTCAGGAGCGATGGTGGTACACAGGCAGCAGGTGAAATCATAGCGGGAGCTGTTAAACCTGCTTGTCCCCGGACTTGTTGCCTCCAGTCCGCCCTGCACCGTATTCAGGTCATCGGCGGAAAGATTAGCGATCTTCTCTTTGCTGAAAGACAACTTCTTATCTGTTATTGGTTGTTTCATCTTTACAATTATAGATTGATTAAAAACGACGGATTAAGCTTCAACACCTTCTTCAGGAGCAACCAGTGTAGTACACATGCAACAGGTAAAATCTGCGCGGGTGCTATTCTGGCTTCTGCCGCCTTCTACAGGCAGTTTTCCGATACCGCCCTGTACGCCATCCAGATCTTCTGTAGAGAGGTTAGCGATTTTTTCTTTGTTAAATGATAATTTGTTTGACATCTTGTTACGATTTTAGTTGTTTGAAAAAATAATTATGGAAAGAAATAATGGAGTATTGACGACGATTAAGCTTCAGCGCTATCAGTTGGCTCAGCAATCAGTGTAGTACACATGCAGCAGGTGAAATCTGCGCGGGTGCTATTCTGGCTTCTGCCGCCTTCTACAGGAGCTTCAATACCGCCCTGTACGGTGTTCAGATCTTCTGTAGAGAGGTTAGCGATTTTCTCTTTGTTGAAGGATAATTTGTTTGACATCTTGTTACGATTTTAGTTGTTTGAAAAAATAATTATGGAAAGAAATAATGGAGTATTGACGACGATTAAGCTTCGAGCCCTTCGCCTGGTTCTTCAACTACAAGTGTTGTACACATGCAGCAGGTAAAGTCTGCGCGGGTGCTGTTGTTACTTCTTACCGCTGCACCACCTTCTACTGTGTTCAGTTCTTCTGTAGAGAGATTAGCGACTTTTTCTTTGTTGAATGACAGTTTGCTGTCTGATTTTGGTTGTGACATGTTCTGTAAGGTTTTAGCTGTTTGAAAAAATGTTTGTTGAAAAAAATAATAAACATGTGTGAAGATGAAGGTTAGGCTTCGAGACCTTCGCCTGGTTCTTCAACTACAAGTGTTGTACACATGCAGCAGGTAAAATCTGCGCGGGTGCTGTTGTTGCTTCTTACCGCTGCACCGCCTTCTACTGTATTCAGTTCTTCTGTAGAGAGGTTAGCGACTTTTTCTTTGTTGAAGGACAGCTTGCTGTCTGTTGCTTTTGGTTGAGACATATTTGATGGGTTTTTAAGTGATGAATAAATAGTTGTTGATTATCTGGCTTAAATCAGATCCTGGTTGATAAAAAGGAAAGGGTATAGTGCGGTGGAATTTCCTACCAGATGGATCTCTGGGGATCCAGTGTTCCTGCATTTGTGTACAGGCAGCCGGTAAGCTCCAGTTCAATGCTTATCCTGCTGGTGGCGGGCAGATGAGTAGTTAGCTCTTCTTCGCCGGCGATGATATTGCTCATTTCGAATGCTGACAGGCGGACAACTCTTTGTTTATTAAGTGTCAGTTTTGAATGCTGTTCGGGTACTTGCTTTTTCATTTTTTTTGATTTTTTAAATTTTGAAAAGTAGTGGCCCGGAAGCCTGACCATCGCAGGTACAGTGTTGCTTTATCCGGCCGGCCTGGGAAGGCGCCCATTCACCTACTTGTTTCACAAATGTTTTTTGGATTCTGGTAAAAAATTCTTATTTTTAATTACGAAAGAAATAATTCAATTATAGATTTTAGTTGTTTTTCGGCCCATCTTTTCGAGGATGGGCCTTTTTATTAGGCCTCAATTGAATCCTCAGGAGGAGGCAGTAATGTGGTACAAAGAGTACAGGTGAAGTCGTAATTGGTACTTTTCTTCGTTGTAATAGCCTGCTGCTCTACCCCTCCCTGTACGCCGCTCGCAAATTCATCAGACAGTATCACTACTTTTTCCTTGGCGAGTGATAATTTGTTCTTACTTACTTCGATTTCTTTTTTCATAAAAAAGTGGATTTATTGGTTGATAAAATGATGACTCAATTGCTTTCCATCCTGCGCTGTTCCTTTTCTATAGCAGCTTTACGGACCTTAGCAGATTTTACCTGCTGATTACCAAACCGGTAACTGAATATGAGCTTCACAAACCTTGATTCCTCTTTTATACTGTAGTACGATTGCACTCCGAAGGATGAGATGTCATACTGCCTCGCCCTGGTGTTGAATATATCTGTCACATTCAGTGTCAGCTTGCCGGTTTTATTCAGGATGCTCTTCGAAATACCCGCATCCACGTAATATTGTGGCCTGAACCGGTATACGCCAAACACCATCGGTGAAATATAGGTGCCTGATAACTCTGCACTGAAGCCTCCCGGCAGTTTGAACATATTATTCGTATTGACATACACGTTAGTTCCTGCATTACTCAGCTGCCCTGCCCCCGGTTCATTATACTTCGCATACATGAGCATAGCCGTGTTGGTGGAGATCCATAGGCCGTTGAAATAGGCCTTACTGTGGGTGAGTGTTGCCGTGATGGCGTCTCCGCTCTTCAGGTTCACATCCGTACCTGTCACCACATTATTGCTGTCTTTTTGGTACACAGAGGCCAGCGCGTCATTATAGTGCTGATAACCTACAGATGCCATCAGTTCATCATTGTAGCTGTAATTCACCTCCACATTATGCCCCACGGATGGCTTGATATAGGGATTGCCCTGGTAGTAGAAGTACTGGCTGATGTATCTCACAAAAGGATTCACTACATCAAAACTGAAGCGGTCAATGCTCTGCCGGTAGCTGATCCCGAACTGGTGCTTTGCACTGTGCTCATACATAAGCGCCACACTGGGAAAGATATTCAGGTAATCGCGCTTCGTAACTTGCTGGTAGGTAACCGAGTTGCCTTCTGTTGCGGTCTGCTCTGCCCGTAGTCCCAGCTGCATACTCACCTTTCCGATACTCCTGCTATAGTTGGCATAGGCTGCAAAAATGTTCTCCTTATATATAAAGTGGTTAGTCTTGCCTTTATCCGTTTCCCAGTATTTACCGGTAAGCTGTTCCCACAACACATCGTTATCCGTTCTTGTGAAAGTAGCCTTGACACCAGCTTCCAACGACCCTTTCTTCACCGGCTGGCTATAATCCGCAGCCACAGAAGCAATCGTATTATTGGCAGGAGAATTATCTCTCAATACATAGGCCGGATGTTGTTCCTGTCCTTCCTGGTCATAGAACCGGGTGGTAAAATCATCCTTCCAGGTTTTCTGGTAACTGAAGTAGTCTGCATTTACCGTCAGCTGCCTGCCCGTGGAATCGAGTATTGATTTATAATACAGGTTCACGGATGGGTTCCATACCCGCATGCGGCCATCGGTGCTGACTGTGGAATAAGGGTCCTGCGGATTATTGAGGTTGTCCTGCACCGACCTGTTGAATGCTGCTCTGTCGCGGTAGTTAAGCGTTCCTTTCACAAGCAGGCCGAGTGTATTGCGCTTGTTTATATCGTAGTCCGCGCCGATCTTGAGGGCATGACTGTTCCTGGTTCGTGTTTCATTGGTGTTCTCAAAGATGCTGTTGTCTTTGTCCAGCGTTCTGTCAGAATAGAGATCAGCGTACTGCTTACTATACTGGTAGTCGTAACTACCGAACAAATTGAGTTTGCGGCTACGGTGATTCAGACTTATTCCACCGTTATACCTCGGATAGACCCCGAATCCTGTGCCGACGGTGACAGTCCCATTGGTCCCGAAGTTCTTGTTCTTGGCCGTGATGATATTGATAACGGCGCCACCTCTTGCATCATACTTTGCACCAGGGTTAGTAACCAGCTCTATCCTGTCTATACTGTTACCCGGCATTGCACTGAGCCATTCTTTCAGTTCATCTCCTGAGAGCCGGCTGTCTTTACCGTCTACCAGCACCACCACTTTCTTGCCTCTCAGTTGCAGACCGCCGTCATCAGTTACACCGGGTGCGCGGGATAAAACCTGCAGGGCATCTCCCCCTGCTGCTACCGGGCTTTCAGCTACATTCACCACCACACGGTCGCTCTTCATTACTATATATGGTCTGGCCGCTTTTACAGTTACCCCTTTCAGGCTTTTCTGGTCCAGTACCAAAGAAACAGGCAGCTTGTCTGTAGAGGCTGTACCCTGGCTGATCAATACGCTGTCCTTCCGGTAAGATTTGTAACCTATATAATCTATGGTGAGTGTATAGAGGCCGTCCTGGAGATTGTCGAATCTGAAGGTGCCTTTGGTGTCGGTAAGGGTGTTCACCAGTTTGCCGTCACCTGCGCGTTTCAGTACGATGCTGGCATTAGGCAGTCCCTGTCCGCTGAGGTCATCTTTCACCTGGCCGGTAATGTTGCCGGGTGCGGACTGCGCTTTTATTTCCGAGGTACTTATTCCTACAGCAACCAGTACCAAAGCGTTTGTTATAAATCGTTTCATACAGTTCTGTTTTGTTCGTTGTTGTTGATACAAACTTAGAGCTCCTGAAACGCGTGTTGAAAACTGTTACACCAACCACCGCATTATGCGGACCAAACCGGGCAGAACTGCTGGGGGAAATTATTGGAGAAGAGGCCACCATAAAGCAACGGAGGCACCCTGCTTATCAGGATGCCTCCGTTTGGTCAGCTGTTTACTGCGGTTCGTCATGCAACGCCGCAGCAGCAATGATTTATGAGAGTTTTTCGAGCTTTTCGAGTTCTTCTATCACCTTACTTACCGGTAGCCCCATCACATTATAGAAGCAGCCGTTGATGCTATCTATGCCTACTGCTCCGATCCACTCCTGTATAGCATAGGCGCCCGCCTTATCATACGGCCGGTAATTATCTACATAATAACTGATCTGTTCCTGGGTCAGCAGCTTGAAGTGCACACTGGTGGTCTTGGAGAACACTCTTTCCTGGTGATCATGTTGCAATACCACGCCGGTAATCACTTTATGCTCTCTTCCGCTCAGCCTGGAAAGTATGCTGATGGCGTCTTCACGGTCTTTGGGTTTTCCGATGATGTCATTGTCTATCACCACTACGGTATCGGCAGCAATCACCACCTCCTCAGGTTTGCACATAGCGCTTACGGCCACCGCTTTCTGACGGGCTATATGCACAGGCACATCCTGTGTAGGCATGTCCGGTGGAAATGTTTCTGCGGTTTCTACCACCCTTACTTCAAACGGAATACCGGCCTGCTCCAGCAGCTGCTTCCTGCGCGGCGACTGCGAAGCCAGTATCACGGGCGCTCCTTGATACATCTATAGATAAAGTTTAAAGAATAACATAGATAAGATACCGGTAAGCATCACCAGCTTCACCAGCGAGCTTACTTTATGGTAGTGTTCCGGCAGATGGGCCTTTTTGAGTTGCAGATAAATATAAGCACAGGGCGCCTGTACAAACAACAGCAGGTATCCGATCGCAATGTACCAACCCAGTAGCCATACACGGATCTCCACCAGCACAATAGTTACCTGCAAAGCCAGCAACAGTACATTACTCAACCGCTTGGCCGGCAACACGCCCCATACAATTGGAATAGTACGGCAGCCGTCTTTACTGTCGCCCATCATATCTTCCAGGTCTTTCACAATCTCACGCACCATCGAAATGACAAAAGCAAACAACGCATATACACCAATGATCTGAATAAGCTTGCGGCCTGTGTCCGACATGATCGCATCAAAACTTTCATAAATCTGCTTCTCGTAAAAACCCACTACTACCACGGAAAGGGCCGTCAGTATGGAAATGACCACATTCCCGATCAGTACCTGCCTTTTAAACGAGGTGGAATAAAACCACAGCAGCAGCGAACATATCACTTGCGTAAGGCCAAGATATATCTGGCCGGTCTTCCATGCTACGAGGAAACCAAGCGTCACCCCCAGCATGTTGAAAATGGTGTGCCACGCCATCGCCCAACGGCGACTGATAATCTTGTCCAGCACCATTTTATCCGGCTTATTGACAATATCAATGTTGATGTCAAAGTAGTCGTTGATGATATACCCCGCAGCAGCCACCAACACAGTAGAAAGACTGAGCAGGATAAACTGCGGCACCGTGAGCGAGGGTTCTTCACCTGAGTTGTGCAATACCGGCGCTACCACGCAATACTGCAACAGAAACTGGGTGAGGGCTATATATATGAGGTTGGGGTACCTGATCAGTTTTAAAAATGCTGCCCAGAGCTTCATAATTCTTTTTTTATTATTTCGATGCTATTCCTTCGTCCATCAGCCAATGGCCATTCAGTTTCAGTACTTTCTCCATTACCTCACGAACACAACCCTGCCCGCCGCCTACTGGTGAAATATACCTGGAAATACTTTTAATCTCTGCGGCGGCATCAGCGGGGCATACCGGCAATCCCACCAGCTGCATAGCCTGATAATCAGGGATGTCATCCCCCATAAACAGGATTTCATCCCAGCGGAGATCATTTTCAAACACATAATCCTGCAGCCTTTCCTTTTTATCCTGCACACCTACATATATGTCTTTAATGCCAAGTCCCTGCAGCCTGCTAACCACACTCTCAGATTTTCCCCCGGAGATAATCGCTACACGGTATCCTTTTTTTACCGCGAGCTGTAATGCATAGCCATCCTTAATATTCATCCTGCGCGACATTTCGCCGCCCGGCAATAATTGCAGGGTTCCGTCTGTAAGCACGCCGTCCACGTCTAAAACAAAAGTGGTAATGGGTTTAAAAAGCGATAAAACGTTCATAGGTGTCAAAAATAGGGATTTTTTTATGTGCCTATTTGTTTACGTGGTTATTTGTTTATGTGAGATGCCACTGTGAGCAGGAAATAATTCAACAATTTTAATCTTCGCTGCACTTCAAATAAACAAATAACCACATAAACAAATAAATAAATCTATTTATTATGAAACTGGTAAATGCTGTCCGACATTACACGATACACCAGCTGCAGGTATTCCTCGTTGGCCAGCAGTTCAAGATGTTTGTTCATCGTAGCTTCATCCTGACGGAGCGCCGGCCCGGTCTGCACAGATTCAGGAGCATATTTCTCCAGACGCTCAAAAGTCTCATGGATAATAGGCTGCAGCAGGGTGAAGTCAAGACCATGCTTTTCACAGTATGCTTTCGCCTGCACAATGAGATGATTGGTGAAATTGTTGCACAGCACGGCCGTGAGGTGATAACGCAGGCGCTGCGCCGAGTCAGTAATCTCGATCCGGGACGCAATGCTCTGCGCCAGCGGCTGCAGACGACGCAATACATCATCGTTCGCCGCCTCCAGCATCACCGGTATGGGCGGATACGTCTTGATCTCTTTGCGGATAGACTGCAACGGGTATATCACCCCCGTGTTGGTAGATATGCGGGAAATAGCGCTCATCGGCACCGCGCCGGCCGTATGGGCCACAATACGCTTACCCAGCCTCAGCTGATCGTCCAGCTCCGGAATAGCGGCATCGCTGACTGCCAGCAGATATACATCCGCCTCCATATTAATATCCAGTATATCATCTGTAAACGGTGCATGCAGCATCTCTCCCAGCTCTCGTGCATGCTCCTTATTGCGGCTTACCACCTGTTTGATCTGGTGACCATGCATCTTTAAAAGTTGTCCGAAACAATGTGCAACATTACCAGTGCCTACTATTACTATATCCATTATGGTTATTTTTTAAAAGGTTTCCCATTCTGTTACATATCCGCGCCCCAATATACGGAGTTTAACCGGCCCCCTGTTTTTTGATCCAACCGGCTTTCTTAATTAACGTAAAGACAATCCCTTATTTTTTATTTTCGAGGGTAGTTTGATATTATTTTATATACTTGCAGAAATCCTATTTGTAAATAGTTTACGAAATTTTGCGTATTTAGCAGCATTAAAGAAGCGTACATGGCAAAAAATTTAGTTATAGTTGAGTCCCCGGCAAAAGCCAAGACCATTGAAAAAATTCTGGGTACGGACTTCGAGGTGAAGTCCTGCTTCGGCCACATCCGTGACCTGGAAAAGGACGATATGGGGATAGACATTGAAAATAACTTCAAGCCTAAATATGTAATACCGGAAGATAAAGAAAAGATTGTCAAGGACCTGAAGAAGCTGGCAAAAGATACTGAGGAAGTATGGCTCGCAACGGATGAGGACCGTGAAGGAGAGGCTATTTCATGGCATTTGTGCGAAGTTTTGGGCCTCGATCCCAAAAGTACCAAAAGGATTGTATTTCACGAGATTACCAAACCTGCCATAGAAAACGCTGTACAACATCCCCGCAAACTGGATATGGACCGCGTAAACGCACAACAGGCACGCCGTATCCTCGACAGAATCGTAGGCTTTGAACTGTCGCCCGTACTGTGGCGCAAAATGAGCATGCGTAACTCGCTCTCTGCCGGCCGTGTACAATCCGTAGCAGTAAGGCTCATCGTAGAAAGAGAAAGAGAAATCAACACCTTTACCGCCGTGAGCACTTTCAAAGTGGAAGCCTGGTTCACCGGTAAAGACATAAATGGTAAAAGCATCTCCTTCAAAGCAGAAGGACCTAATAAATTCAAAACCGCTGAAGACGCTGAAAAGTTCCTCCAGCAATGCGTTGGCGCCGCTTACACAGTTAAAGACATACAGGTAAAGCCCGGAAAGAAATCGCCCGCAGCCCCTTTCACCACCTCCACGCTACAGCAGGAAGCCAGCCGTAAACTCGGCTACAGCGTTTCCAAAACCATGCTGCTGGCGCAGAAACTGTACGAAAGCGGTAATATCACCTACATGCGTACCGACTCCGTAAACCTATCGGATACCGCAGTAGCAGAAATCGAAAAAGCAATCAAAAAGAGCTATGGCGACCGCTATCATCAGCATCGCAAGTTCAAAAATAAAAACGAGTCAGCACAGGAAGCGCACGAAGCTATCCGTCCTACCTACATGGAAAATGCCACCGTAGACGACAGCGATACCCGCAGACTGTACGAACTTATCTGGAAACGTACCATCGCCAGCCAGATGTCAGACGCTGAACTGGAAAAAACCATCGCCAAAATAGGCATCTCCACCAACCCGGAAGAACTGACCGCCAGCGGAGAAGTGCTGAAATTTGACGGTTTCCTTAAAGTATATTTGGAGGGCCAGGACGATGAGGATGTTAATGAAGACGAAACACAGGAAGGCTCACTGCCTCCGCTAAGCGTCAAACAATCCCTCGACCTCCGTGAAATGAAGGCCACCGAAAGGTTCTCCCGCCCCGCACCACGCTACACTGAAGCCAGCCTGGTGAAAAAACTGGAAGAACTGGGCATCGGCCGCCCTTCTACTTATGCGCCCACTATCACCACCATCCAGAAACGCAACTACGTAGAAAAGCGCGACAAGGAAGGCATAAAAAGAGATTACCGCATCCTGTTGCTGAAAAACGATAAAATCAGCAAACAGACAGAAGCCGAAAATACTGGTGCCGAGAAATCCAAACTATTCCCCACCGACCTGGGCATGATAGTAACCGACTTCCTCAACCAGTACTTCAACTCTGTAATGGATTACGGCTTTACCGCCAAAATAGAAGGAGAATTTGACGAGATCGCCAGCGGTAAAAAAGTATGGAATAAAATGCTCAAGGAGTTCTATAGCCCTTTCCATAAAGACGTAGAGAACACCCTGGAAAATGCCGAACGTGTGAAAGGTGAACGCCCCCTGGGCACAGACGCCGCCACCGGCAAGCCCATTGTGGCCCGCATGGGACGCTACGGCCCAATGATCCAGATCGGCAGCGTAGAAGATGAGGAAAAGCCCCGCTTCGCCAAACTGAAAGCAACACAGAGCATCGAAACCATCTCCCTTGATGAAGCCATGGAACTCTTTAAACTGCCCCGCACCATCGGCCAGTTCGAAGATTCAGACGTAGTAATCAACATCGGCAGGTTCGGCCCATACGCACAGCACGACAAAAAATTCTATTCCCTCAAAAAGGAAATGGACCCCTACACCGTCGAGCTGGACGAAATAGCGCCGCTGATCGTAGAAAAACGCACCGCCAAAGACGAACGCACCATCAAGGTTTTTGAAAAAGAAAAAATACAGGTACTGAAAGGTCCATACGGTCCATATATAAAACAAGGACTCAAGAACTATAAAATACCAAAAGAGAAGATAGACAGCGCTGCAGATCTTACCGTAGAAGAAGCCAAAGCCATTATCGAAGAGGCCAAGGCAAACCCTCCGAAAAAGAAAGCCGCTGCCAGGAAGAAAAAAGCTGAATAAGGACGTGCAGTGATCTGTGATGGCCTGCTTCAATAAATGATATGCACGAAAACAAGGAAATAAACGCTTTGTTCCACCTGTTGGATGACCCGGATCAGGAAGTATTCGATACCGTTGCCAATAAAATATTGCTATACGGAAAGGATATTATCCCCAACCTGGAAAACTTGTGGGAGAATACAGTGGATGAGTCTATACAGGAGCGGATTGAACTGCTGATCCACAGAGTGCACTATCAGGATCTCCAGGCCGCATTGCGCCTGTGGAGCCGATCAGATGTACAGGACCTGCTGCAGGGTGCTATCCTTGCTGCCAGATACCAGTTCCCCGACCTGATGGCCAGCCAGGTAATGACCGAAATAGAACGTATCAAACGCAATATATGGCTGGAGCTCAATAACTACCTCACCCCGCTCGAACAGATCAATGTCCTCAACAGCATGATCTATAACTACTTCGGACTAAAAGGTGAAGAAGTATCCTACCAGCGTAAAAACCAGTTCTTCATCAATCAGGTAATAGAATCCAAAAAAGGAAATCCCGTTACCAACGGTATCATCTATCAAAGCCTGTGCGCCATGCTGGACCTGCCAGTATATGCCGTAAACATCCCCAGGCAGTTTATCCTCGCCTATTTTGATACCTTCATCGATTTCTCTGAGCCCGTAGAACCGGAAGACCAGCGCATCCTGTTCTTCATCGATCCTATACAGGGACAGATATACACACAACAGGATGTAGACACCTATCTCAAAAGAGTGTCTGTACCACCTGTTCCTTCCTACTTCAAACCACAATCCAGCAAAAGAATCATACAATTCCTCCTGGAAGAACTCTCTAAATGCTTCCGCGACGACAAAGACGCCTACAAACAGGACGAACTAATGAACCTCGCCAGCATCCTCGGGGAATAACAGTAACGACACTACAACAAAAGATATAAAATTGAAAACGCCTGCCACATAAGTGACAGGCGTCTCAATTTCTTGCAAGAAAGATATTATTAAACTAATAATTCTTACTTAGCAGCAGGAGCCTGAGCAGCTGAATCAGCAACAGGAGCAGCAACAGCAGCAGTATCAACGTGAGCAGCTGAATCAACTGGTGCAGCAGGAGCAGCAGGAGCAGCGTTCATAGTGTCTACAGTTGTAGCAGTAGAATCAGCAGCAGGAGTGCTACCACCGTTACAAGCTACGAAGAACATACCAGCTGCGATTGCGAATACAAATACTTTTTTCATCTTTGTTTGTGTTTTATTTTTTAAAACCGGCGCAAAGGTATTAAAATAATTTTTATTTATAAATAGATTTCCCGGTTTTTTTAATAAAAAACAACGCTATTCAGGAAAAATGCCGGATTTGACTCACCACATACGCGTAAAGACGGTCGATAATAAGCTCCCTGCCCTCTCTAAAATCCGCTCTTAAACCCGCCAGCACCGTATCTCCACCAATCACACTATGATCCCCGGTCTTCTGGAAAACAGGCAGCAATGCCTCCATACGTTCCTTTGCGGCTATAATCACATGTGCCACCTCTGGCAGCTGCAGCTCATGACCAATAAGCGCCGCCACGATGCCCGTATGGAAGTAAACAGCGCTATCCAGCCCTTCCCAGTCTTCATAGTTCAGCCACTCCTGCACAGCCAGCAGGCAGTATTGCGCAGGATGCAACCCAGTAAGCCTGTCCAGCAGCAACCAGTAATCTCTTTCAGGCCGCAAAAGCGCTTCGAGATTAACGGCTATCAGGCCCAGGGCCTCTTCTTTGTCCTTTGTTTTGCGGAGAATACGTTCAGGGAGGGTATAACGCCTTTCTTCAATAGCGGCGATGGTGCGGGCAATATCGTAGTGGCAGGCAAGCAGGACATCCTTCGCTTCGTTACGCGGAGCCTGCATTTTGTCCATTATGAGCAGGATCATCTCTTCTTCAAACAGCTCACGCGCTTTATCAAAATCCCCGTTGGTCTTATTGAGCAGGGCCAACCCATGCTTAATACCAACGGGGATTTGCTGTCGCAGTAATTCAAGTTGTGCTTTATACTGCATGAAGATTATATTACTATTTCTTTCTGAAGAAAATCTTAACCGGTACGCCGCTAAAGTTAAAGTGGCTGCGGAGCTGATTTTCCAGGTAGTTACGGTAAGGTTGCTTCACATCATCAGGCAGGTTGCAGAAGAATGCAAAAGCAGGTGTATGCGTAGGCAGCTGCGTTACATACTTAATGCGGATAGGAATACCTCTCACTACCGGCGGATGGTATGACTCAATCGCTTTCAGCATGATATCGTTCAGCGTTGAGGTCTGTATTCTGCGCTGGCGGTTCTCATACACTTCCAGCGCCACTTCTATCGCTTTGAAAATACGCTGCTTCTCCGTCACAGAGGTAAAGATGATGGGCACATCCGCAAATGGAGCAAGACGCTCCTTCAGTGCCTTTTCATAGTCCCTCGCTGTGTTGGTAGCTTTCTCCACGACGTCCCATTTGTTTACAAGTATCACCACGCCTTTCCCTTTACGGGCCGCGAGGCTGAAGATACTCAGATCCTGTGCGGTAATGCCCTTTTCAGCATCCAGCAACAACATCACTACATCCGCTTCATCCACCGCTTTGATAGCGCGGATCACAGAGTAAAACTCCAGATCTTCGGTAACCTTCTGCTTACGCCTGATACCAGCGGTATCTATAAGCATGAAGTCCTTCTGGAACATATTATACCTGGTGTGAATGGTATCACGGGTGGTACCCGCAATGTCAGACACAATATTTCTTTCTGTACCTACCAGCGCATTGAGCAGGGATGACTTACCCACGTTAGGCTGGCCTATGATCGCGATTCTTGGAATATCAGGCGTTTCAGAAGCGCCTTCCATTTCGTCCGTCATATGCATCACCACATCATCAAGCAATTCACCGGTACCACTGCCGGACATGGAAGAAAGGAAATATGTTTTTTCGAAGCCCAGGCTGTAGAATTCAGTGGCATCGAGCTGGCGTTGCTGGTTATCTACTTTGTTCACCACAAGGTACACCGGCTTGGAAGTGCGGCGCAATATATCCGCTACATCTTCATCCAGGTCTGTAATGCCTGTGGAAACATCGCACATAAAAATCACCACGTTGGCTTCATCGATCGCTATCTTCGCCTGTTTGCGGATCTCGCGTTCAAACACATCATCGCTGCCGGTCACAAATCCACCGGTATCAATTACGTTGAAGGTCTTGCCATTCCAGTCGGCAATGCCGTACTGGCGGTCGCGCGTTACGCCGCTCACATCATCCACGATAGCCTTGCGCTGTTCCAATAAACGATTGAACAACGTTGATTTACCCACGTTCGGGCGGCCCACTATAGCAACTGTAAATCCAGCCATGTTTATTTCTGTTTCGTATTACCTGATTAATATCCGTATTCTTTAAGAAAGAGATCATTGTCGCGCCACTTACCACGTACCTTTACAAACAATTCCAGGAACACTTTGCGCTCAATGAATTTCTCTATTTCCTGGCGGGCCTGTGTCCCCAGCTCACGGATCGATTTGCCGCGTTCACCCAGAATAATCGCCTTCTGGCTTTCGCGTGTTACAATAATCTCTGCTGTTATCTTAGTCAGCGTCTCCTTCTCCTGATACTGTGTAACGATTACTGTAGTATGATAAGGAATCTCTTCTTCAAACAACTGGAAGATCTTTTCACGGATCATCTCTGCTACAAAAAAGCGTGTAGACTTATCCGTTAGTGTGTCATCGGGGTAGAAAGGATTTGCTTCCGGCAGCATGGCCACAATAGCGGCAAGCAGGTCTTTGATGCCTTTCTGCTGTCTTGCTGAAATAGGCACCACCGCTTTGGCTTTGCCCCATGCCTTCGCTTTTTCCAACAGCTCAGCCATGTCCGCAGCCTCCACATTGTCCATTTTATTAAGGATGAGAATGCAGGGCACTTTCAGCTTCAGGGAGTCAAAGAGTTCCAGGTTTTCCTGCAGCGAGTCTTTGGCGTCCATAATCAGTAAAGCCACATCTGCATCTTCCAGCGCGGACTTCACCACACTCATCATTTTCTCGTGTAGCTTATATTTTGGATCGATAATACCGGGCGTGTCAGAAAACACGATCTGGTATCCCGGCTCCGTGAGTACGCCAGTGATACGATGCCTTGTCGTCTGCACTTTGGGAGAAATAATAGCCAGCTTCTCGCCGATAATAGCGTTCAGCAGCGTACTTTTCCCCGCATTGGGCTTACCGAAAATATTTACAAAACCTGCTTTGTGCATATTGCTCATTACAAACCCCCTGTATTTCCTTTTACCATTCAAACTTACGGAAATAAAAAAAGCCGAATTACTTCGGCTCCTTCTTTGTTTCCTTTTGTAGCGAGGAGCGGATTCGAACCACTGACCTTCGGGTTATGAGCCCGACGAGCTACCTCTGCTCTACCTCGCAATGAGGGTGCAAAGATAGGGCTATTAAAAATCTCAGCCAAACTTTTTTCAAAAAAAATAAAAAAAGCCAACCCAAAGGCTGGCTTTCACACTGGAAAGCGCAGAAATACTATCAGAAGGGAAGATCATCAGCGGGCTGTTCCTGAACAGGCTCAGCTTCCGGAACAGAAGGCACATCGGTAGCGGTTGCCCTGCGCTTTTCTTCATCTCTGCGGCTGAGTAACTGCACATGCGATACACGCAACCTCAATGCCCCTGCCAACGCACCCGTGTTGTGGCTCACATAGGCCTCCACTCTCGGAGAACCTTCCACATACACCATCACGCCCTGATTCAGATAAGGAGCCAGGTTTTCCCGGTCCCACAAAGCGCAGTCTACCCACGTAGTACGTTCCTGCAATACACCCAGCGCATTCTTGAAGCGCTCATTCACGGCCACCGGGAAGTTGAATACCACTACACCGTTCACTTCCTTCTTTACCACATCCCGGCCAAGATGCCCGATTAACTGGAGTTTGATCATCTGAAATAAAATTTTAAAAGGTTAAAAATTTATAAAAGATGATTGAGAGAAGTATTCATGGAATTTAAACAAAAAATCTACCTCCGGAAAATAAATTGTGATTTTTATTCCCCGCAGATATACCTTTGTGCCAGGAATAACAATCATAATATTCCGCATGGGGTGCCTTACTATCAGGCTGAGATCACACCCAATGAACCTGGACCAGGTAATGCTGGTTAGGAAACGAAAAAAA
>NZ_DATLKJ010000114.1:0-1728 GCF_035538455.1 Chitinophaga sp.
GTTGTATTACCGGAAGATCTGTTTGCAACAGTCCGGCGCTGGCAACACTGCTCAGCACTAATGTTGCGGATATATCTGATAGGATATAGGCAATCCGGTCTGACGGATAGTCAGGATGTACAGGCACATACGCTGCCCCGGATTTCAGCACTCCCAGCATCGCAATGATCATTTCAGGGCTACGCTCTATAAACAACGGAATCAGCATATCACGCTCAACACCTTTGCTCACAAGGTATTGTGCCAGCCGGTTGGAGCGCTCTTCCACCTCCTGGTAAGTGAGACAATTGTTGTTATGAAGAATGGCCGTCAATGAAGGCGTCTGACGGACCTGGTCCTCAAACAGATCTGTTAATGTTTTATCTGTAGGATAAACGAAGGAATTTTCGTTATTTGCTTTGACAAGATAGCTATACTCTTCAGCTGTCAGCAGCTCAATATCATCCAGCCTGCCGTTTTCATTGGTCGTCATTTGAAGCAGGGCCGTTCTAAAATGACCTGCTATAGCAGTTACATAGCAAGTATCAAGCAGGCTGCTGTTATAGCTGAAATGGATATTAATGTCTTCACGGATACCAACCACAAGGCTCAACGGGTAGTTGACATGTTCGTGCATACTCACGCCTTCAGCCTGTAACTTCCATTGTTTCGCATACAGTACTTTATTCACCGGATAATTTTCAAACACCAGTATACTGTCGAACAATTCACCGGTAATATTCTTCCATCTGCTAATATCGTTCAGCCGTGTATACTGGTATTCGCGGCTGTTAACCTGGTCTGCCTGTATAGCCCGTAGCCATGCAGACACATTCAGGTCTGAACCTGCATTGGCATATATCGGCAGCGTATTGATATACGGACCTACCCTTTGCTCCACGCCGGGAATATCATCAGGTCTGCCTGAAACAGTCACACCGTATACAATATCTTTGTGGCCGGTATAGCGGTATAACAAGTACGCCCACACGCCTTGCATTAGGGTGTTCAATGTAATGTGGTTACGTTGTGCAAAACGGGTAATCTCCAATGTAGCCGTAATATCGATATGAAGATGTTCCTGTTTGTAAATACCAATACCTTTGTTGCGCTCTTCCGTCGTGTTGATGAAAGGCAACATCACAGCCCCCTCCAGGCTACCCAGGTATTTGCGCCAGTAAGCGGCGGCGGCATCCCTGTCTTTACGTTCAATATAACGGATATAGTCTTCATAACGGTCCACGCTTATCGCTGGTAACGATTGGCCTGTTGCCAGCTGCTCGTATACCTCCAACAGCCCCGCCAGCAATACCGCCAGCGACCATCCATCCATCAGTATGTGATGATAGGTCCAGAAGAGCCGGTAATGGTCATTATCTGTACGCAGCAGGGTAATCCGCATCAGCGGAGCGGCAGTAAGGTCAATGGATTGCTGGCGGTCAGCCTGCTCATAGGCCGCTATAGCCCACTGTTGCTGCGCTTGCGATAAGTGGCTGTAGTCCTGTATGATCACTGGTATCTCCACATCGCGGTACACACATTGTACCGGCACCTTAAACACATCATAATAGAAGCCGCTGCGTAGAATGGTATAGCGCTGTACCAGATACTCCCAGCTCCTGATAAAAATCTCCGGAACCAATCCAGACATCAGCGCTGTGAACTGTTCAATATAGGCGCCGACCTGTTCATCATAAAGACTATGGAATAACATACCTTCCTGTAAAGGACTCAGGCGCGACATGCTTT
>NZ_DATLKJ010000115.1:0-20735 GCF_035538455.1 Chitinophaga sp.
CGACCCAACTCCTATTGCTGGCGGGAGGCTCTGCCGATCTTGCTGATAAGCTGAAAGAAAAGCTGGCGCAGGAAGTGTTGTCGGTACCTGAAAGTGCCCCCGTTGATTATTTTGTCAAAGTGCTGGAGAAAGTAAAAGAGAAACTGAGAGAGAAAGAAGCGACACATATCACAGTTGTTTGCAGTCATGGAGATTACCTGGATTATGGTTTTATATCGGGTTTACTGAAATCTGCGACACAAGAGAATCCTAAAGTGACGGGAAAGGTAGTAGTGGTAGATAGTTTAAGTGTGCATGATTTGGAAATGCTATCGGGTATACTGGAAGCGGAGCAATATACCGGTGATACGGAAGTCCGTTATCTGGGTGGAAAGAGATGCGTAAAACAATTGCATACGATCGCTGCCACCGAAAGTATGCCGGACAATATTGTTATCAAAGAGGGCGGTGTTTATCTGTTAACCGGGGGTGCTGGCGGGCTAGGTCAGGTTTTTGCCGGTTATATCAGTCAAACAGCCAACACACAACTGATTCTCACTGGGCGGGGAGAATTGACGGCGGAAAAGCAGGCTGCATTATCAGCGTTTCCGAATGCGGTTTATTATCCATGTGATGTAAGTAAAGCAGAAGAAGTAACGGCCCTGATTGCAAGGATTAGAACGCGTTATACTAAGCTGGATGGCATTATCCATAGTGCGGGTGTTATCCGCGACAGCTTTATCCTGAACAAGACCCGTGAAGAAGCGCTGGCGGTGATGTTGCCGAAAATGGCGGGAGCAAGGAACCTGGATGAGGCGACGAAAGGGGACGCGCTAGATTTTATGGTGTTCTTTTCGTCAGTAGCGGGCGTATTGGGGAATGTAGGTCAGTCTGACTATGCATCCGCGAATGCATGGCTGGACAACTACGCGCACTACCGTAATGAAGAGCGGTTAAAGGGGAGAAGAAAAGGCCAGACGTTAAGCATCAACTGGCCATTATGGAAAGTGGGTGGCATGCGAATAGATGCGGCGAGTGAGGCATATCTGGAAAAGGAATGGGGAATGCAGCCATTGCCTGTTGCAGCAGGTATCCAGGCGTTTGAAACACTGCTCAGCAGTAAAGTTGGTCAGGGTGTGGTAGTTTATGGGAAAGCTCATGAGATAGTTACACACTTTACGCAAGCCCACAAAGAAGAGAAGAATACTCCGCCGTCATTTATTCCCGACAATGCTGAAACAGAAAGATGGAGGACGATAGCGACCGACTATATACGAAAATTACTTGCGAAGGAATTAAAAATATCGGCACATAGATTTGAAGCAGATATTCCCTTTGCTAAATATGGCATTGATTCAATATTGATTACCAAGCTGAATAGCTGCCTAGAAGACGTGTTTGGCAGGCTGCCAAGGACACTGTTTTTTGAATACCAAACCCTGGATGAATTAACGGGATATTTTATTGCGGAACACTATAATAAGTTAGCGGTGATAACAGGTTATTCCCAGGAAACAAGCGTGCCCCGAGCCGTAACCAACAACTTTATACTGTCACCGGATAACGGGCAACAGCCTGTTGTCGACAAGAAAACAAAAGGTAATGCGATTGCTTTGTCTGGAATGACAACAGAAGAGATTGCGATTATCGGGATAAGTGGCAGATACCCTGGGGCAAAGAATATCAATGAGTTTTGGGAAAACCTGAAAGCGGGGAAGGATAGTATTACAGAAATTCCCCGGGAAAGATGGGATATCAATAACTTTTATAGCGAAGAAAAAGGAAAGATTGGCAGTAGCTACAGTAAATGGGGCGGGTTTATTGACGGGGTTGATCAATTTGATCCGTTATTTTTCAATATTTCTCCACGAGAAGCGGAATTGATAGACCCCCAGGAACGGTTGTTTTTGCAAACTGTGTGGGAAACCATAGAAGATGCGGGCTATACGAGGGAGGCATTGCAGGGAGTGCGCAGTAGCAAAATTGAATTAGGTGGCAGGGTAGGTGTATATGTAGGGGTAATGTACGAAGAATATCAACTGTTTGGCGTAGCTGAAACATTGAGAGGTAACCCTGTATCATTGTGGGGTAATCCTGGCAGTATTGCCAACAGAGTATCTTATTTCTTCAATTTCCATGGTCCAAGTATGGCTGTGGATACAATGTGCTCTTCTTCTTTGACAGCGATACATCTGGCCTGTGAAAGCATTCAGAATGGTAGCTGTGATCTGGCCATAGCCGGTGGCGTAAATGTAAGTATTCATCCTGGTAAATACCTTGCATTAAGTGAAAACGGTTTTGTGTCCGCTAAAGGCAGATGCGAGAGTTTTGGGGAAGGAGGTGACGGATATGTGCCGGGAGAAGGAGTTGGGGCTATATTACTGAAACCATTGAGCCAGGCGGTAGCGGATGGTGACCGTATTTACGGGGTTATTAAAGGATCGGCTGTTAATCACGGCGGGAGAGCCAACGGATATACAGTGCCTAATCCTAAAGCGCAGACAGCAGTCATAAAGGAAGCGATCCGAAAAGCTGGCGTAAAGGCGGCAGATTTCAGTTATATAGAAGCACATGGTACTGGCACCAGTTTGGGGGACCCGATAGAAATAGCTGGTTTAACAAAAGCATTTTCAGTCGACAATGGCGGGCAGTATTGCAGTATTGGTTCGGTGAAATCCAATATTGGCCATTGCGAATCGGCAGCTGGCATTTCGGGTATTACAAAGGTATTACTGCAATTAAAACATCAGCAACTGGTACCTTCATTGCACGCGGCTACTCTTAACCCGAATATAGACTTTGCAAGCACGCCGTTCAAAGTGCAGCGGATGCTGGAAGAATGGACTACGGCTGACGACCGGTTAAGATTGGCCGGTATCAGCGGTTTTGGCGCAGGCGGCAGTAATGCGCATATCGTCATCGGGGAATATCGTGCAAATAAAACAGCATATACCAGTGCTATGCCAGTCATCATTGTATTGTCTGCCCGTAATCTCACCCGCCTGAATGAACAGGTCATAAACCTGAAACACTTCCTGGAGACGCATGCCGATGTAAATTTGTATGATGTTGCCTATACACTTCAGGTAGGGCGCGAAGCGATGGAAGAACGACTGGCATTGATTGTAAGTGATCAGGAAACGCTGTTGGATAAACTGAGCGGTTATGAAGCAGGAGAGATGGATAATATATTTACGGGTAATACTAAAAAGAGCAAACCGGGATTTTTACTGGAGGGTAATGCCGGAAAGGCCTATATAGAAAGTGCGTTGAGGGATAGGGAAAATGGGGCTATTGCGCAGTTATGGGTAAGTGGGGTAGGTATTGACTGGAATTTGCTTTATGATGGGCATAAGCCGGAGAAAATCAGTTTACCTACTTATCCATTTGCCCGGAACCGTTATTGGGTACCGGCTGAGCGTATATCCACTGCAGGGGAGCCCGCGTCGGCAACGGCGTTCGCTACTCATTTATATAGCACTGACTGGGAGGAGTCGTTGCCCGAACTGACAGAGAAACATGATATTGCTATATCACAGCTGATATTACTGGCGGGATGCTCAGCGGTGGTGGCAGACAAGTTGCAGGCGATGTTGGAGCAGGAAGTGGTATTGTTGCCTATAGCAGATGAAATCACTTATTTTATACATACACTGGAAAAAGTAAAGGCACAGTTAACAACAAAAACAGCTATTCACATCAGTGTTGTTTGTAGTAATAAAGAGTACCTGGCTTATGGTTTTGTATCCGGATTATTAAAAACAGCCACGCAGGAAAATCCTAAAGTAACCGGGAAAATAATAGGTGTTGAAAGTATCGGAGTATCTGAGGTAGCTATGCTCGCCGGCATACTGAAAAAAGAAAAATACAACGGGGATGCAGAAGTCAGCTATCAGGCGGGAAAAAGAATGATAAAAGTAACCCGGCCCATCACCTGTGGGGCAGACACAAAGGCAGATCTGCCTGTTAAAGAAGGGGGCGTGTACCTGATAACCGGTGGTACCGGCGGATTAGGGCAGATCTTTGCCGGTTATATCAGCGAAACTCCCAATACGCAGCTGATACTTACGGGCAGTAGCGCGTTGACAGTGGAGAAGCAGGTTTTATTGTCAGCATTTCCCAATGCGGTTTACTATCGATGTAATGTGAGCAGCGCTACGGAAGTAACAGATTTGATAGCAACCATCAAAACGCGCTATACCAGGATTGATGGTATTATACATAGCGCCGGTGTGATCCGTGATAGCTTTATCGTTAACAAGACTGCGGAAGAAGCGACGGCGGTACTGTTGCCCAAAATAGCGGGAGCTAAAAACCTTGATGAGGCAACAAAAGAAGAAGCGCTTGATTTTATGGTGTTTTTCTCTTCTGTTGCCGGTGTGTTTGGCAATGCGGGCCAGGCTGATTATGCGTCGGCCAATGCATGGTTGGATAACTATGCACACTTTCGCAATGCAGAACAGGTAAAAGGGAACAGGAAAGGTAGCACACGAAGTATTAACTGGCCTTTATGGAAAGCGGGCGGTATGCAGATTGCCGCGGAAAGTGAAGCTTATCTTGAAAGAAAATGGGGAATGTTGTCATTGCCCACTGCAGCGGGTATCCGTGCTTTTGAGGTACTGCTGACAAATCCAGGCAACCAGGGAATGGTTATTTTTGGAGATAGAGATAACATCGCTGAGAAATTATTTTCTCGACCGGTTCGGGATCATATAACATCGTCTTCCGGCATTCACTCAGCAGATTTACAGGTATCAGTAACGAAGAAAATACTGGAAATAGCTGCGGACCTCCTCAAGCTACGCGTTACTGACTTAGCAACAGACGAAAGATTAGGAGATTATGGCTTTGATTCTATTTCACTGACCAGGTTTTGTAATGAACTCAATAACTATTACGACCTGGATTTAAAACCCACTTTGTTTTATAATTATTCAACGGTGGAAGGATTAACAACATTTCTGATAGAAGAGTATGTTGATAACCTTGTGAAAAAACATCCTGTTATACGCCGGGCAGAGCAAATTGCAAGAATACCAGCCGAGACTATTACCCATCCGCTTACAGCTACGGGGAAAACAATACCTCCGAGTGGGCCAATACCTAGTCACATTGGCGGACCTGTGGCTATTATCGGTATGAGCGGACGTTTCCCGGAATCTCCTGATTTAGCTGCTTTCTGGAATAATCTCCGGGATAATAAAGATCTCATTGTTGAAATACCTGCGGAAAGATGGGATTGGAAAAAGTATGATGGTGATCCGAGAAAAGAAAAAAATAAAACCCGCGCGAAATGGGGTGGTTTTATCGCCGGTGCAGATAAATTTGATCCGCTGTTTTTTAATATTTCCCCCAAAGAGGCAGAGCTGATGGACCCACAGCAGCGGATAACACTGGAGACAGTGTATCATGCACTGGAAGATGCAGGTATTAATGTGAAAGAGTTGTCTGGCTCCAATACAGGTGTTTTTATCGGGGCTTACTTTAATGATTATGCCGCACTTATCCAGCGAGGAAATGCAATACAGGAAGCCCAATCAGCAACTGGGATTTCTCATTCCATACTTACCAACAGGATATCCTACCAGTTCAATTTGCATGGTCCGAGTGAGCCGGTAGATACAGCCTGTTCCAGCTCGCTGGTGGCGATCCACAGAGCAGTAGAGCATATCCGTAACGGCGCCTGCGATATAGTAATAGCAGGAGGTGTTAGTCTTGATCTTATTCCTGAGACATTATTGCCACTCAGTCAGGCGGGTATGTTAAGTGAAGACGGCAGATGCAGAACTTTTGACCAGGCAGCCAATGGCTATGTAAGAGGTGAGGGGGTTGGGATCGTAATATTAAAATCATTAAGTAAGGCAGAAGCGGATGGTGATCATATTTACGGTGTAATCCGTGGTACTGCGGAGAATCATGGCGGTAAAGCCAACACTCTAACCTCTCCCAATCCTGCGGCACAAAAAGATCTGCTGCTAAGTGCATACCGTTCTGCAAATATTGATCCCAGGGCGGTAAGTTATATAGAAACGCATGGTACAGGTACGCCGTTGGGAGATCCGATAGAAACGGAGGGGCTGAAACTGGCGTTTAAAGAATTATACAAAGAATGGGATATTCCGCAGCCAGAAATTCCTTACTGCGGTTTAGGAAGTGTGAAGACAAATATAGGCCACCTGGAGGCAGCTGCCGGTATTGCTGGGGTAATGAAAGTATTACTTTCTCTACAACATCGTACACTGCCTGGTAATCCGCATCTGCAAACACCGAATGCATATCTTAAGTTGGAGGGTAGCCCCTTCCGCCTGCAAAGAGAAACAGAGGAGTGGTTACCGGTCAACAACCTGCCAAGAATAGCCGGTATCAGCAGCTTTGGATTTGGTGGTTCAAATGCACATGTCATTATTGAAGAGTATCAGCCGCCTGAGAGAGTTGACTACACCGGTACCGCACCAGTCATTATCACATTATCGGCCCGAAATGAACATCGGTTGAAGGAGCTGGCGGTAAACCTGAAACGCTACCTGGAAACTGATAAAGAGACAAACTTGTATGATATTGCCTATACCCTTCAAACAGGCCGGGAACAGATGGAGGAGCGCCTGGCATTGATAGCGGAAAATAAAGAGAGACTGGAGGTCTTGCTCAATGGATATCTGGTCGGTATAACTCCCGAATCATTTGCCAACACAGTATTTACCGGTAGTACCAAAAAGGATAAGTTGGAGCTGTTGCTCAAAGGAGGTGCAGGACATGCATATATCAGTTATGCAATAGCAAATAAAGAATTGGCCTCTATCGCCCAGTTATGGGTGAAAGGGGGGGATATTGACTGGTCTTTATTATATGATCATCAAAAACCTGCCAAGATAAGTTTGCCTACTTACCCATTTGCAAGAGAGCGTTATTGGGTGATGGAGGAAGAAGGACCGATGGTGTCCCGTAGCAACAATAAATTGCATCCATTATTACATAGCAACGAATCTGACCTGTACGAACAAAAGTTCATAAGCATTTACACCGGAACAGAAACATTTTTAGCAGATCATGTAGTGCGCGGTGAAAAGGTATTTCCAGGTGTGGCCTATCTTGAGCTGGCCAACGCAGCGGGAAATCGCAGCACGCGGCAACCGGTTACCACCTTTAAAAATGTTACCTGGCAGCAACCGGTTTATGTAAATGATGTTCCTCAGAAAGTGCATATCAGCATTTATCCGGCGGGAGAAGAAGTGGGATATGAAATTTATACCCAAAATGAAACAACAATACAGATACATAGCGAAGGAAAGCTTACCACCAAAATACAGCCTGCTATTGGGAAGCAGGACCTGGTGGCTATCCGGAAGCGATTAACACACCGCAAGGAAGGAGAAGCGTGTTATGCAGTATTCAGAGAAATGGGGATCAACTACGGTGTGAGTTTCCGTGGCATTGAAGAACTTTACTACAGCGAAAGTGAAGCACTGTCAAAAATTACGCTACCATCTGAAGCTGATTATGTGCTTAGTCCGGGTGTATTAGACAGCGCTCTGCAAACCTGTATAGGGTTGAGCTTTACAAAAGGGCGTCCCGATCTTTTATTGCCGTTCAGCGTACATGAGGTTAATATTTACCAGGAGCTACCGCCAACTGTCTGGGGGTATGTAAGGAAAAGTAGACAACACGATACCGGCAGCAAAGTTACCTATTACGATATTGATCTCCTGAATGCCGACGGAGAGGTATTGATCCGTTTTACAGAACTGGTAATGCTGCCACTGGATAAATTTTCAACAAGAAACCAACCGGAAGAGAAAGCTGCCACTTTCTTATACAGCAGTGCCTGGCAGCCGGCACCACAGCCTGTACCAACAAGACAAGATGCTGAACATCTGATTCTGCTGGGAGGTGGAACATCAGATCTGGCCGATAAACTAAAAGAAGCATTAGAGCTGGAAGTAGCAATACTGTCGGAAGATACTGCGACGAGTTGCTTTATAAGTGCGTTGGAGAAGGTAAAGGAGAAACTGGTAACAAAAAGGGCAACACACATTACAGTACTTTGCAGTAACGCAGACTATGCAGACTATGGTTTTATATCGGGATTATTAAAAACGGCTGCGCAGGAAAATCCTAAAGTAACGGGGAAGATAATAGGCGTACCGCGACTGAATATACAGGAACTTAACGTCCTTACGGCAATACTGGAAGCAGAACAATATACCAGTGATACAGAAGTACGTTACGAGGACGGAATAAGAACAATAAAGGCCGTTTCGGCTATTACGGGTGTAGCTGACGGAATGGATAATCCTCTTGTTAAAGAAGGGGGCGTATACCTTATTACTGGTGGCGCCGGCGGACTGGGGCAGATCTTTGCCAAATACATTAGTAGTGTGTCCAATACGCAGGTAATACTAACAGGAAGAAGCACCCTGACAAGAGAGAAACAAACTGCTTTATCTGCGTTATCCAATGTGGTATACTACGAATGTGATATCAGCAATAAAACCGCTTTAACTGCTTTAATTAAAGCAATTAAAGCGCGCTACCAAAAGCTGGATGGAATTATTCACGCAGCAGGTATAATCCGGGATAGTTTCATCATCAATAAAACACCGGAAGAAGCGATAGCGGTTTTGTTACCTAAAATAACGGGTACTAAGAACCTGGATGAAGCAACCAGAGAGGAAAAGTTGGATTTTATGGTCTTCTTTTCTGCTGTAGCAGGCGTGATGGGAAATATAGGCCAGGCAGACTATGCTGCAGCCAATGCATGGATGGATAATTATGCGTACTACCGCCATACAGAACAGACAAAAGGGAGACGACAAGGAAAGACATTAAGCATCAGCTGGCCGCTATGGCAGGAGGGTGGTATGCGGATAGATGAGCAGGGCGAAAAATACCTGCAAAAGAAATGGGGTATGTTGCCATTACCGACAGAAGAAGGCATTAAAGCTTTTAATGCATTACTCAGTAATGTAGTAGGTCAGGGTGTAGTTGTTCATGGAAGGAGCAGCATGATAACAACACTTTTTACCGGAAAGCTGATAGAAGATAAAACAATGTTATCATCATCTGTGCCGGAAGACGGGGAACAGGAAATGCTCCAGGCAGCATCGGCCAGCTATATACGAAGATTATTATCAAAAGAACTAAGATTACCGGAAGAACGCTTTGAGTTAAATGCACCTTTTGAGCAATATGGTATTAATTCAGTACTGATTACAAGACTTACCAATTGTTTGGATGAAGTATTTGACAAACTACCCAGAACTCTATTTTTTGAATACCAGACCCTGGGCGAATTAATCGGATACTTTATAAACGAACATGGAAACAGACTCCGTGAATTAACCGCAAATCCTGAAAGGCTGATTGGTCCTGCGATAGCTGACGCAGCTGGCAATCCGGAACGCATCATTCACAACCGGCAGCGCCACAGATTCGCAGGGATTAAACCACCTGTAACGTTGCCGGCCGTACCGGAGGATATTGCTATCATTGGGTTAAGCGGCAGGTACCCCGGTGCAAAAAATATCGATGAATTCTGGGAGAATTTAAAAGCGGGTAAAGATAGTATCACGGAGATACCTCCGGACAGATGGGATATAACTGACTTTTACAGCGAAGACAGAGGCGATAAAAGTAAGAGCTACAGCAAATGGGGTGGTTTTATGGACGATATAGATCAGTTTGATCCGTTGTTCTTTAATATTTCTCCAAGAGAAGCTATCATGATGGACCCTCAGGAGCGGTTGTTTTTACAAACCGTTTGGGAGACAATAGAAGATGCGGGATATACCAGGGAGTTATTACAGGGAACACGCAATGACAGTGCTGAATTAGGCGGCCGGGTGGGTGTATATGCAGGTGTAATGTATGAAGAATATCAATTGTTTGGGGCAGAAGAAACATTGAAAGGCAATCCCCTCACCTTATTGGGTAATCCTAGTGGCATTGCAAACAGGGTATCATACTTTTTTAATTTCCACGGGCCCAGCATGGCAGTAGATACGATGTGTTCTTCCTCATTAACAGCTATACATCTGGCCTGTAAGGATATTCATACCGGAGAAACGGACCTGGCCATAGCAGGTGGTGTAAACGTCAGCGTTCATCCCAGAAAGTATGTGATGTTGAGCCAGGGAAGTTTTGTGTCTGGTAAAGGCAGGTGTGAGAGTTTTGGCGTAGGAGGAGATGGTTATGTACCTGGAGAAGGCGTTGGGGCAGTATTACTGAAATCACTAAGCAAAGCAATAGCAGACGGCGACCGTATTTATGGCGTTATCAAAGGGACTGCTGTTAATCATGGCGGAAAAACGAACGGATACACGGTACCTAACCCCAAGGCGCAAGCGGCAGTCATAAAAGAAGCGATCAGAAAAGCGGGTGTAGCAGCAACAGATTTTAGTTATATAGAAGCACATGGTACAGGTACCAGCTTAGGAGATCCTATAGAAATGGCAGGTTTAACAAAGGCGTTTGCGTCTGATAAGAAGCAATATTGCAGTATAGGGTCTGTAAAATCAAATATTGGCCATTGTGAATCGGCCGCCGGCATATCCGGGCTCACCAAGGTACTATTGCAGTTAAAGCATCAGCAGCTGGTACCTTCTTTACACGCAGCAACCCTCAATCCTCATATCGATTTTACTGCTACGCCTTTTAAAGTACAGCAACAACTGGAAACCTGGACAACACCGGATAATCGTCCCAGGTTGTCTGGTATCAGCAGTTTTGGCGCCGGCGGCAGCAATGCTCATGTTATCATAGAAGAATATTGCGTACCGCAAAAGAATGCATATACCAGTACTGCGCCCGCTATTATTGTACTGTCTGCACGTGATACTGCCCGGTTACGACAACAAGCCGCAAACCTGAAACATTATGTTGAAGTTAATCATCCTGTAAACCTGTACGATATTGCCTATACGTTGCAGGTAGGCCGGGAGGCGATGGAGGAGCGGCTGGCATTTCTGGCGAAAGACAAGGCTGAACTTTTAAATAAGTTAACAGATTACCTGGCAGGAACTACCACTGGCTTAGTAGCTGGTAACGCTAAAACAGGGGCGGCAGACCTCTTGTCAGCAGGGGACATGGAAATAGCTGCTGCGCGGGACAGAGCGGATATAGATACAGGATTTATGCTGCATTTATGGGTAAAAGGGATACGTATTGATTGGATGCAGCTGTACCCTGATCAACACCCTGATAAAATCGGTTTGCCTGCTTACCCGTTTGCCCGGCAGCGATATTGGTTTGATAATATCCCCTTTCATTCAAAAGGAAAGATGAAAGAAAATACACTGATAAATACTACCGGATCGTCACCGGAAATGGCGGCCATCCCAGACAGCTTTAATTTACTATCAGATAAAACGATGCAGCCGGAGAAGGTTCGCTTGTTGAGTGTTACTGACGCCATCAGATTAGTAAAACCCGAAATGGCATATGACACAAGGGAACCGTTGGAGAATATATCGCAGCCGCTTCCATTACCAGTACCGGAGAATAAGGAGACGGTACAATCCGTAATGAAGAAATTAGAAGGGATAGTAAGTGATACCTTGTATTTAGACGGTGGTTTTGATGAGAATAGAGTATTCCAGGAGCTGGGATTGGATTCTATTGTTGGTGTTGAGCTGATGAAAAATGTCAATGAGCAATTCGGTATACAACTGAATGCCACAAAATTATATGACTATCCTACGTTGAAAACGCTGGCAGGTTATATAACAACGCAACTGGTTGCTTATCCCGAAAAAGAGGGGCTGAAGGTTACGGTGACGGCTACTAAAGATACTATCAGCCTGATAAACCCAGTGGTAGAAAATGTGGGAGTACCGCCTGTAGCTCCACGACCGGATAAACATACCGAAGAACAGATAATATTAGTACAACTAAGCGAAATACTTCGTAATACATTATACCTGGATGATGACTTTGATGAAAGTAAGGCGTTCCAGGAATTGGGATTGGATTCTATTGTTGGTGTTGAGTTGATAAAAAACATCAATGAACGGTTTAACATACAACTGAATGCTACAAAATTGTATGACTATCCTACATTGAAAACGCTGACCGGCTATGTGGTTACACAGTTGCCGGTACACACTGCTGCCCTTGCATTGGCCGGGCACGATAAAGCGCCGGTGGAAACAATCATACCATCTTCTCCGTTAATGGCAGATGCTGTTGTCGACCAGACACCTGTAAAAGAGAGAGATAGCCGCATTGCTATTATCGGTATGAGCGGGCGTTATCCAATGGCTCAGGATTTAGCCGCATACTGGGATAATATCTCCAAAGGAGTGGATTGTGTAAGTGAAATTTCGAAAGACCGATGGAATGTAGATGAGTACTATGTAAAAGGAGGAGAAACAACCGGCAGTTTATATGCCAAATGGTTGGGGCAGTTGGACGATGTGGATAAATTTGATCCGCTGTTTTTTAATATATCTCCTTCAGAAGCAGAGCTGATGGACCCTCAGCAAAGAATATTTCTAGAGGAATGTTGGAAATCGCTGGAGGATGCGGGATACAGCAGGTCTAAGCTGGATGGGATGAAGTGTGGTACTTATGTAGGGATAATGGGAAATGAATATGCTTACCTGGTAAAACAATCGGGATTCAATCAGTATTCATCCCAGCTGATGACGGGCAACGCGGGTTCCATTTTTGCAGCCAGGATGGCTTATTTCCTGAACCTGAAAGGCCCAGCCATAGCTATAGATACTGCTTGTTCAAGCTCTTTGGTGGCGATCCACCTGGCTTGTCAGGCACTATTAAATGAAGAAATAGATATGGCTATTGCTGGTGGCGTAACTCTTTATCTGGGGGTGGAAGCCTATCAGCAGATGTGCGCTGCCGGTATGTTATCTAAAGAAGGGAAATGTAAAACTTTTGATAACAGCGCGGATGGATTTGTTCCAGGAGAAGGCGCCGGGGTATTGGTATTGAAACGTTTGAGTGATGCTTTAAGAGACGGGGATCATATTGATGGCGTCATTCTCGGTTCGGGTATTAACCAGGATGGGAAAACAAACGGTATTACCGCGCCAAGTGTAAATGCCCAGGCAGATTTGTTAACGGGTATCTATAGGAAGTATGATATTGATCCGGAGACTATAACTTATGTGGAGGCACATGGTACAGGGACTAAATTAGGAGATCCTATTGAGGTTGAAGCATTGACTACGGCGTTTGGTGCATTCACATCCAGGAAGGAATATTGCGGCATTGGATCTGTGAAAAGTAATATTGGGCATACTTCGGCGGCGGCGGGGGTAGCAAGCATCTGCAAAGTATTGCTGCAATTCAGACACGCCAGTATTGCACCCAGCTTACATTACATAAATGAAAATGAATACATCAACCTAAAACAAAGTCCGTTTTATGTGAATACAACGCTAAAACATTGGAATACAGCCCCCGGCCAATTAAAACGTGCCGCTGTAAGTAGTTTTGGGTTTAGTGGTACAAACGCACACCTGGTACTGGAAGAATACCCCTCTCAATTGCCTGTAGCTTATATAGGGGAGGCGTCTGCGATAATCCTCTTATCGGCTAAGAATGAAAGCATATTGCTACAGCAGGCAGCTAATTTAAAGGCTTACCTGACATCCGACGCAGATCACAACCTTGATAGTATCGCCTACACGTTGCAAACAGGCAGGACATCTATGGAAGAACGCCTGGCAATTGTGGCAAAGGATAAAACGGCATTAATAGATAAGTTGACCGCTTTCCTGGCGGGGAATAAAGAGAATGTATTGACAAATAATGTCAATAAAAATAAAACGGTTCTTATCCCGGATGCCGCCAGTGTTGAGAATGCATTAAGTGATAGCAACAGCGTACTGTTAGCTGAGTTATGGATAAAAGGAGCCGCCGATATTAACTGGAGCTCACTTTACCGGGGACAGTATCCTCATAGGATCAGTTTGCCTGTGTATCCTTTTGCTAAAGAACGATACTGGATTCCGGTGGAAACAAGCTCGAAAATAACGGCTAATGGCGGCAAACTGCATCCCTTGCTGCATCTAAATACATCCAGCCCGGAGCAGCAGCAGTTTACAAGTGTTTATACCGGTAAGGAATCTTTCCTGGCAGACCACAAAGTAAAAGAAGAAAAAGTATTACCTGGAGTCGCTTACCTGGAACTGGCAAGAGCTGCAGGAGAACAGAGCAGTGCTGAGAAGATTACGCAATTAAGGGATATTGCCTGGCTCCAGCCCATCGGAATAAACGGAAAGTCAAAAGAAATACATATCCGCCTTTCTCCGTCCGATGGTGAAATAAGTTATGAAGTTTATACGCAAAATAACAAGGAACAACACGTCCATAGCAGAGGAAGGCTAAATGCAAAAGTGCAGCAATCTGTAACAGGGTATGATTTGTCTGCTATCCGGAACCGGCTTATTGGCGTAAAAGGAGGGAAAGAATGCTACCAGTTATTTAATGAGTTGGGCCTGCACTATGGCGCTACTTTTCAGGGGATAGAAAAAATATATTTTAGTGAGCAGGAAGCCTTGTCCAGGATTGTTTTGTCCAAAGAGACAGGTTATGTGCTCAGTCCGGGTATTTTGGATAGCGCCCTGCAAACCTGTGCCGGAATAGATTTTACACAAAAAGAACCCAAACTGGCATTACCGCTTAGTGTGAGAGAAGTAAATCTCTACCGGGATTTGCCATCTGTGATATGGAGTTACGCCAGGAAGAGTAACAACGATAGGGCAAACAGCAAAGTTACCCATTATGATATTGATCTGTTGGATGATCATGGGGGCGTATTGCTAAGCTTTAAGGACTTTGCAACCCTATCAATAAACACAGAGGAGCGACAACCAGTTAGTCACTCACCACTCGATAATGTGGTCGTAAATGAGCCGGGGATGTTATTTGTCCCAGCCTGGAATCGTGTAAAAGCAGCTGTTGCATCCACCCTTCCGGTGGGTGGAAAGCATTTGATTGTAACAGGTAACACAGAAGTTGCGCTGGCAGGATTGCTGAAGGAAGTGCTTATTGCGGGGAATGGGGAAGTAATAATCGTGAAAGGACTGAATGAAGTGCCGCCGGATATAACTGATGTATACCTGTTGCAAGGTATATCGGCAACACCTCCCGGCGCGACGCTGGAACAGGAGCATGAACAGCGAGAGCTATCGGTGTTTAAGACGGTTAAAACACTGCTGGCTACAACGTATAGGGAAAAGAGAATAAACATTACAGCGATCACCGGAAATACACAAAAGGTACTGGCCACCGACCTGGTAAGCGAACATGGTAGTGGTATTGTGGGGCTCATAGGTTCATTGGCGAAAGAACAACCACATTGGCGTATCCGGGTAATTGATATGGAGGCGCAGAAAACATCGCGCGCTGATATAGAGAAGCTACTTCTTTGTCCTTTTGATAAAGAAGACCCCGTATCAGGCTGCAGAAACGGATTTTTTTATCAAAAAGACCTGTATGAACTGGAGCTGTCCCGTTGCCCGAGCAGTAAGTTTAGGGCACAAGGAGTATATGTGATACTGGGAGGCGCCGGTGGTATTGGAAGGGTAACAACTGAATACTTAGTGAGAAATTACAAAGCCCAGGTTATTTGGTTAGGAAGAAGTCCGTTGGATGATAAAATTATGATGTCCCAGGCGGCCATTGAAAAGCTGGGGGTAAAACCCATATATATTCAATGCGATGCAAATAAAAGGGGCAGCGTTGAAAATGCTTACCGGGAAATCAAGAAAATGAAAAAGCCGGTACATGGCTTATTTCACTCTGCCATAGTATTGAATGATAAGTTAATAATGAATATGAGTGAAGATGGATTTGAAAGGTCTTTTGCGCCCAAATCCTTAGCCAGTCATTATTTTGTTGAAACATTTAAAGAGGAGCCATTGGATTTTATTTGTTTTTATTCATCTGTACAATCACAATGGAACGCTGCCGGGCAGGGAAATTATGCCGCCGGATGCACTTATAAAGACAGCTACGCGCATAGGTTGAAACATACAATGCATACACCTGTATATATCATTAACTGGGGGTATTGGGGAGAAGTAGGCGTCGTTTCCGCTGATGATTACAAAGTACGCATGGAATTAAACGGCGTTGGAAGTATTTCATCTGTAGAAGGAATGAATATACTGGAAATGGTATTGGCTAATAAACCGAATCAAGTAATTGCTATAAAATTTATTTAAGATGAAATTTATTAAACGGAGCAGAAAAATTATTGAAGTAAATAATATATCCGTCTTAAAGGCAGCGAAGCCGGAAATAGCGGTGTATGAAGATAATAGACAGGCTGATCTGATCTTGAAAGAAATTTGTAGCAAGGGGGTGTTGCAGTTATTACTGGATTTAGGTTTGAGTAGCAGACAGGCGGGAATGTACCAGTTGGATGATCTCAGGAAAGTATTGGGTATTGAAGATCGTTACAGTCGTTTATTTGCTGTGTTGATCCGCCTGTTGGAGGAGATGTGTTATTTAAAAGTTACGGGGGATGGCATAACGGTCCCGGATATAATAAAACAGGAACTGGAGCATTTCCGGTTGAAGGATGCATTGGAAGAGCTGGCTGCAAAAAGTAAAACATACCAATCGCATATACAGCTGATAAATATCTGTTTGTCAGTTTTTAATGAAATCCTTACCGGTAAAGTGCGTGCTACTGATGTAATATTTCCGGAAGGCAGCCTGAACAATGTAAGCGGAATTTACAAAGGGAATTATAAGTCTGACTATTTCAATGAATTACTGGCCGGAATTGTAAAAGATAGTGTGGAGGAGGGCGTAAAACATTTGAAACAGGGAGAAAAGATCCGCATACTGGAAGTGGGAGCAGGAACAGGTGGTACCAGCGAATTGATATTTAAGAAGCTGGCGCCTTACAAAGAGTACATAGTATATGCATACACAGACATGTCCAGGAGCTTCTTGTTCTATGCAGAAGAAGCTTATAAGGATATAGCTCCATACCTGGAAACAGCCATATTCAATATAGAGAAGTCGCCGGCGGCGCAAAATTTTGAACCCGGCAGTTACGATATTGTAATAGGCGCTAATGTAGTGCATGCAACAAAAGATATAGCTGCTACATTAACTAATATCAAAGGTATTTTGAAGAAAGATGGTTTGCTGATCCTGAATGAGATAGCGGAAACCGATATGTTTACTACGCTTACATTTGGGCTGTTAGACGGATGGTGGTTATACGAAGATATTGCATTGAGACTACCCGGAAGTCCTGGTCTGTCGGCAGAAAACTGGCATTTTGTTTTAACGGAAACAGGATTTGAACAGGCCGTTTCCTATCCGGAGAAAAATGATTTGTCGCAACAAATAGTAGTGGCTAAGAGCAATGGCATCACCGTTCTGGAGAATGACATATCGCAGACGTCACCAGAAGCGAGGGCGACGCGGGAGCCGGCGACGGATAAGCCATTGTTTAATGATTCGCTGTTGGCAGCTGCTGAGTTGCATTTGAAGAATGTATTCTCCCGCATATTGAAGCTGGACATTGGCAGAATAGATACAGAAGCCCGTTTTGAGATGTTAGGTATAGATTCTATCCTGATCGGAACCCTGGCAAGAGAATTATCCAATGATTTCGGGACGGTTCCTGTTACTACTTTTTTTGAATACAGGAACATCAGCGAGCTCGCCACCTATTTTGCAACAGAGCACACAACATTTTTTAAACCGGCGGAAGAAGTAACAACAGCTCCTGATGTTGAAGCTGAAAAGGCGCAACAGGACTTGCCCCTTTATAGTGGGCCTCTTACACAACAGTTGGAAAAAGAAGGGAATGCAGCGTATGTACCGAATAATGCTATCGCAATTGTGGGCGTAAGTGGTAGATACCCTGGCGCGGCTAACATTCGTGAGTTCTGGGAAAATTTAAAATCGGGGACAGACAGTATTACCGAAATCCCTAAAGACCGCTGGGATGCAGACCATTATTTCGATGAACGAAAAGGAAAAGAAGGAAAGATTAATACCAGGTATGGGGGGTTTATCAGTGGGGTCGCTGAATTTGATCCTTTGTTTTTTAATATATCTCCCAAAGAAGCAGAATATATCGACCCACAGGAAAGATTGTTTCTTCAAACAGTATGGGAGGCAATAGAAGATGCCGGTTATGCCGCCAGTGAGTTGTCGCAGCGGGCGAAAGAGAAGGGACCGGTCCGCACAGGTGTATACGTTGGTGTAATGTACGGGGAGTATCAACTATTCGGGCCGGCACTGACAACTTCGTCAAACCCGGTGGCAATAGGTACAAGTGCAGCCAGTATCGCTAACAGGATCTCTTATTACTGTGATTTTGACGGTCCGAGTATAGCAGTGGATACTATGTGCTCTTCTTCGCTGACGGCCATACACCTGGCCTGTAAGGATCTTCAGTCGGGAGAAGCGGACGTTGCGATTGCCGGGGGGGTAAACGTAAGTATTCATCCCAATAAATATTTATTGTTAAGCCATGCCACATTTTTATCGTCCAGGGGCCGGTGCGAGAGTTTCGGCAACGAAGGGGACGGATTTATTCCCAGCGAAGGCGTTGGCGCCATCGTGTTGAAAAAACTGAGTGCGGCGGAAGCTGCCGGCGATCATATTTATGGTGTTATCAAAGGTACTGCCGTTAATCATGGCGGCAGGGCCAATGGTTATACCGTGCCTAATCCGGTATCCCAGGCGGCGGTAATCCGTGACGCGATTAATAAAGCAGGTGTAACGGCCGCTGATTTCAGCTATATCGAGGCGCATGGTACAGGTACCAGCCTTGGTGATCCAGTAGAAATTGCGGGTTTGACGAAGGCTTTCCAATCAAACAGGAAACAGTATTGCAGTATCGGTGCTGTAAAATCCAACATAGGGCATTGTGAATCTGCTGCAGGTATATCCGGTGTGACAAAAGTATTGTTGCAGCTAAAGCATCAGCAGTTAGTTCCTTCTTTACATTCGGCGGTACTTAATGCCAATATCAATTTTGAAAATACACCTTTTAGGGTGCAGCAAACCCTGGAAGCCTGGACTACTGAAGACAACAGGCCCAGACTTGCAGGCATCAGCGGTTTTGGAGCGGGAGGCAGCAATGCGCATATCATTATTGAAGAATACAGACCTGGAATTAAAGCAGCATATACCAGCCGGGAGCCAGCCATGATTGTATTGTCAGCAAGAAATGAGAACAGGCTCAAAGAGCTGGTGACTAATCTGAAATGCTTCCTGGGAAATAATACAACCGTAAATATATATGATGTTGCCTACACGCTGCAAGTGGGTAGAGAGCCTATGGAAGAGCGGTTGGCACTGATCGTTGAAGATAGGGACGCCCTGATCGTACGACTGGAAAATTATCTGTCAGGAGAAAATAGAGAGTTATTTACCGGGAACATCAAAAAAGAAAAGCAGGACTTTCTACTCAACGGTGAAGCAGGGAAATCCTACATTCAGAAAGCAATAGAAACTAAAGAATTAGTGGCGCTGGCACAGTTATGGGTAAAAGGCGCACGTTTCGATTGGTCTTTATTTTATGGAGAGAATAAACCAGCCAAAATAAGTTTGCCAACATATCCATTTGCCCGTCAGCGGTACTGGATTCCTGAAACCGAAGAACAACTGAAAGTATGCAGTGGCATCAAGGTGTTGCATCCTCTGTTGCACAGCAATGAATCTGACCTGAGCGAACAAAAATATACCAGCATTTACACCGGGACAGAACCGTTTTTTACGAGTTATAAAATAGGGACAGAAAAGATGCTGCCAGGGGTAGCCCTGCTGGAACTGGTCCGCGAAGCAGGTGAAAGAAGTATCCGTCAAAAAATCACGCAGTTAAGAAATATTTTTTGGGAGCATCCCGTTGGCGTAAATGGAGCTCCAAAAAAAGTACATACCAGTGTATATCCTGCGGGTAGAGAGGTTGGCTACGAAGTGTATACGCAAAACGGAGGGCATACACAGGTGCATTGTCAAGGCAGTCTGCACGCTCCCGCCCTGCACGCACCGGTAAAGCATGATTTATCAGCAATCCGCGACAGCTTGCATAGTAGCAGAACGGGAGCCGAATGCTATCACCTCTTTGGCGTACTTGGCCTGAACTATAGCACAGCCTTTCAAGGGATTGAAGAGATCTATTTCAATGAAAAAGCCGCCTTATCAAGAATCAGCATGCTTCCCGAGACTGGTTATGTGCTTCATCCGGGTGTGCTGGATAGCGCTTTACAAACCTGCGCTGTAATGAACTTAACCCCGGCAATGCAAAGACAGATAAATCCGGTAAGCGTACGGGAAGTAAATATTTACCGGGAATTGCCGAATACTGTATGGTGTTATGTCAGAAAAAGTAAAGCCGGCGGGGAGGAAGCCGCCATCAGCTGTTACGATATTAGTTTGATGAATGACGCGGGTGAGGTGCTGCTTACAATGACTGAATTTTCCTTGTCAGCTATTGCCGGACCGGTTACTGCAGTATCTGTTGCCCCACCTGACAGCCTGGTTTTCCTTACCCCGATGTGGACATTGTCCGGAGGCTCGTCTGTGTTGACGGCCAAAACTGTCCGGCAGGTACTGGTGGTGGCCGGTGAAAATGTTGCGTCAATGGCCGCTTTATTATCGGCAGCGGGAATAACGGTAAAAACATTTTGCGGCAGTTGTCCGATGCAATACAGCTTTTTTTTGTATGAAGTGATAAAGGAAGTGTTGGCGGATGGTGATCCTGCACGTATCACCATCCTGTATGAAAATAAAGATGCTTCGCTGTATGATTTTGC
>NZ_DATLKJ010000116.1:0-11388 GCF_035538455.1 Chitinophaga sp.
ACTGTGTCTTTTTCAATTGCAAAAACCCGGTTGTTTTTTGGAAAAACGACGGAGGAAAGGGTAGCCATAGCGCCATGCGCTATTGCCTGGTATATGGCTGTTACTTCAGCGGTGTCTGGACTACCCAAAGTACGAACGGGGATGATTTTGAGTTTCACCATAATGTAATAGCCAGCTGCAGTACAGTATGGATAAGAGAAAAAGGGAGTACCCGCCGGTACAAGGCTTCAGATTGTGTTTTTGCCGGCAATACAAATCTGGCAGGATATGGCAGTGGTCCGTTAAGCGGCAACAATACCACTTCAACGGATTTCCTGGAGATGGAAAATGTACAAACTACCGGTACTGTACAAATTGAAAAAGATCAAAGCAAGCGTAATTACCTTCAGTTAGCGAAAGGTTCCATTGGCGCTGATTTAAAGGCAGGGCTTTTTAAAAAGAAGGATTAACTTCCAGTCTGTCTTCATTAAAAACAAAAGAGGGAAAGCAGTGTACTATAGCGCTTGGGGACGCCCACCGGAAAAAATAAGCCCGTTGGATAGTGCTGCCGTGGTTATTTGTAATAATCTATGTATAGAGCCAACACGGAGGTTGGTTCTATACATAGATTATTAAACTGTATTCCTTTGAGATCTGTTCATTCTTACTTCTGCAGCATTATACGGCTTTGGTATATTTTTCCATCAGAAGTGACTACTTTTATCAGATACATTCCATTGATGGCTTCCAGCCGGAATGTATTCCTATTCAATATAGTCCTTTTTATTTCCTTACCCTGCAAATCAACAATAATGAGCAATGCGCCGCTCAGTTCCCGTTTACTGCTGATCTTCACCTCCCCGCTGGTTGGATTGGGGAATAATTGCAGCGGTTGTACGTTAGATTGACGGTTTGTGGTCTTACGGGCAATTGCCGTGCTATTGGGGCATAAGGCTACTACTACACTTACTTTCGCGCGTTGCCGGTACTCGCAACCAATTTTGGAGGTAACATAATAAGCAGTGGTAGTGTGCGGGCTAACCGTATAATAATTGCCGGTATGCAATAAGGTACCACCAGTAGGTGCATCGTACCATAGAATGGTTATAATAGTGCCCAATGTGCTATAGGCATGTAAAGTTGTGCTATCTCCCCGGCAAATACCTACACTATCTGCATCTACATTTGGCAGGTTAGCAGAACCACCCTGCGTAAACGTCATGTGTACACGATCAGACCTGCAACCGGTAAGTGGGTTCACTGACTGCACATAAATGTCTGCGTAGGCAGTTCCCTGGCTAACATGATCCGGTGTAACAATAGTGCTGCTATTGATGACAATGTAAGAAGTATCCAGTAATATTTCATTATTGTTATTGTAAGAAAGGACCATCCTTACATTATAGTTAAGCCCTTGCTGGTGATTCTGTATCGTTAGCGCCTGGGCGCCGCATACATATCCCTGCGGAACGGAGTATACGGGGTCCGGAAGTTTATGCACAATCACTCTCACCGGTCTGCGCCGGGGGTAATCACAGGTATATCCGGCGGTAACGTAGTAAGTAGTGGTAGTATCCGGGCTCACCTTATAATAGTTGCCGGTAAACACCAAATGGCCACCCGTTGGCGCATCATACCAACGCATCTGCGGGGCAAAAGATATAGGGCTAAATGCGTGTAAGGTGGTACTATCATATTTGCAGATGGTCACGCTGTCTGCATCCACACTGGGATATTCTGCGTAGCCACCTGTAATGAATGCCTGATGTACGTTGTCTGACTTACAGCCGGTAAATGGGTTTACTGCCTGTACATAGATGTCTGCCTGGGCGCCGTTGTAACTGATAAAGGCCGGCACCGTAATCGTATTACTATTGATGAGCGTATAGGAGGTATCAAAAGCGGCAGCAAGACCTGTATATACTACCCTTACATTATAATTAATGCCTTCGGGGTGGTTTAGTACGGGGATTAATACGCTGCCACAGACTCTCTGTTGCGGCACTGTATAAACCGGGTTGGCCGGCTTACCGGAATTGCGGTAAGCGTAATAAATACGGAAGCCATTTAACAATGCCAGCAAGCTGCTATTCAACGTGATCTTTACCCGGTCAAAAGATTGGGTGGGGTGTAACACAACCTCAGCCCGGGTATTGTTCTGCAATAGACGCAGCACCGAAGAGTCTACCGCATGTGCATCGTTATTGGCGGTGCTACCGTTAAAAGTTTGTACCGTAATGTTGCCGAAGAGATTAGCAGACAGGACAGCATTCCCACTGCCAATGCCAATGACTAGTGAATCGCAGCCACTGATGCTGGCTGATGAAAAGATCAATGTCTGGTAAACAGTTACGCCCAGCAAGCCGGCTGTAATAGCGAATGAGGAATAATCGTTAAGGTTAGCATTATTCACTGCATTGCCCGGGTTTACAACTCCGCATAGCAGGCAAATACCTGTAACGCCATTGGTTTGGCTATCAGTATAGATGCGTTGGGCATACAAGGGGTTGCATAACAGGCATAAAATGGCCGCAATCAGCCATACCATTTTTTTGAGCGAGTAGAATTGTGTAAGCATATAAAAGGAGGTTAATGAATAGGGGTTAATTGTTTAAATAACAGGAAGAAATTTTATCTATGCCAGCCTATAGTTTCTGCATATTTGATTTTCGGGTAGATGCCTGTACAGTTAAAATCACTAAGAAAAAAGAGAGCCGTCTTACAATCAGGTCATCGTCTACACATGGCCTACTTCCGGGAGGTGATGCAACAGGGCTTCAAATGGAGTGATATCTGCGGCATCAGCCTTATTTAAAATATGCCCGGTCAGAAAAGCGGCAACTTTATCCACAACGGTATATGCCAATTCCCGGTCAAACAGTCCTTTAGTCTGTTGTTGCCGCCAGAACCACTCTATCCGTGATACCAGTGCACCTCCTATCGTCAGTATTTGTCCGGGTACGGTAAGCACACGCCGTTTTTTAAGCGCCTGCATAATGGAGATGCCACCAGCGCCAGGAGATACCGCGAGGCTATGTGCCAGCAACAGGCAGGCGCCAGGTTGCAGCATGCTAATATCAGACTGTTCCAGTTCCTGTCCGATAGTAGTAGCAATAATCACTTTGCCTGAACGGAGACAGTCATTAGTGAACTTACCCGGAACAGCCTGTTTTACAGTGATGCAGGCAGCATCAGGAATTATGACATCTGCGGCGCCGTTTGAATAGGCAGTATCACAAATGATTATTTTCTGAAAGCCGTTATGTAACAAGTGTTTCAATACAATTCTACCTATTGCCCCATTAGCGCCGATGAGCGTAACATGGTCTGTACAACTGATATTAAGGGTCTTCATAACAGCAATAATGCCTGCGGCAGAATAAGGTGCTTTAGTGCCGCAGCCTCCATTTCCATGGCTGATGCCCAGCGTATGGGGCGTATATTTAAAAAGATGATCAGCAAAAGAGGCAAACCGGCCAAAGTCCGGCGTTGGTTTTATTCTTCCTTTTTGCTCATTCAGCAACCTGCCAACCGACTGCATTACGGAAGATATAATTTCCGGGAAGCCGGTGGCATGATGATCACGCAGTATATTTTTAACTTTCCGGTTTTTGGGCCGGATAATGCACCTGGCGGCGCCTACTTTATTGTTCAGTAAACCGGCAGGTAATGCTTTGTTAAATTCATGCAATATCCCTGTTTCAATGGCGAAATTGATAAGCCTGTTTTTAAGAGCACTTTCATAAATAAGCAGGTTATTAAGGGTGGTAAGCACCAGCTGGTTATCCGTGTTAAAGGGCAATATACGGGCGCCGCCGTAGGCATAGGCATAATCTATCTCATCTTGTAAAAGATGGGCTATCCAGATATCCGCGTAGCAATTAGTGATCTTATAATAACAGGTTCTTACTTCCATAATAAATATGTTTATATGGCATTCACCTGAGTTGGCACAAAATACGTATTCGCACTGCCGTTATCTTTCAAAAATTTACCGGAAGATGGCATTACAAGTAAAGGGGGATATACCGGTTTTGTTATTCCGTCCTGAGATTCTTTATTGGATTGGATAATGCGGCCCTCACCGCATGATAGCTCACGGTGAGCGCTGCCACTATAAAGGAGCAGAGAATGGATGCCGCGAAGATCTTTCCATCGATCTGTATATGATATTTGAAGTCTTGCAGGTAGCGGTACATTACATACCAGGCGATGGGTGCAGCGATCACAAAGGCGATCAGCAGCAGCTGACTGAACTCCTTACCGAATAGCCAGAGGATATGGCTTACATTGGCACCGAGTACCTTGCGGACACCGATTTCCCTTGTTTTTTGCACTGCCATGAATGACACCAATCCGTATAATCCGAGACAGCCGATGAAGATGGCAATACCTGTCAGGATTTCCACCAGCCTGAGTATCAGCATATCTTGTTTATAGAATTTTGCGATGCTGTCGTCGAGGAACTCGTAGGTGAATAAATATTCCGGGAAGGTTTCATTCCATGTATGCTCAATAGCGGTCATGGATGATTTCAGGTTGTGTGTATTGATCTTCACGCCGCAGCTGATATACTGGTACCAGGCAGGCGCCATACAGAGCGGGTCAATTTCACTATGGAAGGAACGGGTATAAAAATCTTTTACCACCCCTACAATCGGGCCTTTCTTTTCACCTCCATCCATATAGAGCATCTTCCCTATTACTTCCTGTGGAGAGGTGATATTCAGCTTCCTTACAAATGTTTCATTCACCACAAATTCGCGCGTAGTATCTGAGGGGAAGAAGTTCCTTCCCGCTACCAGTGTGAGTCCGAATGTGGATAGATACTGGTCGTCGGCGTCTTTCATATTAGTACTCCAATGCTCATTTTCGCGACGGCTATCGTAGCGCACACCAGTGGCATTCACGTTGCCGGATGCCGGGGCCCGGAAACAAAAAGAGGCATTCTCCACGCCGGGTATAGCGGCCAGCTGTTTACGCAAAGTGCTGATCTTGGCTTTGTCTTGCGAAGGGATAGGGACCATTACCACGGCGTCCTTGTTAAAGCCGAGGTCTGTAGTCCGGGAATAATATAGCTGACTGGCGATGACAATTGCGCCGATAACAAGCATCTGGCAAATGGCAAACTGTGTTATTACCAGGATACGGCGGAGTGAAAACCCACCAATGTGCCGCTGTGATAGTCCACCTTTCAGCGACAGTACCGCCTGAAACCGTGCCATTACCAATCCCGGATAAGCGCCTGAGAGGAACGTCACCACTATTACCAGCAACAACAGGAAGAGTGGCAGGCCGGAACTGTTGAAGAGAGGGAGCTGCAGGTTAACATCCAGCAACTGACTCAGGTAGGGCATAGCGATCCAGGCGATCACGCAGGCTGCGACAGCGGCCATCAACGTTATCAGGGCTGTTTCTGCGATGAACTGCCAGAAGAGTTGTGTGCGCAGGCCTCCCAGCACTTTCCGCACACCCACTTCTTTGGAACGGCTCAACGCCTGCGCAGTAGCCAGGTTAACAAAATTCACACAAGCTGTGACGATCAGGAACAGCCCTATTAATGCCAGTCCCCACAGGTACCTTTTATCGATGGCACTAGCGAAGTTGGCATCGAAATGGACGGTTGCAAGGGGAAACGCCCTGAAGCGCCAAACCTGTTTGTCTTTATCGTTGTAATATTTCTGAATGGTAAGGCCGAGTGCTTTATCCAGCTGTGCGGAGGTAACGGAAGGTTTCAGCAGCACGTAGCACCTGGTTTCGCTATATACACCGCCCCAGCTGTCGTCGCTGGCAGTGTATGAGTTCTGTTCTTTCAGGTTGCTATAAGATACAAAGACCTGTTGCCGGGTATCAGTGTTAGCAGGTAGATCTTTTAATATACCTGTGACCGTGAAGTTAATTTTATTGTCAAAGCGGATTACGCGCCCCATGGCGTTGGCTACGCTGCCAAAATACCTGATGGCTACCGCTTCTGTTATCACGGCTTCGTTGGGAGCAGCCAATATTGTTTTTCTGTCTCCTTGCAGTAATGGGAAGTTGAAGATGTCGAAGAAAGACGGCTCTGTGAAGGCAATGCCAGCTTCTTCTCTGAATTTTTTGGTACCGGTTTTACCGGAAACGGCGAGCAGCGCATCCCAGTAACTCACGATCCTGGCGGTCTTGTCCATTAAGGAAAAGTCGGTACGCAGCGCCTTCCCCAACGGGCCAGGCACGCCTTGCGTATGGGTTACCGTTTCATCATGGAACTCTGTAATAATGCGGTAGATCCGTTCCCTATTTGCATGAAAGCTATCAAAGGTCAGGTGATACCTGACGATGGTGAAAATAAGGATAGCGCAGGCAATACCCAGGGAGAGGCCCACCGTATTGATGATTGCATATGCCTTGTTACGTCTCAGATTACGCCAGGCAACAGTGAAATAATTCTTGAACATGGCAACCCTTTTTGGATGATAAGTATCAAGGTGTTCAAAAGATTTACCAGTTTATAAGCAGTTGATTTTCAAAGAAGGCAGCGTGCCTGTGATGTTCAGTTTCAGGACAGGCGATGTTCGATAATGAACATTTTGTTTTGTTATTATGTAATTCTCTTGCCTGCTGTGTGATTGTCTGAACTGTGATTTTTATGATTGAATTGATTATCCTGATATGCGAATATATGCAAGAAGGCCCATTTAGGTTGATTCTAAACGGGCCTTGGTTATTATAGTCCAGAGGCCGTGTATCTTCGGTTAAGGTAGCAGATGCAGCCTGGCATTAGTATTAAATCAGATATAATTTTCTCTTTACTTCACTAACCTACCCCCAAAATGGGATTTTTTTTTCATATATTTATTCAGAAACGTGCTTATATTGTTACAGTTAACACAATAGCTGAGCTAATAACAACACCAGAACAATAATTTTACATAAATCCCATACGGCCAACAATTGCCAGGATGAGACATCATGTAAAAGTATTTATGGACAAGCCGATGAATGCCTGAAAAAAGATGGACCTTAGTCATACACCGATTGTCATACTGTTATTACAGGTTGTAAATTGCAAGTTCAAAGTTCAATTTGTTGATGTGTGTACTGAAGTAGCATAATACTGTATTACGCTGAATACCTACATGAGATCTTAATAGGGGGAGTTTAGTAAGCTGACCAAGATCTTTATTGAATTGATGAATACGTGATCACAGAAGCCAAATGCTTATTGAAACAAAGTACCGTTTCCATAATGAAGATCTGTTATTGTCTGGCCAGCCTGCGGCCGGCCCAACATATCCTTGTTTTAGTAAAACCACAATACATGATGAGAAAGTTTCGCTCTTTTATTTTCGCATCGCTCCTATTGAGTGCAACAACTGTTTATTCACAAACCCAGAAAATGTCCAACATGAAAAATGTATCACCCTTTAACGTATCTGTTCCGCAACAAGTATTGGATGATTTAAAATCCCGTTTGAAAAACACCCGCTGGCCTGGCGAAGCGGAAGGCTCCGGATGGACCTTCGGCACCAGCGAAACTTATCTGAAAGAACTGGTGAATTACTGGCTCACCCGGTACGACTGGCACAAGCAGGAGGCAGCACTGAATAAGTACCCGCAATACATCGCGGAGGTGAAGGGTGTGAAGATCCACTTTCAATATATCAAAGGGAAAGGAAAGAATGCCAAACCGCTCATCTTAACGCATGGCTGGCCGGATAGTTATTACCGCTTTCACAAGATCATACCCCTGCTCACTGAAGGCGAACAAAGCTTTGACCTGGTGATTCCGTCTATCCCCGGCTTCGGGTTCTCTGATAAGAAGGCGATGAGCAGCGAGGCGGTGGCCGATTTATGGAAAGTACTGATGACAGAGAACCTGGGTTATACAAAATTCTATGCAGCCGGCGGCGATATAGGCATGGGTGTTACCAAGGCGCTGGCATCGGAATACCCTGATGTGGTAGCGGGTGTACATTTTACAGACATCGGTTATCCAATGGGGCAGGAAGATCCGAATACCATGAGCGAGGAGGAAAAGAAATTTGCGCAGTTTGTGCAGCAGTGGTGGTACAGTGAAGGCGCCTATGCTATGGTGCAGGCTACCAAACCCCAGTCGCTGGCTTATGGCCTGAACGACTCCCCCACCGGATTGCTGGCCTGGGTACTCAGCTTCACCAATGCCGGCGCTCCGCCTGAAATGATCGAACAGGCATTCGGCGGCAGGGATGAATTGCTCACAAACGTTATGATTTATTGGGCCACGCAAACCGTTGCTACCTCCATGCGGATGTATAAAGCAGATGCAATGGCCCAGTGGAGCGGTGCACCACCTTTGCAAAAAAGCAAGGTACCCGCGGGTATTATCGTATTAGCGAGAGAAGCACAGTTTCCCAAGGAATGGGCTGAGCGTTTTGTAAATGTGGTGAGCTTCAAGAAATTGAAAGAAGGCGGGCATTTTGCGGCACTGGAGTTACCAAACGTCTTCGCAGATGAGTTAAGGAGTTTCTTTTACAGTATCAATTAGGACGCGTAGCCTGGTTGTACACGCACTATAAAAAACGTCAAATCCGGCTATCCTAGCCGGGTTTGACGTTCAAGCCAAAGTACTATTTTAATGAAGAAACCATCCCTGTTTGCACATTTAAGAGATGTGCTATTGCTGCCTTTCGTGGTTACGGTTATCGTCCCTTACCTGGTCTACGATCCGGAGCAACGCCTTATTCCTGATCACATGCTGCTCAAATGCGCCGGCATCATAGCACTTTTAGCCGGACTCACGCTGCTGGTTACTACCGTTCTGCTATTTGCCAGGATTGGCAAGGGGACGCTGGCGCCGTGGCAGCCGACACAAAAGCTGGTTATATCGGGCCCTTACAGACATTGCCGTAACCCGATGATCAGCGGTGTTCTTTTGATACTGATATCAGAAACACTGTTGTTACACTCCACCAACCTGCTGATTACATCTGTTCTCTTTTTTGTGATCAATACGCTGTATTTTATCTACTCGGAGGAACCCGGACTTGAAGAAAGGTTTGGTGAGGATTACCGGCGCTATAAGCGCCAGGTACCGAGATGGGTTCCGAAAATGAGTCCTTATAAGGAGGATTGAGTTTACAATACATCATGATAACCAATACAGTTGGCGTTTCAGCAGCGGCAGTCGAATGAAATCAGGATAGGTTATGCCTGTATGCTGCTGAAAGATACCAACAAAGGTGTGATTGAAGATAGCGACTATTACAATAAACTATCTGGCCGCAAGAAAGAAACCTGCTAATTCCACATTACTAAAGATTGCTTAACTGATAATTAACAATTGGATCTGGCTATAAGCTGTAACTTATCTATAAAGGACTGATATAATCATTCTTCGCAGAATAACTCAACCAAAACCATAACCCTCAATTTGCCGGTATGATAAGAAATATCCTATCCATTGGTATCACCGATGGAATAACCCAGGCAGACGACAAAAACAGATTGATGCGCGTGAACGCAACAGCTGCCACCCTAATACCGATTAGCTTATTCTTTGGGTTTTATTATAGTTTTCTTACTGGTAAAACCCTTTTTGCAATAGCAACAGTTATTGAAAGTATCTTTTTCCTAGCGTCAATTATACTAAATTATAGGGGAAAGTATGAACAAGCCTCACTTACATTACAGCTTACTATAAATGTGGCAATCATATTTTTCGGTTCACTGCTAGGGGAAGTAATTGAGCCGTTATGGCTAACACTGTTTCTGACTTCCGGTCTCTTCTTCCAGAAAGGAGGTGCAAATCAAAAAATCTGCATCGGACTTTCAATTATTACTCTTTTTCTGTTAGAAGCCAATAAGATATATCAGGTGATTCCAATAATGACGTTCCCCTCTACAATTAAGTCAATTATATACTATACCGCCTCTGGGACAATTCTATTTCTATCCGTATTTATTCAGTTCTTTTTCATTGCGCAAAACAGGCGTCTCATAAAGGATATTACAGACATAAACGAAAATTTAGAAGAAACGGTCCGGCAAAGAACCCAAGAGTTAAACTACACGATGTTAGCACACTCACATTTTATCCGAGAACTTACCCATGAAATCCGTAATCCGCTGAATGGAATATTTGCAATAACTCAAGCGAAATACCTGCGATTAAAGGAGCTTGATGATGATTGTGATCTAAGGGATGATGAAATTCGAGATGAGGATGAAAGCCTGTACCACTCGTGCTATAATTTATTGAATATATTAAACAACATACAAGATAGTTTCAAATTTTCTTCAGGGATTAAAGATGCACCGAGTAGGGATATAGTCCGGGTAAGGGATTGGATCGGAGATATAATTAACCTGTATAGCTTCTTCGCCAGGGAGAAGAATGTAATGATTCATCTCTCAATGTGTGAATTCCCCTTGATTATTACTGATAAAATCATGGTAACAAAGGTTATCAATAATATACTCATCAATGCAATCAAATTCACGAAGAAAAACACTATTGTTAAAATTGAAATCGGGAGAGACAATGAATACTGGAATGTTGTTATAATAGATCAGGGGCCGGGAATACCGGTTGAAAGGACCGGAACCATATTTAAAGAATTTTATAGAACCAAAACAGAGTTCGATGGTACCGGATTAGGGCTTAGCATAGCGAAAAGAATAGCGATGGCTCTAAAGGGAGATATAGGAGTTACAAGTATTGTTGGAGTTGGAACCCAATTTAGGATTATATTTCCATTCGAAGAAGTGGAAACGGAAGCTGAGATAATTGCTTTTCAAGAGCAAGAGGAAAAAAAGATCAATAGAAAAATTACCGCTGCACAGCGGCCCAAAAGAACCATTCTGTTAATTGACGACGACACACTTTCCCTGAATTTCGTCGCCAGGCTAATAAGCTCAAACGCACAAGAATATACCGTTTTAACAGCCAATAATGCAGCTGATGGTATTAAAACAGCTACTCTAAAACAACCTCATGTAATCCTGTTAGATAGTCATATGCCAGGTATTTCAGGAAGGGAAATTGTTAAGCAATTATCAAAATCTCAATCAACCGAAGACATCCCGGTAATTATTATTTCAGGAGATAGCGATAGAGAATCCAAAATAGCATACTATGAATTGGGCGTCATAGACTATATTGTAAAGCCAGTTGAGTTTCACCTTATTATTCCCATTCTTGATGATCTCTTCAACAGCAAATCAGTAAAATTCAGCTAACCCTTGCCACCAATCAATCCTGTTTCTTTAATTCAGTCGGATTTTGTATACCCATATCGGGTATACAAAATTAATCAGTATTGTCCGACTAAAATAAGTGAATAAAGCATAAAAAAAGGGGGCAAGCCCCCCAATAGTTTCTATGTTTGGGTTACCACACCTTAAACGTAAAAACTTGGATAAAGATAAAAAATTTACCGGACAGCCGATTTT
>NZ_DATLKJ010000117.1:0-60352 GCF_035538455.1 Chitinophaga sp.
CCTTTACCATCTTCCCGTAATAATGGTGATGGAATAAGGGGACTTAGAATTGCCCATTGATCATCTGTCAGTTCTTCTTTTCTTTTTGACATGCTATAAAGTTCTATAAAAACTAAATAGCATTTATGAAATAAGTTCTAAATAATATGGTGAACTTGACGCCCACAAACAATAGATAATCAACAACTTACACCAATGAAGAATATTTGCAATGCATTCAATACTGATAGCATTTTCACTCAGATGCTGATAACACAGTACAATGAAGGCCAAAGGCCGGATAAAAATATTAAGAAGGAGCAATTTATTTTTACCTGACTGTATGATCTATTATAAAGATGGTTAGAGTTGCACTTCAAAGCACTTCTCCCCCTTCTTCAACAGTGAAAAAGAGCTTTCATAGCAGTGGATTTCAGCCTTTCCGATGCCGTTGCAACATCAGAACTTTGATCCCGATACGCAATTTCTTCACCGTCGAAATCATTTATCATGCATCGGAAATTAAATAATCCAGTAAGCCTCACCTATGAAAACATTATTAAAACAGATTGGGTCGACTCATTGCCAGATACAGGTTTTGAGATCGTAAGTGTGCTGCAGCACGGCCAGTACCTGTACGCTGCCGCCAATGGATATGTGATGCAGCTGTCAGCCCTCACTGGATTGATTGAGAAGTCCAATAATCTGCCAGGACTTAGCAAAAATGAAGTAAACCTGGCATTATCGCAGGACGGCAGCATCCTCATTGTGGGCACCCACGGTAGTGTAGTAGCATTGGATGCATCGGATATTACACGTCAGTTATGGATCAACGATCTGAAAGGTCAGGATGTAGGCATAGTACACCTTATATGCGGTGCTAATACCGTATACGCAGGAACCGGAGGATATGTAAATGCTATTCCGCTGTCGGAGCCGCAAAACTTCCAGACTAACCCACTCAAAGGCGCAGGAGACGAAGAAGTACGGCTGGCATTATCACCTGATGAATCCCAATTGGTGGTAGGTACCAAAGGAATTGTGATCTGCATTGATACAAACAATTTTGAAGGAAACTTTGCCTGGAAAAATAGTCTGTCCGGACAGGGAGAATCAGTTGTGAGTGTAATGATCGCCGACGGATATGCTTATGCGGGAACCAATGGACATGTAAACCAGCTGTCTATGCAAAACGGCAGTATGCAAAGTACGAACGACTTGAAAGGTCTTGACTATTATGAAATAAGGTTGGCGGCCGCTGCTGACGGCAATAGCATATACGCCGGTATCAACGGAACAGTTGTTGCCCTGAGTGCTTCCGGCCTGAATGAACAATGGAGGTGTGGGTTACCTGATGCTCAAAAAAGCATTGTAAATCTCATCACCGGGAACAACGGCCTGCTCATTGCCGGATCTGCCGGGATTGTCTCAATGATTACTGATGGCGAAGTGAAATACACCAATACCTTACCCGGTTTGGATACACAGGAAGTCAGGCTGGCACTTTCACAGGATCAGCAACAGGTGTTCTTCGGCACTAATGGCTATGCAGTCGGCGCTTCCAATCTCGGCGCAAGGACCATCAACACCAACAACTGGATGGAACAACTTGGGAATGCTATTGGTCCGGTTAAATTACGCAACCTCTTTATCCCTGGTTCTCATGATTCCGGCTCTTACAACATCACTGCTAATTCCGGAATCGGCCCCGATGATGGCATTCCAGGATGGCTGCAACCATTCATAAATGGCAGTGACACACTCCGGCAAATTGCCGCAGGATGGGCAGCAGCACAAGGACAAAATGTATATCAGCAATTAAACAATGGTATCCGCTACCTGGATCTGAGGGCTGCCACCAGAGGCAGTGAAATATGGCTGCTGCACGGCTTCTATAGTGTGAACGTAGATGATGTGTTACAGGATGTGGCCAGATTCGTCAGTGAAAACAGACAGGAAATCATTATCCTGGACTTCAACCATTTCTATAGCTTCGACAGTGATTCCTATCTGAAGCTCGCCAATAAGCTGAAAGCTACTTTCTCCAGCAATATTATTCCGCGCAATTTTGATAACAAGGGTGATTATCTCAATATTACGGTGAATGATATATGGGCGAAAAACGGACAGATACTCGTGCTCTTTGATGACGAGAGTACAGTCAACTCATGCCCCTGGCTGTGGTCCGAATACGTTGACATATATAGTCCATACTACGCTGACACTACAGTTAATGGGCTTATCGCAGATCTGGACACCAGAGGCCATACATCCCACAGCTCATTCTATTATCTGCATGGACAGCTAACACCGGATACGGGTATGATCATAGCTGGAGAATTCAAGTCGCCAAGCAACCTGAAAGAGCTTGCAGCATCATCTAATCCTTCGTTTATGCAATGGCTGACAAAAAATTACAATCCTGCTATTAACATTATGGCCACAGATTGGGTAAGTGAACCTGATCTTGTATCTTTCGCTATCCTCGTCAACAAGTATTACAGAAGTTCACAAGTGTGAGCAGGAAAGAGGAATCAGCAATGCCTACTTCACTTATAAAGACGAGAGTCACTGTATATCAGCGACTCTCGTCTTTATAGTGTTCCCGCCGGAATGCCGGCACCGCTTAAAGATATACTTCCGGTAATGAAACAATAATTATTTCTTTTCTGTTTTCACACGTCCCTTCTCCGCATCAACAGATGATACGTGATTCTCATCCGCCCCCTTCTTTTCATTGTTCTTGTTGAACCTGTATGTGAAGGTAAGCTTCAGCACCTGGCTCTGCCAGCGTCCGCGAATATTGATGTCAATATTCTGATAGCGGCTGGTAGCGTTAAAGCGTGTCCAGTTAAAGATATCGGAAGCACTGAGCCTTACTGTGGCTTTTTTGTTAAGAATATCTTTCTGTATACCGGCGTGTAATGAACCTACAGGTTGCTGCACAAAAGTGCCGTCAATGGCTTTTGACGACCACATACCCATCAGCTGGAATCCCCATCCCGACTTAAATTTAACCTGTTCCATCAGCTGCGCCGTGAATACGCCCTGTTTCAACTCAAAAGGACCATTATTAATAGTGCCTTTATAATCGTAGTTATTGTAATCCATGTATAGTGTGGTCAGCGCATTGTCGTTAAGCGGCACCTGCAGATTGAGGTTCACACCCAATATCTTGCGGGTATTGAGATTCTCCGGGCGCTGATAGGTTTCATTCTTTGCGGGGTCCTGCAACACTACATCCTGAATGATATCTGTGGTTTTGCTGTACACGAAAGTGGTGGTAAGCGCTCCTTCCCACATACTGTAACTCAGCTCCACGTTGTTGCTATACTGCGGCTTGAGGTTTGGATTCCCCTCATCGTAAGTATACTGATCAAGATAAAAACGGAAAGGGTTCATACTGCGGTAATCCGGGCGTTCAATTCTGCGCCCGTAGGTCAGCGCTACCCTGCTGTCTTTGCTGAGATCATAAGCGATAAAAGCTGTCGGAAACAATTGCAGATAATTACGGGTGAACGACTGATTATTGCTCCGCTGCTCCCCTTTCAGCCAGGTCTGTTCGGCACGGAGACCGGCCTGTACCTCCAGCTTGTCCATCTTATGACGCAGGTTAAGATAGGCAGCATTCACATTTTCCTTATACAGGAAATGGTTACTAAGCGTATCATTCCTTTTCCAGTCGGTGGCCCCCCAGTCAAAATACTGCGCATTATTATCTGTAGACACATAAGATGTCTTGACGCCCGCTTCCAGTTTAGTATTGGCGGAAAGTGGATGTACATAGTCCGCTTTCAGGCTGTAGATACGGATCTCAGACGGAAGATCAGACAGGAATCTTTTTGGCGCGCCGGCAATACTGCTGTCGGCCTTGAAATACTGATTATTGAATTCCTGCTTGCTGGTGCTGTTATAAGCCAGATAATCAGCATTTACCTGCAGTTCATGGCCAGCTGAATCGAACTGGTGACGGAGACTTGTATTCACTTCAATATTATCCCAGGTACCCTTGGTGGTGGCGGGTGCTACCACCCGTGTCTGTAGAGTTCCAGAGCCGTCTTTCAGCAGTGTGATGTTGTCGTTGGTAACATCGGATGGATTATGGAATCCTCCCACTGCCACCCCCAGCGTGGTCTTCGGGCTGGCATAAAAATCCAGCCCTAACTTTGCATTGATATTCTGTTTCGTTGTTTTCGTAAAGGTATGCTGATCATAAATACCTACAATATCTTTACCACCTGCATCGCGGAAGTTGCGAAGGATATGATAATCCTCAAACGACTGGCGATAGCCGTAACCGGCACTTCCATACAGGTTGACGCGATGTGTGGCATAGTTGAAATTAAGGTTCTGCGTACTACCGGGATAACGGCCCTGAAGATAAGTCAGCACCAGGTTACCATTGAAGCCGCCTGTCTTTATCTTCTTGGTTTTTATATTCACCACGCCATTACCGGCGGCATCGTATTTGGCAGGCGGGTTAGACATGATCTCTATCTGGTCGAGCTGGGAAGCAGGGAGGTTACGGAGGAAATTAGCCAGCTCCGTACCCGACAAATAAGCAGGACGGTCATCTATCATCACTTTCACCCCCTTCTTTCCCTTGATGGAAATATTACCGTCTTTGTCGACCAGCACTTCCGGCAGCTTCTCCAATACCTCCATAGCGCTGCCTCCTGCGGCCATCACAGACGACTCCACGTTAACAACAGTACGGTCTATCTGTTGCTCTATGAATGGCTTCTTGCCAGTTACTGTCACACCCTTCAGCGAACTGGTACTGGCCTGTAGCGTTAACGGCTGTATGGAATATGTTGTATCGTTGAGTGTAAAGGCCGGGCTTTCGATATCACGGTAACCAATATAGGTGATGGTGATATAATAATTACTGAAAGGGATACCTTCGAAGTCGTATTGCCCGGAGGTGTTTGTCAGCGCCGCTTTCACCATGGAAGAATCGGCCGTTTTCTTCAGCAGCACGGTGGCAGCTACTACGGGCTGCTTCCCCGCATCCAGCACACGGCCACTGACTTTTCCCGTTTGTGCCATCAGCGGCAGAGACATACCCAGGCATGTAAGAATCATTAACAGGGCCGATCGCATAGATATTTTATACGGCAAAAAGAATTGTTTCATAGCTAATAATGTTGATTAAGGAGACACCCTTATTTTGTATACAAAAACACCCATTCAGCTTCAGGCGTAAGAAGACAGCAATGCTTCATGATGAACAAGTGAAGCTAGTTTGCCGAAATGACGAAGGATAAAGAAATGGTTGCCGGGGTAACGGAGCTTTCGTATGCCCTGTACCGTCTCCTTCTCCCAACCCAGTACCTGTTCTTCTGTGACCAGGTCTTCTGTGCCGGTTATAACAGTAACAGCTGTTGGAAATCTGCCGGGAGACTTGTACTTCCATAACTCCAGGGCTTTCATGTCTTCCCGGATAACAGGCAGGAAATAGTCCATCAGTTCATTATTTCCCAGTATTTCGTCCGGCAACCCTCCCAGCTTCTTCAGTTCGCTCTTCAGGTCAGTATCGGACAACGGGTGTAGGTGCGTCCGCTGATCATTATGAAAAGGGCTTTCACAGCCGGTCACAAAAAAGTGAAGTGGCAACGGCCTTTCCTCAGCATGCAGCCGGTGCATCACCAGGTTACCGATCAAAGCCCCCATAGAGTGTCCGTAAAGTATCCACGGACCATCAGTATGTGGTAATATCTGCTGATAAATATCATCAGCCATATGCTCGAGGTCCGATAGTAATGGGGCAGTAATCCTTGCGCCGCGGCCCGGCAGCTCCACCGTAAGCAGCTCTATCTTGCTGTCCAGGAAAGGCTTCAGTCCGCGATAGGAATAGCTGTTGCCTCCGGCGTACGGTATACAGACCAGCTTTGTTTTGTGTATCATCAGTAATTTTTTAATAACCCAACCGTCACAGCCAGTTACAGGGCAGGAACATCCACGCCGGCCTTCACCTTTGAATCGCTCACAATAGTACCGTAGTCGAACCGGATCACTCTTTCAGCACAATCGAAATAGGCATCATCGTGTGTAACGGCAATAACTGTTTTGTTCATTTCCTTCAGTTCAGGAATGATCTTTTTGTAGAAGTAAGCCCTGAAGACAGGATCCTGCTCTGCAGCCCATTCATCCAGCACGATAATATCCTTACCCGACAGGAGTGCATATATGAGTGCCAGACGCTTCTGCTGTCCTTTTGAAAGGTCGGCGTTGATAGACTGTTTCTGATCATTGAAAGTGATGATCTTCTCCAGCTCCATCTTTCTGAGCAACGACATCAGCCGCTCATTGTCCCGGTTAAGCTCCAGGCCATCATAGTTATCACTAAAGAGGCCAGAGTCAGTATAGATTACCGCAATGCGGTCGCGATAGCCGGGGTAAGTCAGCTCATTAATAACCTGCCCGTTGAAAGAGATAGTGCCGGAATGCGGTTTGTACAAACCGGTAAGCAGATTTACGAAAGTGCTCTTGCCACTGCCGTTACCACCTGTAATGAAGATGCTCTCTCCTTTTTCTATTTTCAGGCTGAGTGGTTTCAGGCGGAATGTTTCTTCTCTTCTTTCATCATAATATTCGAATGTTACATCTCCAAAGTCCAGCTCTTCAAACTGCTGTGGTAGTGCCTTCAGGTCGCCATGACCGATGGCAATAGCCTGTGATGCATTGATCTGGTCATGGAACTGCTCAAGGCGCTCCACAGCGATATGCATCTGCGTAAACTCGCTTATACGCGCCACTACAATACCCACCGGTCCCATAAGATACAGCAGTGTCGCAATGAACTGATTGTCCATCACAGCAGTGGTGTGCAGTAATATGGGCAGCAGGAATGCGATCACGCCTATCAGCAGGTACCAGAGATAGTTGCCCATCAGCTCATTGCTCATATAACCGATCAGTGTTTTCACGGTCAGGTCCTTTACACGGTTCCTGTTTTCTGTGATGAAATTCTTGAAGATATTATCGCTGCGTCTGATACTCATCTTTACATCCTTGAATCCACGCAGGAAGTCATTCACATTTTGCTGGTACACGTTAGCGAGATCACGCACCGTGTTCAGATCGCGGCTGATAGCAATATTGCGGATATAGTAAATGCTTGCTGTCACCACCAGTACAGCCAGTATCACCAGCGCTGCGGGCATATTGGTATAGAAAAGGTACACAAGGCCTATCACCACCATCACCAGCGCGTTGAACACCTCAATGAAGATGTGCGGGAAGCGCTGCAACGTAGTTACGTCAGCAGTAGCGGTTCTCACTTTCTCCTCTCCCAACGCTACATACTCTTCATAATCGGCAAAGCGTAACTTCTCGAAAATAGACAGACCGAGATCATTGCCCAGCTCATAAGTCAGCCGGATCGTATACGACTGGAAAGCCCTGGCTGTAAAGTAAGATACCAGTATCAGCAATACGTATATCTGCCAGTCATAACCGTTTACGAACGGCAACGGTTTGTTCGCGATCTTGTTATTGATCAGCATCAATAACGCCATCGACCATACGCTGTTGATCAATCCCAGCAACAACAGCAGGGCATAGAACAACTTTGATTTCTTCTGAAGTAAACTGAATAGTCTCATAAAATCGGGATTCAGAAAGTTCTTTGATGATGAAAATCATCCCCACTTCCAACTTTTGCCGGAAGCGGGGATACAGTTGATATTATATAGTTGTTGCAAGATGATCTTTCAGATAGACCGACAACACCGTTGCATTATCGCCTTTGAGCATGGTAAAGTGATTACCAGGTACGGTTACCACATTCACCGAAGTGCAATGCTGTCCCCATCCCAGGCTTCTCTCTTTATCTTCCCACTTCTCTTCCGCGGCTATGATCACATTTAGCGGCGCCTTGATCTTACCCGCTGTCTTATAGTTGTTCAACACCTCAATGTTGCTCACTTTGATATCGGTGAGCCTCATGATGAAATCGATCCAGGCTTTTCTGTCATCAGGCATGCGGCCCTGCAGGAATCCGGAGATAACAGGCACCGCTTCTGACATTGACAGGTTGCGGGTTCCGTTCTTCAGTTCTGCAATCCAATCTGGATAAGGCTTGCGGATAATCTTGTTCTCTTCCAGCGCCTCAACCGCCGATTGATAGAATATATCAGCGTGGGTGAGATTACCGTTGTTGAGTATATCAATATGACCGGGACGTGCTTCTGCATCCAGTATAGCCGCGAACGTTACGGTTTGCCCCGCTGCTTCCAGCTGCTTCACCATTTCGTACAGCACGTAGCCGCCGAAAGAGTGAGCGATAAGTCTGTAAGGCCCGTCAGGCTGTATTTCCCTGATACGGCTGATGTTCTGCGCGGCAATTTCCTCAATGGTATACAGCGGTCTTTCACCTTCCAGAACACCCTGCATTTGCAGGCCATACACAGCTCCGGTATCATTCAGTTCCTTCGCCAGTTCATCATAGCCATCACTGAGACCATCCTGACCAGGTATGAGGAACATCGGGAAGGCAGCGTTACCCTGGTTGAGAAGACGGATATGCTCATTATACCTTGAGGTATCAGGCATGGCAGCAGCTTCTTCTCCGGCTGCAGATTGCAGCCTTGATATGTATTCCGTCATCGCTGCAATGGTTGGTGTTTCAAACACCTCGCTGAGCGACATTTCCACGCCTGTTTTCTTTCTTACAGCAGCAATCAGGCGGATGGACAGCAGTGAATGTCCGCCAAGTGCGAAGAAGTCGTCGTATACACCAACCTGGTCTACTTCCAGCAGTTGTCCCCATATTTCGGCCAGCACTTCTTCTGTTTCGTTGCGCGGCGCCACATATTCGTTGCCGGCAAGTGCCACAGCATCCGGGTCCGGCAGTGCTTTGCGGTCTACCTTGCCGTTAGCGGTAACGGGTATACTGTCGATCTTAACAAACAGAGAAGGCACCATATATTCAGGCAACCTGTTCTCCAGCCAGGCGATCACGGCATTTCTGTCGAACTCCCCTCCTGCGATGATGTATGCCACCAGTACTTTATTGTCTGCTGTACCTTTGGCCACCACCACGGCCTTGCTGATGTCGTCGTATTGCTCAAGCACACTTTCTATCTCACCCAGTTCAATTCTGTAACCGCGCACCTTCACCTGATCGTCTATACGGCCCAGGTATTCGATGCTGCCATCAGGCAGCCAGCGGCCAAGGTCACCGGTACGATAGAGACGTGAAACGGGTTGACGGCTGAAGGTATCAGCGATGAACTTCTCGGCCGTGAGCTCCGGACGATACAGATAGCCGCGGGCGATGCCAGGGCCGCCGGAACAGATCTCACCGGCTACGCCTGTAGCACAGAGGCGCTGCTGTTCATCCAGAATATACACTTTCATATTAATCACGGGCTTACCAATCACGATGGTATCACCGTGGATAGGATCGTCTGTAAGCGTGGTACATACTGTATTCTCCGTAGGTCCGTATGCGTTAATAACACGGATGCCTTTCGACTGGAAGTAACGGGCATCTTCTCTGTTGAGTGGCTCTCCTGCAGAAACAATCGTACGGATACCGCCCAGCTCTTCCCGGATGGTATGCTGATAGGAAGGCGGCAGCGTTACCAGCTCCACGCCCTGCTTGCTTACCATGGCGCCGAAGCGGGCTGCCTCCAGCAGGTCTTCTTTACGCGGCAGCACCAGACATCCGCCACTCAATAAAGTGTTGAATATTTCATAGCAGGATGCATCGAAACCGAAGGCTGCGAACTGCAATGTTTTCAGACCCGGTGTAAGTCGCAGCGCCACCGCCTGGCTGAGCGCCAGGTTCACAACACCTTTGTGTTCAAGCATTACGCCTTTAGGATTACCAGTGCTGCCTGATGTGTAGATCACATAAGCCAGGTGGTGCGGCGCAGGAGCAGATTCCGGCGCTATCACAGGCTGACGGCCTACTTCAGCTTGTTCAGCGTCAAGGCGTATTACTATCAGACCATGAGGCAGATCGAGTTCCAGCGCGAGAGAGCGGCTGGTGACGATCATAGCAGCGCGGCTGTCTTCCAGCATGTAAGTGATACGCGCCTGCGGATAAGACGGATCTATCGGCAGATAGGCGCCTCCCGCTTTGATAATGCCCAGTATCGCCACAATCATATCCAGTGAGCGGTCCAGGCACAGCGGCACAAGCGTTTCCGCTTGCACGCCTTTACTGCGCAGATAATGCGCCAGCTGGTTGGAGCGGGTGTCGAGTTCCTGGTAAGTGAGGGTGGTATTGTCAAACATTAATGCTGTAGCATCCGGACGCGCAGCCACCTGTTCGCGGAAGAGGTCTATAATAGACTTACCCGTAGCATCATAAGGCGCCGGAGTATCATTAAACCCAACGGTTACACGAAGCTGCTCCTCCTTGTCCGTCATGATGATGTCGCCGATCTTCGCATCCGGGTGATGAACGATGTATTGCAACACCTGCCTGAAATGTGCGCCTATCATCTGGATGAATTCATCCTGGAGTAACGCAGCGTTGTATTTAAACTTGATCTCAATATCCTCACGCAATACTGCGGTGATACCTAACGGATAGTTGGCGCGGTCGCGGCCTTCCATATTATCCATCTGCAGGCGCCATTCGCTCGTTTCCAATAATTCGCCAACAGGATAGTTTTCGAATACGAGGAAGTTGTCGAACAGATCACCGGGCACTTCCAGCCAGCTCTGTATATCATTGAGGGCAGTATACTGATATTCGCGGCTCTGCACCTGTTGATGCTGCAGTGCATGTAGCCATTCTGTCACAGATCCGGCATCATTGATACCGGTGTAGAGCGGCAATGTATTGATGAACATACCCACTTTCCTTTCTATGCCTGGCAGATCATCCGGCCGGCCTGATACAGTCACACCGTAGGTTACCTGCTGGCTACCAGTGTAGCGGGATAACAGATACGCCCACACGCCCTGTACGACGGTATTCACCGTCACGCGCTGTTGCTGGGCAAAAGCAGAAATCCGTTTGGTAGCCAGTTCATCAAAGCTTACAATACTGGTACGGTAAATACCTTTACCCTTCGTTCTCTCTGCGGTGGCGCCCACAAAAGGCAGAAGCGTTCCGCCGTCTATACCGGACAGGTACTGTTTCCAGTATGCGACTTCTTCTGCTTTATCACGGCGGTCGAGATACCTGATATAATCTTCATACCTGTCTTCTTCCACCACTGTCAGCGTTTTACCTGCAGACAGCTCATCATATGCCTGTAACAATTCTTCTACGAGTACAGGTCCAGACCATCCGTCCAGCAGCAGGTGATGGAACGTCCAGATCATCCTGTAGCGGGTATCCGTGAGGCGCAGAAGTGCTACGCGGGTAAGCGGCGGTTCCTTGAAGTTGAAGCCCTTCGTCAGTTCCGACAGTTCATAATTGATCCAGGTTTCCTGCTGTGCATCCGGTGCAAGATGACGATAGTCTTCATGTGCTACCGGTATAGTCACTTCCCTGAACACTGCCTGTACGGGGACGCTGAAGGCATTGGCAAAGAAGCCGCTGCGCAATACGCTGTGCCGTTGCAACAGGTGCTGCCATGAAGCGATGAGCGCCGGAATATCCGGTTCATCCACCGTACAGTTAAGCTGCTGCATGTACACGCCCGTTCCGCTTTCATAAAGACCGTGGAACAACATACCTTCCTGGAGACTGCTCAGACGATACACAGCCGTAACCTGTTCCCTGAGTGCTTTTCCGGACTCCTGTGGTGTATCGAGGAAGTTGTCCAGCTCCGTATTGGAGATAACACCACCGAGATTGAAATCAGATGGCGTGAATTCCTGACGTATAGCCGCCTGTGTTACGGTGTGCGTGATGAGGTCCTGCAATGTTTCCAGGTAGTGTGCAGACAACTGCTCAATCGTGGCAGCCTCGAAGTGTTGCGTGCTGTACGTCCAGTACAATACCAGTTCTCCGTTTCTTACAGAACTGTTCACCGCTACCTTGTAACGGATGCTGTAGTCTGCATCCTCACCCGTATCTGAGGTTTCGCTTGCGGCACTGAACCATTTGCTATGGCCCATTGCGGCGTCCACCTGACCCAGGTAGTTGAAGGTAATATCCCACGGATCATTTCCCTGGAAGGCTTCTTCTTTGTTGATATACTTCAGTACACCATAACCCAGACCTTTATCTGGCATCTGGCGCAACTGCTCTTTCACTTCCTTCAGCAGTTTACCGGTATCTTCAATATCGCCGGTGCTCAGCAATACTGGATACAGGCTGGTGAACCATCCAACTGTATTACTTATATCAATCTGGTTGGAGATGTCTTCACGACCGTGACCTTCGAGACCGATCACCGTATCACGGCCATATTTTGTACGCAGTGTCTTCGCCAATGCGGCCAGCAGGATGTCGTTTATCTCAGTTCTGTAGGCCTGTGGCGCCGTCTGCAATAACTGACGTGTGAGTCGGGCATCGAGCCGCACTTCCTGTACGCCCAGGTCTTTTGTGCGCAACGGTTTCGCCGACGCATGATCTGTTTGCAGCGGTACATATTGTTGCGTTATATTTCTCCAGTAAGAACGCTGACCAAGCAGACGTTCGCTTTCGCCGTACTCCGCGAGTGCATTGTACCATTCGCGGTAAGAGCTGCTCTTGCTTCCAGGTTGTAAACCGTCAAACAGGCGTTCCAGGTCATCCTGCAATATTCTCCACGACACACCATCCACCGCAAGGTGATGTATGGTGATCAACAAGCGGTTTGCACGCACATCATCCGGTGTGAGGAACAATAAGGCAGATATCAGTCTTCCTTCGTGCACCTGTATCTTATGTTGCGATGCCTCTCCATGAACGGCCAGTTTTTCTGCCCAGGCGGTTTCATTTCTCAAATCCACTACTTCAAACTGCACGGATGGAGAACCATACTGCTGCAGCCATTCACCGCCTTCACGGGTATAAGTGAAACGAAGCGCGTCATGTCTTTCCATCAACTGCTGTAATGTACCAAACAATACTTCCGCGGTCACTTTCTTATCGATGCCCAGCAATTGTTGCTGATTGAAATAAGGCGTTATCTCCTGTTCTCCTTCAAGGTACCATTGCTGAATCGGCAGCAGGCCGCTGTTACCGGAAAGTATACCCTGTTCGCCCAGGACAGCCTTATCCTTTCGGGAAGCCAGCAGCTGCGAAAGCCCTGCTATCGTCTGGTATACGAACAGATCTTTCGGCTTCAGTTCATAGCCGAAACGTTTGGCCCTTCCTACTACCTGAATAGTGATGATGGAATCACCGCCCAGTTCAAAGAAGTTATCATCTCTGTCTACCTGTTTCACACCCAGCAATTCTTTCCAGATCACCGCCAGCGTTTCTTCTACGTTACCATTGAGGGTAGTATGACGGGAAGTAGCTGTAGATACTGTTCTGAGCAGTGCCTGTTTATCTACTTTGCCGTTGGCAGTAAGCGGTATAGTGTCCAGCTCTGTGACAGATGAAGGCAACATGTATGCCGGCAGTCGCTCTTCGAGATATGCCTGTAATTTAATTTTATCAAAATGCTCCTGCGGTACAACGAAAGCCACAAGCCTTCTCCGGTTGCTGTTATCTGTTTTTACAGCCACTACTGCCTGCTTCAGCTGATTACTCTGCATCATCACCGTCTCAATCTCTCCCGGCTCAATCCTGTAGCCGCGGATCTTTACCTGATCATCTATACGACCGAGATATTCGATGTTGCCATCCGGCAGCCAGCGGCCAAGGTCCCCGCTTCTGTAAAGGCGTGCGCCTGGTACATGACTGAATGTATCCGGGATAAATTTCTCAGCGGTCAGTTCAGGCTTATTGAGATAACCTCTTGATACCCCAGCGCCCCCCATGCAGATCTCTCCTGCAACGCCCACAGGACAAAGCTCCTGCTGAGCGTCCAGTATGTATATCCTCACGTTTGGCAATGGCTTTCCTATCACTATCGTGTCACCCTGTAACGGATCATCTGTGATGGTAGCACATACGGTATTCTCCGTAGGGCCGTAAGCATTCACTACACGGATACCTTTCGACTGGAAGTAGCGGGCATCTTCGCGGATGAGCGCTTCACCGGCAGAGACAATGGTACGCAGTGTTCCCAGGTCTTCCCTCACCGTATGCTGATAAGACGGCGGCAGCAGCACCATTTCCGCCTGATGCTTTTGAATCATGGCACTGAAGCTGTCAGCTGCCAGGAGATCTTCCCGCTTCGGAATGATCAGGCATCCGCCACTGGATAATGTATTGAATATTTCGTAACAAGAAGCGTCAAAGCCGAAAGTGGCAAACTGCACAGACCGCAGGCCGGGTTTGAGGTGCAGTGCCTCGCCCTGGCTCAGGGCGAGATTCACTACACCTTTATGTTCTATCATTACGCCCTTTGGATTGCCGGTACTACCTGATGTATAGATTACATAACACAGGTGATGTGGAGCAGGCGGGTTGTCAGGCGTATGTTCCGGTTGGTCGCGGAATATATCCTGCCCTGCTTCTGCGATCACAGTCTGCGTATGTGCAGGTATGTCCAGCTGTTGCGCCAGTGCACTGCCGGTAAGGATCAGCGCAGCACGGCTATCATCCAGCATATAGCGGATGCGGGCTGCCGGATAAGCCGGATCCAGCGGCAGACATGCACCACCAGCTTTCAGTATGGCCAGCACGCCTACCACCATTTCCAGCGAACGCTCCATGCAAACAGCGACCAGCACTTCTTCCTTCACACCGCGGCTACGCAGAAAATGCGCCATCCGGTTGGCATAGCGGTCGAGCTCACGGTAGGTGAGTTGCTGATCTTCAAATACCAGGGCCTGCTGATCCGGATAGGCGTTCACGTTAGCATTGAAGAGGTCCAGGATAGTTTTACCATGAGCATCATAGCCAGCCTGGATATTGTTGAAACCTTCAGTCAGGCGTTCACGTTCTTCATCTGTGAGCAATGCAATCTCCCCTACTTTAGCCATGGGGTTGCTCACAATGTACTCCAGCACCCTGGAGAAGTGACCACGCAACTGCGCGATATAGTTGTCTTCCAGCAAAGCTGTATTATGCTGGAAAAGGATGTTTATTTCATCTGTCACGCCTATCAGTACACTCAGCGGATAGTTGGTATGTTCCTCCACGTGCAGCTGTTCGATCTGGAGCTTCCAGGGGAAAGACAAGGCTTCTTCATCTATAGGATAGTTCTCATACACCATAAGCGTATCAAACAGTTCACCCTGCACACCAGACCAGCGACGGGTTTCACTGAGCGGCGTAAACTGATGCCTGCGGCTTTGTACCTGCGCAGCCTGTATGTCGCGCAGCCAGTCGGCTACCGGCATGTCATTATCCACGGTAATATGCGAAGGCAACGTATTGATGTACATACCCACTCTTCTTTCTACTCCCGGCAGGTCATCCGGACGTCCGGAAACGATAGAACCAAACACCACATGCCTGTTGCCGGTATAGCGGTGAAGAATATACGCCCACACAGCCTGCATCAGCGTATTCATAGTGAGGCGCTGCTGTTGGGCATAAGTCGACACTGTACGGGTTGCTGCAGCGTTGAATGTGATAGCTGTCGTTTTGTAAACCCCTCTGCGGCCATTGTTTCTTTCAGTGGCATTACCAATGAAAGGCAACAGCGTACCCGTCTCAAGTCCTTCGAGATAACTGCGCCAGTAAGCAGCAGCATCTTCTTTATCGAGGCGGTCTATATAACGGATATAATCTTCATAACGGTCTTCCTCAGTCATTACAGGCTGCTGACCAGTCACCAGCTGCTCATAGGCACGCAGCAATTCTTCCATCAGCACCGGCATAGACCATCCGTCTACCAGCAGGTGATGATAAGTCCATACCATGCGGTGACTGTTATCCGTGAGACGGAATAAAGTGATATGCATCAGTGGCGGATGACTGAAATCAAATCCCTTTTCCAGCAGTGCAGCTTCGTATGCCGTCCAGGCAGCTTCCTGTTCCGCATCACTCATGCCGCGGTAATCCAGCTCTGTAACGGGCATGGTTATATCCTTATAAACGCATTGCACCGGCACACGGAATGCATCATGGTGGAAGCCGCTGCGCAGGATAGCATGGCGCTGGAATATATAACGCCAGCTTTCTGTAAAGTATTTCACATCCAGGTCATAGAGAAGGTATGTGAACTGCTCAGTGTATGCATCAGTGGCGCTGTCATAGAGACCGTGGAAGAGCATCCCTTCCTGGAGACCGCTCAGACGGTACATGCTGGTAATGGCATCCCTGCGCTGCGAACCGTCAGGCATTGCGGCATCAAGGAAGCTGTCCAGCTCCACATTACTCACAAGCCCCGCCAGGCCATAATCGGCAGGCGTGGATATGAGTTGCACTGCAGCCTGAGCTACGGCATGTTTAATAATAGCTTCCAGACCACTGATATAATTGTCTGCCAGTTGTGCAATGGTAGCCTCGTTGAAGTGTCGGTGGCTGTAACTCCACTCTAATTGCAGTTCCCCGCCGGTCACCATACTGTTGATGGCGATCCTGCGTCTTATCGTATAATCCTCACCGATGTCCTTTCCGTTACCATCGGCGATGGTGAACCACTTTCCTTTCCCGGCAACAGTATCAAACTGGCCGAGGTAGTTGAAAGTTAGATCCCACGGATCATTGCCTTGTAACGCTTTGGCCTTATTAATGTATTTCAGGACACCGAAGCCGATACCTTTGTCTGGTACCTGGCGTAACTGCTCCTTAATTTCGCGCAACAGGTTTCCTTCGCCGGTAACGCCGGTGGTTGACAACAATACAGGATACAGGCTGGTAAACCATCCTATAGTGTGGCTCACATCCACGCTTCTGTCGATATCTTCACGGCCGTGGCCTTCCAATCCTATGATAGTCTCACCACCGGTCAATGGCGCCAGCGCCTTCGCCAGCGCTGCCAGCAACACATCGTTAATGTCTGTGTGATAAGCCGCCAGGACTTCCTGTAACAGCTGCTGTGTAAGCGCACTACTGAGGTTCACACGGAGCGTGCTCATATCGTTGATATGCAGCGCCTGATCATACTTATGATCCGCTGGCAGTGGTGCATACTGCCTAGTGATGCCGGTCCAGTAGTCCAATTGCTTCAACAGGCGCTCACGCTGGCCATATTTCACCAGCGATTCTTGCCACTCGCGGTAAGAGCTGGTCTTTTTACCCAGCGCTACCGGCGTGTTACTGCTAAGGCTATTGAGCAGGAGTTCCAGGTCTTCCAGCAAAATTCTCCAGGAAACACCATCTACAGCCAGGTGATGGACTGCGAGTAACAGGCGGTTATGTTTTTCTTCCGCGGGAGTTTGCAGCAGTACAGCGCTGATAGTAACGCCCTGCGTTACATCGATCATCCGCTGGTATATCTCACTGTAGGAAGCAATCAGGTTGTCGAGTTCCTGTAATGGCTCCAGCTGCAGGTTGACTACTGCCAGTTTACCTTCGTATTGGTAGTCCCCATAAATCTGCTTCCATCCTTCTTCAGTATGAGCGTAACGGAAACGGAGACTGTCATGCTGATTTACCAGGTGCATGATGGCAGCAGATAACGTTGACTCGTGTACGCTTTTATCTATCGCCAGGGTGATGGACTGGTTGAAATGAGACGGACGTGATGAGGTCTCTTTCTCCAGGTACCATTGTTGTACCGGTAGCAGGCCTGCTTCTCCGGTGAGGCTACCCTGGTCAGCTGAAACTGTAGCTGCTTCCTTACGCGCAGACATCACTGAATACAGCAGGGCTATCGTCTGGTAATCAAACAGGTCTCCTACCTGCAACTCATAACCATTACGCCTTACGCGGCTTACTACCTGTATGGTAATGATAGAGTCTCCGCCAAGGGCAAAGAAATTATCGTGTATGCCTACACGTTCTACACCAAGTACTTCTTCCCATATACCTGCCAAGGTTCTTTCTATTTCGTTGCGAGGCGCTACATAAGAGCCTTCGTCAGTAGTTGCGCTTTCCGGATCAGGTAGCGCCTTCCTGTTCACCTTACCATTTGGCAACAGCGGGAAGTAATCCAGCACCATCAGCAGCGATGGCACCATGTATTGAGGCAGCTTCTCTGTGAGGGACTCCAATACCTCTTCTCTGTCGATCTCTTCTGCGGCAGTCACATAAGCTATCAAACGCTTATTGCCATTATCATCAGTTCTCACGACTACCACCGCCTGATCAATCGTTTCATAACTATTCAATGCGCGTTCTATTTCACCCAGTTCTATCCTGTAGCCACGGATCTTCACCTGGTCGTCTGTACGGCCCAGGAACACGATGTTACCGTCAGGCAGGTATTTCACCATATCGCCTGTATTATAGAGCCTTGCTGAAGGATTTTCTGAGAAGCGGTCCTGTATGAATTTGCCAGCTGTCAGCTCTTCATTGTTGAGGTATCCTTTTGCTACGCCTGCGCCACCGATATACAGCGTGCCCGGCACACCCGCTGGGTTCAGCTGCATCGCATTACTTAATACGTATACATTTGTCTGAGAGAACGGACGACCAACAGGGATGCTGTTACCATAGCCGGTTTCGTCATCTATGATATGCAGCAGTTTACCTATAGTTGTTTCAGTCGGACCGTAGTGGTTTACTATTGTACATTCGTTACCGTTATCTCTGATATTGTTAACCACTGCTGTTTCCAGCAACTCACCACCAAATATCAGCAGGCGTTCCGGTAGCAGTAATCTGTCAGGCAGGCACAATGCTTTCCAGTGGGATGGTACAATTTTGATGCAGTCAATTTTATATCTGTCGAAATAATCAGCCACTCTGTCCGCATCCTGCACAGCATCTTTAGAAAGAATGTGCAGCGCGCCACCGGTGGCCAGTGCGCCGTAGATCACTGTATTACCCAGGTCTGTAGCAAAGCTGGACATCAAGGCAAATGACCTGCATTTGCTGACCGGCAACGTTGCTGTAAGACCGGTGATATAATCAGACAGATTGCTGTGCGTTACCATCACCCCCTTGGGTTGGCCGGTACTGCCGGAAGTATAGATCACGTAGGCCACCTGATCGCTATGCACCAGGCTGGCTGTATCTTCTGAAGAATTAACGTCAACATCATTCCAGTCATCATCCATCAGCACAAGGTCTGTCTGATCTGCGGGCAGCTGCGATGCTATGTCGTTGTCGGTAATGATCACAGATGCAGCAGTATCTTCCAGTATGTAACGGATACGTTCTTCCGGGAAATCAGGTTCCACAGGCACATAGGCTGCTCCCGCCTTCAATACACCGAGAACGGCTACCATCATCTCCTGTGAACGGTGGAGACATACCGGCACCATAGATCCGGCTTTCACGCGTTTACCCCTGAGATAATGCGCCAGCTTGCCGGAGCGTTCATTCAGTTCTTTGTAGGAAAGCGTACGGCCTTCAAATACCAGTGCAGGCGCTTCAGGCGTGCGGGCAGCCTGCGCTTCAAAAAGGGCCACAAAGGAGGCGTCTTCCGAAGGCAACAGCTCTCCGACAGTGGTCAGCAGCAACTGTTCTTCTTCTATCGTGATCAGACGCAGCAGATCAATATTTTCAGAAGGCTGCGCCACAGCGGATGCCAGCAGTTGTTCAAAGTGCCTGATCATCCGCTGAACCGTTACTTCGGTAAACAGATCCGTACAGTACACTACTGTACCGGAAAGTCCTTCTTCCGTATCATCCATTGTAAATACGAGATCGAACTTAGCGGTAGTCAGCTCCAACGCCTCTTCTGACAGAGGTATACCTCCCAGGTCAAGATCCGGCTGACCGGTCGCATTCTGTAAGCCAAATATCACCTGGAATATTGAGCTGTAGCTCATGTCGCGGTCTTTCACAACCTGGTCTACTATTTTCTCAAAAGGAACATCCTGGTGCTCAAATGCATTGACAACAGTCTGTTGTACCTGACGAAGCAATGTTCTGAACTCAACGCCCCTGGTAACGTTGCTGCGCAGCGCAAGGGTGTTGATAAAGAAGCCGATGAGGTTCTCTACTTCATGCTGTGTTCTTCCTGCCACGGGCGTACCCACACAAATGTCTTCCTGTCCGCTGTAACGGTACAACAATACATTGAAGGCTGCCAGCATAGTCATGTAGAGTGTTACCCCCTCTTCCTGGCTGAAACGTCGCAGCTGTTCTACCAGTTCGGGCTGCAGACTGAACGTCGTCACACTTCCTTTTACGCTTCTGATAGCCGGGCGAACAAAGTCAGTTGGCAGATCGAGCGGCATTACACCTTCCAGGTTATCTTTCCAGTAAGCCATCTGGCTGTCAAGCTTCTCACCGGTAATATATGTTCGCTGCCATACAGCATAATCAGCATATTGTACAGGCAGTTGCGGCAACTCCGCTGCCACACCCGCTGTTGCTTCCTGGTACAGGGCTGCCAGCTCTTTCATCAGGATGCCACCGGACCATGCGTCAGAAGCAATATGGTGCGTAGTGATCACAAGAATATACTCGCCTGCATCCTGTACAATAAGATCTGCACGCAGCATATGATCTGTCGACAAATCGAAAGGTTTGTCAGTAACTGTTTTGATGAACCGGGCCAGTGCGGCGGCATCATTTTTATATAAAGAATCGTCTGTGATGTTCAGCGTCCATAGATCTTTATCCAGGATATGCTGATAAGCGCGTCCATTCTCTTCCTTAATTACCGTGCGCAGAACCTCATGGCGATTTACTATCGTGCGGAAAGCCGCAGCCAGGGAAACGGTATCAGGCGCGCCATGCAGGCGAACCACCAGCGGCACATGATATTGCACAGAGCCTTCCAGCTGATCGATGAACCACAGCCTTTCCTGGCTGAAGGACAGTGGAATACGGCTGGTACGTGCCGCAGGAGATATAACTGGAAGGGCTGTACGATTCTCCTCTTCCCCGATAAGCTTAGCCAGCTGCGCAACAGTTGGATGAACAAATATAGCCTTAACAGAAAGGCTGACACCTGTCTTCCTCCGGATCGTGGACACCATGCGCATGGTAAGCAGAGAGTGCCCGCCAAGTTCAAAGAAATTATCGTCAACACCTACACGTTGTACTTGCAGCAAATCCTGCCACAGTGCAGCCAGGCTCTGCTCTGCAGGGTTGCGTGGTGCGATGTAAGCTTTCGCAGATGTTGTTATACCACTATCCGGTAATGCACGCCTGTCAAGCTTTCCATTGGAGGTGAGCGGCAGGCTGTCCATTGGTATCAGTATCTGCGGCACCATATAGTCCGGCAGTTTGCCCGTTGCATAAGCTATGATCTCTTCCCGGCTGAAGGGACCTTCTGGTACTACATAGGCAACCAGCACCTTGTTACCATCCACGCCGTCTTTAGCCAGCACCGCTGCGGATCTCACCTTACCCGAGGCGATGATCACACCGGATATTTCACCCAGCTCAATACGGAAACCGCGGATCTTCACCTGGTCATCTATACGCCCCAGGTACTCCAGGTTGCCGTCAGGCAACCACCTTGCGAGGTCCCCTGATTTATACAGGCGCTCTTCCGGATCAGAACTGAACGGATCGTTGATAAATCTTTCGGTGGTCAGCTCAGGGCGGTTGAGATAACCGCGCGCCACACCTGCGCCACCAACATGTATTTCACCGGGTACGCCCACTGGCACCAGCTGCCGCGCGGCATCCAGCACATAGAGGCTCAGCGTCGGAATAGCTTTACCCACCACGCTGCTGCTGGTTAATTTATTTATATCCAGTTCATGGAATGTAGAGTGGACGGTTGTTTCAGTGATACCGTACATGTTGATCATCCTTGATCTGCTGTACAGTTTCATCCAGGGCCTTACTTTCGCCGGGTTGAGCGCTTCTCCTGCAAAGATCACATAACGCACATCCAGCGGCGGCGCTTCTGTAACGATGTAATCCTGTAAGACGTAAAACGCAGACGGGGTCTGGCAAAGCACCGTCACTTTATTCTCAGCGATCAGCTTACCGAAGGCGCCTGCGTCCTGGGCCACCCGCTTGGGTACAATCACCAGCTTCGCGCCATAGAAGAGTGCGCCATACATTTCCCATACAGATACGTCGAAGCAGAAGGAATGGAACAATGACCATACGTCATCAGCACTGAAGTCATACAGTGGCCTGTCGGTCTCGAAAAGGCGCACCACATTCCTGTGCTCGATCATTACGCCTTTGGGCTTTCCGGTAGACCCTGAAGTATAGATAATATAAGCGCACTGCTCAGGACGAATAGTTATTTGTGGTGCCTCAACAGGATATGCGCCGATCGTTTCCCTTTGTTCATCCAATACAATGATCTCAATAGTGGTAGTAGCACACAACCTTTCCAGGCAGTTGCTGTGGCTCAGTACCTGCGTGGCTCCCGTATCCTCCAGCATATAGCTGATACGGTCTGCCGGATAATCAGGATCTATTGGTACATATACACCTCCGGCTTTCAATATGCCCAGTATACCTACTACCATATCCACAGATCTTTCCAGGCAAACCGGCACTAACATTTCCGCCCGTACGCCTTTGCTGACCAGGTAATGCGCAAGCTGTGACGAGCGCTCGTCCAGCTGACGGTAAGTAAGCGACTCGCCCTCACACACCACAGCGGTAGCCTCTGGCGATAATGCTGATCCTGCGGCCACCAGGTCGTTGATCGTCTTTTCTTTTGGATACCCGGCAAGACTGTTGCGGGAGATGAACAGCAGTCGCTTTTCTTCTGCCGGTGTGAGCAGGTTAAGCGTACCTATCTGCGCGGCTGGATCTTTAACGATAGCGCGGAGCAGCTGTTCAAAATGTGAAGTGAGCTGTTTCATCCGCTCTTCCGTGAAGAGATCTGTGCAATACTCAACATGGCCGGTGATACCGGAAGCATTTTCTTCCAGTGATACCGTAAGGTCAAATAATGTTGTGGTATGAGGTATATCCTGGTAAACGAGGTGCAGGCCTCCTAGCAGCAGTTCAGGTACCGGTGGTGTGTTCTGAAGAATGAACATCGCCTGGAATAGCGGGCTGCGGCTCATATCACGGTCTTTGACTAACCGTTCTACTATTTTCTCAAACGGCACATCCTGATGTTCATATGCACCGAGTGTGATATCTTTTACCTGTTGCAGGAAAGATATGAAAGAAGGATTGTTACCCAGGTTACTGCGTAAAGCGATGGTGTTGAGGAAGAAACCAATCAGTCCTTCTGCTTCCTGTTGTGTTCTTCCGGAAACAGGAGAGCCTATGCATATATCCTCCTGCCCGCTGTAGCGGTACAACAGAACCTTGAAAGCCGCCAGCAACGTCATAAACAAGGTAACGCCCTGTTGACGGGAGAGTTCCTGCAACTGATCATGCAGTTCTTTATCGATATTAAACCAGCTGATGGCGCCGTTAAATTGCTGCACCGGCGGACGCGGGAAATCCGCAGGCAAATCCAGCGGCGTCGCATTTACCAGTTGTTTTTCCCAATAGTCCATTTTACTGCCGAGTACTGCGCCATCGAGGTGAGTGCGCTGCCATACTGCATAATCAGCGTATTGAACTTCCAGTTGTTCCAATATTGGTTCACGTTTCTCTGCGTTGGCGCGATATAATTCCACCAGCTCCGATACCAATATCGACATAGACCATCCGTCGCTGGCGATGTGGTGTATGGTGAGCACCAGCATATGTTCTTCCGGCGCTACCTTCACAAGATGCGCCCTCAATGTATGATCATTACTGAGATCAAACGGGCCGCTTACCAGGTCTGCCGCAAATCTGCGCAAGGCCGCTTCATCTTCCTGCTGCCACTCAGTAGCCTGCAGGCGGATCATCTTCCATTGACCTTTAGGCAGCATCCGTTGGTAAGGAATACCATCCTTCTCTCCTATTACGGTACGCAGCACTTCATGCCTGTTCACGATGGTACGCAATGCCTGTTCAAGCCCTGTAATATCCAGGCGGCCGTGCAGACGCAGAATGGCAGGTATATGATAAGCTTCAGTGCCCTGGAGCCGGTCAATGAACCACAGGCGCTCCTGACTGAAAGACAACGGTATATCTGCCGGACGCTGTCCTGCTTCCACCGGCGGCAATGCACTGCCTTTCGTCTGCAGATCGAGGTAACCCGCCAGTTGTGCAATAGTAGGGTAAATGAAAAAGTCCTTCACTGTCAGTTCCACATCCAGCGTTTTGCGCACAGCCGATACTACGCGAGTCGCCAGCAGCGAGTGACCACCCATTTCAAAGAAGTTGTCTTCAATGCCTATTTTCTCAATACCCAGCAGGTGTTCCCAGATACTCGCCAACTGCTGTTCTGTAAATGTTGCCGGGGCAATATAATTGATAAGGCGTTTGCGTTGTATGTCTTCCCATTCAGTCAGGAATCTGCGATCTACCTTACCGTTACCAGTCAGCGGCAGATATTGCAGCGGTACAAGATCCGACGGCACCATATAGTCAGGCAGTAATCCCTGCAGCTGGTGTTTTATATTTTTCTGAAGCGACTCGCATATATCTGCAAACAGCGGAATGTTTGTTTTAACTACATCCGTAAAGCTGATGCTGTTGCTGTAAGCCTGTTCCACGAAGCCTTCGAATGGATGCAGTTCCAGCAGCAGGTTTATCTTCATTGGATCTTCATCGAGCAGAAAGCGGCAGGAATAGCCTGCAGATGCTGCTTCTTCGAGGATCTCGTTAACAACGAACGTTACTTCATCAGGCGTGAGAATGTATTCTGAAAGATCCTTCACATTATGTACCACCCTGTTCCGGAGGGCATGTTCCAGCAGGCGTTCTTTCCACAGACGATGACTGGGCACATCCTGTAATGCAATCACTTCCATCCGGTTGTTGATCTGATCAATGATGGACTGCTTGTCTGCAATATCCTCCCAGCGCTGCCAATCAGGTTGCAGTACGGGTTTCTCAATACCGATGTACATTACGGCAGTAAAACGGTACAAGGTCAACTCATTGATATAATCACCCTGTTTCCAGAGTATTTCTATATGTGTGATCTCCGGGAATTTTGTCTGGAGATGATAAAAATAAGCAGGAGAAAAACACAGTTCCTCTTCTCTCGCTACCTCCTGATCTACACTCCATTCAAATTCGCGGAGGCCGGTTTTGTCCTGGAGTTTATCCAGTTGGAGCCTGCGTTTGAAAGACGGCAGCAGGCGCAGGTCACGGACGTCACCCACAACTATACGTCCCTCTCCCTTCAGCAACGAAATCGCTTTAGCCATTACATCCGTCATGTAATCATTACCCGGAAAATACTGTACAATAGAGTTCAATATCACCAGATCTATCTCTTCTTTTTCATCCAGTATTATTTCATGGGCGGCACACAGTTTCATCTCAGTATCAGGATAGCTGCGCTCTCCTTTCCTGATACGGCGCAGAATCTGCTCGACAGATACGCGGGAAAAGTCGGTACCGATATAGCGGTCGATATGTGAAGAGATAGGATAATAGATCAGACCCGTACCAGAGCCTATTTCGAGGACACGCTTCGGTTTGAGTGAGATGATGAGGTTAGTGATGTCGTTCACCCATTTCTGCATATTCTCTGCAGGAATAGCACTGGCGCCAGCAGTGAAACTGTCGTTCCATCCGGTGATATTGAACTCTTCATCCAGGTCTTCAATCTCGTCTGTCTTACTGTAGGCGGTATCATAAAGTGCCCGCCAGCTGGCAATCTGCTGCTGCGCGAGTTCCAGTTCCTTCTTATGTACAGCATCCTGTGCAGGCACATAGTAACCGGCCAGTTTTCTTTCCCCGTTATAGTGAGGCTTCACCACCACACAACTCGCAGCTACATCCCCGAGATTGTTCAGTGTGCGTTCAATTTCAGCAGGCTCGATACGGTAACCACGCACCTTCACCTGGTCATCGATGCGGCCCATGTATTCGACGTTGCCGTCAGACAGCCAGCGTGCCTTATCACCGGTACGATACCAGCGGCCTTCAGCATCGCCGAAGGTCAGGTATTTTTCGGCTGTCAGTTCTTCGTTGTTGACATATCCCAGCGAAACACCATCACCACCTATATACAACTCTCCACCTACACCTACCGGTACGAGGTGGCGGTTTTCATCGAGGATGCGGATGCGCGCGTTAGCCACGGGCTTACCAATCGGTACGCTCACCCTCCCTGCTACATCATCCACTTCAAAATAAGTAGCGGCCACCGTGATCTCGGTAGGACCGTACATATTCACCAGTTTACCTTTGCCCAATACCGCCAGCGCTTTCTCCAGGTGTGGCAGCGAGGCCTTCTCTCCACCAAACAGCACCTTACGCATAGGTTTCAGGCCCGTGAGCTGGTTATCTATAAAGTTGTGCAACAACGCTGTGGGGAACAGTGCAATGGTAATCTTCTCCGCTGCAATGATCCTTGATAACTCAAACACATCAATAGCTGCATCGTCATCTACCATACAGAGACAGGCGCCTTTCAGCAGCGCACTGTGAATGTCGAAGGTGCTGCCGTCGAACGCATAGTTGGAACACTGCAGCAGTTTGTCTTCCGGGTATACGGCAATAGCGCCGGGATCAAAAGAGAGGTTAATGATATTCCTGCTGGTGATGGCAATGCCTTTGGGGCGACCGGTAGTGCCGGAAGTAAACATCACATTCACACAATCATCACTATTGATCTTAACACCAGGCGAAGCAATGTTACTGTTTTTCGTATAAGCGATATCGATCCCCGGCGTATATGCATCCAGGCCGGAAGATATAAACAGCTCCCTGCTGGTATACAGTACATGTATTACGCCGGCATCCTGTATCATCATGTTCATGCGTTCTGCCGGATAACCGGTATGAAAAGGCACATAGGCACTACCGCTCTTAATGATCCCCCAGATACCAACGATCATATCTATGCCGCGGCGGGACAACAGACCAACGCGCTGACCGGGTTGAACGCCCTGTTCCAGCAAGTAATTGGCCACCTGGTTAGCGCGTTCGTTCAGTTCACGGTAAGTGATGCGCTCTTTCCCGAAGCTCACTGCCGGTGCGTCAGGTGTAGCAGCTACCCTCGCTTCAAAGACGTTGATAATACCCTCATCGCCCGGATAAGAAACAGCAGCACCACTAAAGTCGGACAACTGCTGTATCTCAGGAGTATCCAGCAGTTCCAGCTCCCCTATCGTTCTTGATGCGTTGTCAGCAATAGACTCCAGCAGTTGCAGGAAGTGCTGTACCATACGTTGTATAGTAGCTTCCCTGAAAATGTCTATATAAAATTCTACTTCTACATCGATGCCTTCGGGGCCTTCCTCCATTGACCAGGAGAGGTCAAACAGGCTTGTAGTACGGTGGATTGTTTCGTCATTCATCACCACCTTGCCCATGCGGAGTTCTTTTGTTGCAGGCACGTTCTGTAACACGAAGATGACCTGGAACAATGGATTCTTACTGATGTCCCGCTCACCCATGATGGCTTCTACCACTCTTTCGAAAGGCACGTCCTGATGCTCGTAAGCATCAAGCATGGTATTCTTCACCTGCTGTAACAGCGATGTGAACGGAGGATTACCATTAAGGTCTGTACGCAATACCAGCGTGTTCACAAAGAAGCCGATCAGTTTCTCCAGCTCTGTACGCATTCTTCCTGCCACCACACCACCAACGCTTACATCCGTTTGTCCTGTATAACGGAACAACAGCACCTTGAAAGCCGCCAACAGTGTCATGTACAGTGTAGCGCCATACTCCTGCGATAAGCGTTGCAATTTTTCCGTCAGTTCTTTGCTGACATGGAAAGGTACCATGGCGCCACGTGTGCTTTTCACGACAGGACGCTCAAAATCTATCGGCAATTGCAGCAATGGAATATTATCCAGCTGCTTCTTCCAGTAAGCCAGTTTTTTGTCCATCAGCTCACCAGTGAGATACTGACGCTGCCACACTGCATAGTCCGCGAACTGAATATCCGGTTGCTCCAGCGCCGGTTCACGCTTTTCTGTTGCAGCAGTGTACAACTCATTCAACTCATTTACCAATACAGCGCTGGACCAGCCATCTGACGCGATGTGATGCATGATCAGCAACAGTACGTGCTCATCATCCGACAGGCGGAGGAGATGCGCGCGAAGCATATGGTCAGTGAAGAGATTGAACGGTTGTAATACCAGTTCGTCCAGGTAAACATTCAATCCATCCGCATCTGCATAATATTGCGGAGTATCTGTTATTGTAAGCTCCCAAAGATCTTTATCCAATACGCGTTGCCAGGCATGGCCTTCTTCCAGCTCAATGACAGTACGCAATACTTCATGACGGTTTACTACCCCGCGCAGGGCATAGGCCAGCGCGTCTTTATCCAGCACACCTTTGAGGCGGAGTGCCGCGGGTATATGATATTGTACACTCCCTTCCAACTGATCAATGAACCAAAGACGTTCCTGGCTGAAAGACAGCGGTATTCTCCCTTCAGCATCCCTGCGGGCCAGCTGTATGCTGCCACTGAAATGCTTCTCTCTTTCTCCTGATCTGTGCTTCCTGAAATATTCTATCAGGTGTTGTTTATTATCTCTGAGACGACCGAGAAAACGTTCATCGATCTCCTTATCCTCATCAGTATCTACCAACAGGTTATCATTCTCATAGGATACCCGGATGCCGCTGTCGTTTGCTTCTTTCAACAGATCAATTATCTCGTTCAGATTAAAGTCAAACATGATTAATTATTTAGAATAAAAAATAGGGAGTTACAGAACTATCGTTTTTTTCTTACGCGAAGACGGAGCCACGGCGACGTTGTTCACCGCTATATACTTCGCCAGCGCTTCAATGGTAGGCAGCTGGAAAAAGGTGCGCACAGAAACCTGCATACCGAAATCCTCCTGGACAATTGCAGCCAGCCGCATTACCAGCAGCGAGTGCATACCCAGCTCAAACAGATTTTCGTTGATGCTTACACGTTCTGCTTCCAGTAATCTGCTGCAGATGGCTTCCAGCTTTTCTTCCAGTTCATTCGTTGGAGCTACGTATTCGCCTGTAACAGCTGCAGCAGCATCCACGTCAGGCAGCGCCTTGCGGTCGATCTTCCCGTTGGCGGACAACGGCATCTGCTCCAGCGTTACCAGGGCTGCCGGCACCATATACTCCGGTAACTGGTCCTTGAGCCAGGCCTGCATGGCGTCGTGGGTATAATGCTCCTGCGGTGTGACATAACCCACCAGCTGTTTCTGGTTGTTACTGTCTGCACGGGTAATCACTACCACCTGCTTTATCATCCCGCTCTTCTCTATCACTCTTTCTATCTCTCCCAGCTCAATACGGTAGCCGCGTACTTTCACCTGGTTGTCTATTCTTCCGAGGTGTTCTATCGTACCGTCGGGCAGCCATCTGCCGAGATCGCCGGTACGGTACATAGGAATGGCAGCGTTTTCACTGAACGGATCTTTGATAAATTTCTCTGCCGTCAGCTCCGGGCGATTGATATATCCGCGGCCCACGCCGATACCCGCTACGCATATCTCGCCAGGCACACCTACAGGACATAGCTGCATAGATGCATCCAGGATGCGGATATGCAGATTCTGTACTGGCTTGCCAAGCGGTACATTGATGCTTTCAGGCGTGGTATACATGAAATGGTGGGTGATGTCATCTGATGCCTCCGTAGGTCCATAAGCGTTCACCACCGGGATATGACTGTACTTCTCATGATTAAACCATTCGGCCAGTACCTGGCGGGGCACCGTTTCACCGGTTACCAGCAAATATTGCAGCTGTTCCGGAGATGTCTGAACATTTGTCACCAGTAATGCAGCCAGATAAGAAGGCACCACTTCGAGAATAGTAACCTGCTCTGCATGTACTAGTTTCAGCAACGATGTGGGTTCCAGTATATCATCAGCGGAACAGATAATAGTCTTACCACCGCGTAACAGGGCAGACAACATCTGCCATACGGAAATATCGAATGTATAGGAAGCTGTAAATGCCACTATGCTATCTTCATTTATCTCCAGGTCATTTACTTTGGCGAAGAGATGATTCAGCATACCGGCATGTTCAATCATAGCACCTTTCGGCTGGCCGGTGGAGCCTGATGTATAGATCACATATGCGAGCTGTGCAGGCACAGGCAGCGCAGTTAATGGCGCAGATGGCTGATCGCTGATAAGCGCGGCTTCCTCATCCAACGATATTACACGCACATAGGTATGCGAAGGTTTATGATGACTGTTGCTCACCAACACTTTGGCGCGACTGTCTTCCAGCAGGTAATTGATACGCTCCGCGGGATAAGCCGGATCGATTGGCAGGTAGGCCGCACCAGCTTTCATGATGCCGATAATACACAGCACCATATCCAGTGAACGGCCTATACACAGCGGTACAATACTTTCCTTCTCCACGCCGGCAGCGATCAGGTAATGCGCTATCTGGTTAGTTCGCATCTCCACTTCCTGATAGGAAAGCGACTCCTTACCCATAACAAGCGCAGTCCGGTCTGGTGTAAGAACCGCCTGTTGCGTGAATAGATCGATGAATGTTTTTTCGTGCGGATACGCAACGAATGTATTATTAAAAGTGAACAGCAGTTGTGTTTTCTCTTCTTCACCGAGCAGGTTCAAGGCATCAATACCAGCCAAAGGTTCAGCTACAGCGCTTTCCAGCAGTTGACCGAAATGCCTCATCATCCGGTTGATAGTATCAGCATGGAAAAGGTCTGTGCAATATTCTACATAGGCAGTAATCTCACCATTCTTTTCCTCCATGGAAACGATCAGGTCAAACTGTGTGGTATTGTATTGTACAGACTCCGGCGACAACTGCAACCCGCGCATTTGCAGGGCCGGCAGATCGGGAGTATTCTGCAGTTCAAATAATACCTGGAACAATGGGCTTCTGCTAAGATCGCGCTCAGTCATCACTTCTTCCACTACCTTTTCAAAAGGCACTTCCTGGTTGTCATAGGCAGCCAGTGTAGTTTCCTTCACCTTTTGTACCAGCGACGCAAAAGAAGGATTATTTCCCAGATTGCTGCGCAGCGCCAGGGTATTCACAAAGAAACCGATAGCGCCTGCCAGTTCTGCCCTTGTTCTGCCTGCAATGGAAGAACCGATGCAAATGTCGTCCTGCCCGCTGTAGCGATGTAACAACACCTTGAAAGCAGCCAGCAGCGTCATGAATAATGTGGCCTCTTGCTGACGGGTAAAGCGGTATATTTTTTCCGACGTATACCGGTCGAGGGTAAACGAAGCAGCAGCACCGCGATTACTCTGGACCGCAGGCCGTGGTAAATCAGTTGGGAGTTGCAATGTTTCAGCACCAGACAATTGCTGTTTCCACCAGGCAAGTTTGTTTTCCAACCATTCGCCTTGTATGAAGTCGCGCTGCCATACCGCATAATCTGCAAACTGTACAGGCAGCGGATCCGGTTGTATTTCAGGGATATTATAGAACGACAATACCTCTTGCAGGAATACGGATACAGACCATCCATCAGAAGCAATATGATGCATGGTGATCAGCAGTACATGCTCATCCTGCGGCTGGCTGATAAGATCAGCACGCAGCATATGGTCTTCCGCAAGATTAAACGGCTTATTCAATAAACTGGTCAGATACACTTTCAACTTAGCCTGATCATGGTATTGGGCATCGTCTGTTATACCAAGCTGCCACTCGTTTTCGTCCAGTATATGCTGATAAGGTTTTCCCTGTTCCTGCAAAATCACGGTACGCAATACCTCATGGCGGTTCACCACTGTGCGCAATGCATGGGCCAGTGCGTTGCGGTTCAATGCACCCTTCAGTCTTACCACCATCGGCACATGATAAGCCACAGTCCCGTTCAGCTGATCGAGGAACCATAAACGTTCCTGGCTATACGAAAGCGGAATGCGCGAGGGCCGGTATCCGGCAGTGATGTCAGGCAATGCATAACCATTGCTCTTTTGGCTTAACAATGTAGCCAGCCGGACAATAGTAGGATGAGCGAAAAAAGCGGAAATTGTTATTTCTGCCTGCATGGTTTCACGTATGGCGGCTACCACACGGGTTACCAGCAGGGAGTGGCCTCCCAGCTCAAAGAAGTTAGCTGTCGTGCTTACCGGCGAAATACGCAGCAGGCGTTCCCAAATGGCTGCCAGTTGCTCTTCCGTTTCATTTGCCGGAGCGGTATAATCAATAGTAGCAATAGCGGTATCCAGGGCCAGCAATGCTTTCCTGTCTGCTTTTCCGTTGGAGGTAAGCGGTATCTTTTCCACTTCTACCAGTCGGGATGGAATCAGAAATACTGGCAGCCTGCCACGGAGATAATCAAGTAATCCCTCTTTATTGAGGCCGTTGTGAGATACGATGAATGCCACCAGGTACTTGCCATCGCCATCACCGGTATTCATCAACACCACGGCCTGCCTCACGTCTTCGTGTTGCAGTAGCACACTTTCAATCTCTCCAGGCTCAATACGGTAGCCACGGATCTTGACCTGGTCGTCTATACGGCCCAGGTATTCAACCGTACCGTCTACAAGTCTGCGGGCACGGTCTCCTGTACGGTAAAGTCTTGCACCGGGTGTAGTACTGAAAGGATCTGCCACAAATTTCTCTGTGGTCAGCTCCGGTTGTTTCAGATAGCCCAACGATACGCCGGCGCCACCTACATACAGTTCGCCTGGTACACCCAGCGGCAAAGGCTGCATGTCGCTGTCAAGGATATACGCAGTTCTGTTGCCCAGTGGACGCCCGATAGGAATGCTTTTCCCCGGAACTACTTCCCTGACATGGAAGGTCAGTGAGAAGGTAGTATTCTCCGTGGGCCCGTAACCGTTAATAACTACCGTCGCCGGATATGCAGCGATGAACCGGCGGACGTGTTCTTCCGACAGCTTCTCGCCTCCTACCATTACAGCTTTCAATCCTTCAAAAATAGTAATATCATCATCTATCAGCTGATTGAACCAGCTGGCAGTAAACCACATCTTGGTAACACCCCGCTGGTGGATCTCCTGCTTCAGTAGTTGGTTGTCCAGTAACCTCTTTTCATCACAAAGCACCAATTGTCCGCCATTAAGGAGCATGCCCCAATATTCAATAGTGGTTGCATCAAATGAGGAGGAGCCGGTCGACAACAACACATCCTGCACATTAAACTCCAGGAAGTTACCGCCCTTTGCCAGGCTGGTAACGTTGCAATGTGTCACCACCACGCCTTTGGGTCTGCCTGTGGACCCGGATGTATACATCACATAAGCCGGAGACTCCGGGCGCAGATTCAGCAATGACGGCACAGATGGCGATGATAGTATCTCCGGCAGTTCATCTACAGTCACAAAATCCGCGTTCAGCACTTCTTCCCGTAATGATCGCTGTTGCAGGGAAGTCGTTACGATGATTGTACTCCCTGTATCTTCCAGCATATAACGTATACGATCTCTGGGATAAGAAGGGTCAACAGGCACATAAGCACCGCCGGCCATCAGCACCCCCAGCACCCCTGTGATAAGATCCGTGGAGCGCTCAATGCACAAAGGCACCAATGCACCTTCCTGTATGCCTCTGTTGCGGAGATAATTCGCCAATTTTCCGGCCCGGACCTGCAACTCTCTGTAGGTAAGGCTTACAGGCCCTGCTGCTACAGCTACAGCATCCGGCGTAAGTGTGGCTTGTTCTATGAATAAATCGACAATCGTCTTTTCTGAGGGGTAATCGGTAGCCGTTGCATTGAACGTTTCAATCAGTTGCCGCTTTTCTGCGGGCCGCAGGATCTCCAGTGTGCGCACGGGTTGCGCAGGGTCTTTCAATATAGATTGCAATAAAGTTTCGTAGTGGCCGTACATCCGTTGTACGGTGTCTTCTATGAACAGCGCAGTGTTGTATTCAAGATAAATGCTGATACGTTCCTGCTTCTCTTCCATTACCCAGGTCAGGTCGAAGAAGGAAGCGCTTCTGATCAGTGGTTCTTTGGTTATGACTACGTCGCCTATACGGAGGTCGGGCATGGCCGGTACGTTCTGAAATACGAACATGGTATTGAACAGTGGGTTCCGGCTCTGATCGCGCTCTTTTACTACGGCTTCCACCACTTTACCGAAGGGAACGTCCTGGTGTTCATAGGCATCCAGCAGAGTGTTTTTCACCTGCTGAAGGAATATATTAAAGGCCGGATTGCCGCTCAGATCACTGCGCAGGGCCAGGGTATTTACAAAGAAACCGATCAGCGGTTCCAGTTCTGTATGCGCCCTGCCTGCCACGGCGCCTCCGATGCATATATCATCCTGCGCACTACAGCGATGTAACAATACCTTGAATGCAGCCAACAGCAACATATACAGCGTTACGCCCTGTCGCTTCGCCAGCTGCTGCAACGCAGCGGTAGTGCTCTCATCTATGTCATAGAGCAAATAAGCGCCGCGATTACTTTGTACTGCCGGGCGCTCAAAATTCTGCGGAAGCGCGAGCGCTACGGCGCCTTCCAGCTTATTCTTCCAGTAAGCAAGACGTTGCTCCAGTACTTCGCCCTGCAGATGGTTGCGCTGCCACACGGCATAATCTATATATTGCACATCCAACACCGGTAAATCAGGTATGCGCTGCTCTTTATATGCAGCATAGTGTTCCACCAGCTCGTTGATCAACACTGCTGTAGACCAGCCATCCCCTGCGATATGATGTATCACGAGTACCAGCATATATTCATCATGTGCCAGTGTGATCAGCTGTGCGCGCATCATATGATCATGCTCCATGTTTACCGGCTCATAAATATAGCCGTACAGGTGCGCCTGCAATGCGGCCGGGTCAGCCATTATAGCTGTACCGTCAAACCGGCTGAGTTGCCATTTCTCTTCCTCCAGCAACAACTGAAAGGGAACGCCGTTCTCTTGACGTATCACGGTACGCAACACCTCGTGACGGTTGACGATGCTGCGAAGCGCATGCTCCATCGCAGCTACATCGGGAACTCCTTTCATCCGGAGCGCCGCCGGCATGTGATAATGCAGTGAACCTTCCAGCTGATCAATGAACCAAAGACGCTCCTGGCTGAACGATAATGGCGCTGTATCGCCAGACGACCTGCGCCGGGCGCTGATCTTACTATTAACTGCCGCCGCAGGCACTGCGTCATTATATTCCCTGAAATAGGTCAGTAGCTTTTCCTTATTAACTTTCAGCGTTTGCAGAAAATTCGGATCAACCTTCCTACGCTGATCTGTTTTTAATACCAGCTCGTTGCCATCAGAAGAAACCCTGATACCCAGGCCCCTCGCCTGCTCCAGGATTTCAGCAACATCATTCAAATTGAAGGCAGACATGCTTGTCATAATTAATTAGTGAGATAAAAGGGACTATAATCTGATCTCCTGTTCCTCTTCCGTGGCGACCATTACCTCCGGCTGATTAATCCGGATGTAGGCAGCCAGTGCTCCGATCGTCGTCAGTTTAAAGAATGTTCTGACAGAGATATGCAAACCAAACTGTTCGCGCACAGTAGCGCCAAGGCGCATTACCATGAGGGAATGCATCCCCAGCTCAAATAGATTATCATTAACACCTATACGTCCTGATTCCAGCAGTCTGCGACATATCTCTTCCAGCGCCTGTTCCAATGCGGTTTCCGGCGCCACATATTTCGTTTTCAATACATCATCGCCAGGAGCTGGCAGCGCCTTCCTGTCTATTTTACCATTGGGAGTGAGCGGAAGTTCAGGTAACAGCACCAGCACATCTGGCACCATATATCCAGGCAACCTGTCTTTCAGGTATGCTATAACTGTATCATTATTGTAGCCTGGGTTTTCAGTAACATATCCAATGAGACGGTTGTTACCATCTGGCCCCTTCCTTGCCAGTACAACAGCCAATCTCACCATTGGATGTTGTTGCAGCGCATTTTCGATTTCACCCAGCTCAATTCTGAAGCCGCGGATCTTTACCTGATCGTCTATACGGCCCAACATTTCAATAGTGCCGTCAGGCAACCATCTTCCGAGATCGCCGGTGCAGTACATGCGTACAATATCATCAGCCTGGAAGGGATCTTTCACAAACTTCTCCGCAGTTCTTGCCGGGTCTTTGAGGTAACCTCTCGATACGCCGATACCTGACACGCTTATCTCACCTGCAACTCCTACAGGGCACAGCTGGCGGGCTTTATCAAGAATATAAATACGGAGGTTCTGAATAGGTTTGCCCAACGGAACATTATTGCGTTCCGGTGCTGCATACATGAGATGATGCGTAATATCATCTGATGCCTCCGTAGGCCCGTAAGCGTTAACCACCGGTATACCGCCTAAATCCTTGTGTTCAAACCATTTCACCAGCAGCGACCGGCTTACCGGTTCACCAGTCACCAGTAGATACTGTAGGTTTTTCAGCGCCGCGGCACTTTCCTCCTGTAACAGCGCTTCAAGATAAGAAGGCACCACTTCCAGTATGGTGATGCCATCATTCTTCAATGCCTGTAACAATATCCGGGGAGTAAGCACCTGTTCTTCCGTATACACTGCAGTGGCTCCGCCTCTCAGGAGGGGAGCGAACATCTGCCACACTGAAATATCGAATGTGTAAGAAGCGGTGTAGGCAAGCATACAGGAAGCATCTATCTTCAGGTCGTTCACTTTGGCGAGCAGATGATTTAACATACCGCCATGTTCCACCATTACGCCTTTGGGCTTGCCTGTAGATCCTGAAGTGTAGATCACGTAAGCAAGATCGGAAGGTGATGAAGAGGTGGGCAACGGTGATACCGGCTGTATGTCAAGTAAAGTGGCATCACCGTCGATCTCACAAATCCTGATCGTTGTAATGCCTTCCAGCTTTTCGCGGAAACGGCTGCTGCTCACAATGATACCCGCATTACTTTCTTCCAGCATATAAGCAATCCTTTCAGCAGGATATTCCGCTTCTATGGGCACATAGGCGCCACCGGCTTTCATAATACCCAGGATAGCGATAATCATTTCCAGAGAACGTTCAATACAGACAGGCACCAATATATCAGCCCCGATACCATTACTTCGGAGGTAATGCGCCAGCTGATTGGCGCGTTCATCCAATTCTTTATAGGTCAGTGATGTATTTTCAAACAGGATAGCCATCGCATCAGGGGTTAATGTAACCTGCTCGGAAAACCGATCAATAAAGGTGCTCTGATCTGGATAAAGAGTTGCCGTATCATTGAATGCGCCCAACAATTGTTGCTGTTCCATTGCGCTCATTATCGGCATCGTTGCTATTGATTGTTCTGGTGATTTAATCACGGAGCGGATCAGCTGTTCGTAATGCGAGGTCATACCGGCAATAGTTTCAGGGCTGAAGAGGTCCAAGCAGTATTCTACATATCCGCTTAAACCATTTTCATCTTCCTCAAGGCAGAAGCTCAGATCAAACAGGGTGGTAGTATGACCTACAGGCTCGGATATGGGCTGCACCTTTCCCAGCGTGATCTTCGGCACCTCTGGTGTGTTATACAGTTCAAACATCACCTGGAAGAGTGGCGTTCTGCTCATGTCTCTGTTTTTCTCCACTGCCTCAATAATTTTTCCGAAAGGAACTTCTGCGTACTCGAATGCTTCCAACGTGGTTTGTCCTACCTGTTGCAGCAATGTGGTGAAAGCGGGCGCTCCATCCAGATCACTGCGCAAGGCCAGTGTGTTCACAAAAAAACCTACCAGTCCTTCCAAATCTTCATTTGACCTGCCGTCAATCGAAGTTCCGACACAGATATCAGTCTGTCCGCTATATCGGTATAACAACACCTTGAAAGCCGTCAGCATAGTCATGAACAGGGTGGCGTTGTGCGCTCTCCCCAGTTGTTTGATCTGGCCGGTGAGCTCTTTATCAAATCTGAAGAAGTGTTTGGCACCGCGCGTGCTCTGCATAGCTGGCCGGATATAATCTGCAGGCAGGTCCAATATGGCGGTTCCTGTCAATTTAGTTTTCCAGTAATCAAGTTGTACAGCTGCTTCCTTGCCTGAAAAATACTCCCGCTGCCAGATGGCATAGTCACCATATTGCAATGGCAGGGGTGCCAGTTGCGGCGTGCGCTGTGTGATGTATGCATTATACAATTCGTTCAGCTCATGGAAGAGGATATTGACAGACCAGCCATCCAGTGCAATATGGTGGATAGTCAGTAACAATATATGTTCATCTGTATCCAATGGGATCAGGTGCGCGCGCAACATATGATCTTTCGACAAATCAAAGGGAATGTGCACCAGCTCTGTCAGATATTCCTGCAGTCTTTCTTTATCTTCTCTGAGGCCGGGATAACTGGTTACTGCCAGCTGCCACAGGTCTTTATCGAGCAGCCTGGGTTGACCTTCGCCATTTACTTCCGTAATCACGGTCCTTAGCACTTCGTGCCGGTTTATGATATTGCGGAAAGCATATTGCAGCGCCGCTTTGTCCAGCTCACCTTTGAGCCTGTAGGCCATGCGTTCGTTATATTGTACGCTCCCATTCAGCTGATCGATAAACCACATGCGTTCCTGGCTGAATGATAAAGCGGCCTTTGTCTGCGATGATGATACAGACAGCGCTTGGCTGCCATTCAGCTTTACGGGTTGCTCCTTCTTTGCGTCTGTTGATGGCTTCTGCAGAAAACCGCCCTGCTGCAGGTCATGAACACTGTCTCTGATAGACCTGTAAATAAAATCGATATCTTCATCGGTATGAGCATCAGATAAGAAACAGGTTCTGCCTTCCCATACATATACTCCTTTCTCCAGCAGGTGATAGAAGAACAGATCCATATTGGTGTTGATGGCGAAATAGAACAACGATCCAAAATGATATACCTGCATAGGCACATTATTTTCTGCGAAAAGAGCAGAGATCTTACTAACGAGACTAGCCGTACGAATATTTAGCTGCTCCTGCAGGGAAGGACCCCGACGGTCCAGCTCCTGGAGCAAGGCAAGGCTGCTCACCATACTCAGCGGATGCTTGCAGAAAGTACCAGCAAAGAAGGTGGTATCTGAAGTAGGAAAAGAATCATCTCCATATTGCCACATACCGCCATCCAGTGCATCCATATATTTTCTCTTACCGGCAATAACGCCAATAGGAAGGCCCCCGCCGACTACTTTACCATATGTAGCCAGATCTGCCTGAATTCCGAAATGCGCCTGCGCTCCGCCAGGGTGCACACGGAAACCAGTAATCATTTCGTCAAATATCAGCACCACACCTTCCCTGGCAGTCAGCTCCCGCAATGCACGGAGCAGCGCGGCAGGCTGATAGCCTGGTCGACGGCTCTGTACCGGTTCCACCAATACTGCCGCAAGTTCGTGGATATGTTTTTGTATATGTTGTACCGCATCAGGATGGTGATAGTCAAACAGGAGCACGTCAGCTACCATGTTCTGTGCAACCCCCGGCGCCATGGGAATACCATTGTGAGCGGTTTCCAGATCTTCCGGCATCGCCAGTGTACCATCAAAGTGACCATGATAGGAACCGGTAAACATGGCCACTTTCGTTTTTCCTGTCACTGTACGTGCCAGGCGAATGGCTGTCATCACCGCTTCTGTTCCTGAGTTGTGGAAACTTACTCTTTCCATACCGGTCAGTGAGGCTATCAATGTAGCTACCTGGCCTGCCAGCGGCGTTTGCGGCCCAAGCTGAAAGCCGCGCTGCACCTGCTGCTGCAGCGCCTCTATGATAACATCCGGACAATGTCCAAGCAAGTTTACACCAAATCCCATTGCAAGGTCTACATAGACATTACCATCCACATCTGTGATCTTTGCACCCTGCGAAGCTGTGGCCTGTATAGGATATAAAATTTCTTTTGTGGAGAAGCGGAAGCCTGCTGATGCCCGGTTATCGGCCAATACAGGGCGGTATTGCTGGGCAAGCGCTTTGGATGTTTTTGTTTTCTGTGTATACCTTCTGATGAAATCATCCAGGTAAACCTGCTGTGCAGGTGTATAACCGGTCTGTCCAGGTTTGGTTTCCATCTTTGGGAAGATGGATTGATGTTTTTTAGGTGTTGCAGATTGACCGTTTTGCTGGATCGTCAGCTTTTCCGCAACAGGCGCCTGATATCCAGAAGCAGCTACGGCATTGTTTTTCAGCGCCAATGTATTTACAGGGGACACTATGGTTTTACCGTTGCCGTTTACAAGATCATCTGCAACCACCCCGCCGGACAACAACCGGAGTTGCTGCGCCATCAGGTCATACTGATAACGTCCATGTTGTGACAACAGTTCAAGCTGCTGCTGCATAAGCTGGTAATAATCAGCGGCGGCGGCTGGTATCCTGCCAGGTATCATGTCTGCTACAGCCGCCGGAGTTGCCGGCGCTGGTGTTATCTGCGACTCTTCCATCGCCGGCAGCGGGTTTTCCAGCTTTCCATGTTTTACAATATAATCTGTCATCAGATCAATCGTGTTCAGTTCCTGGAATACCTGTTTGATAGAAAAATTCAGGTCGTACTTTTTTTCTACTCTCTTGATAACACTGGCAAGTACCAGGGAATCAGCTCCCAATTCCACCAGCCGTGTGTGTATATTAATTTCTGCAGGGGATATTTTCAGCAGATTTCCGAATACGGTGGTGAGGGAAAGCAGTATATCAGCCCGGTGGTCTGTCTGCGCTTGTATAGTGATACCCATAGTGTTTGTAATTTTTTTGATATGCTGATCGGTTACAGAGGATTGAATATTATCCGGACCGGCCCAGTAACGTTGGCGGATAAACGAATAACCGGGCAATTGAACCCTATGATAGGGTTGATGGTCGAAAAATTGCTCCCAGTTAATGGGAGTGCCTTTTAGATGCAATGCCATCACGCTTTGCAGCATAGTACTCCAGGAAGATTGTCCGAGGTGCATGCTACGCAATAATCTGTCTTCACTGTAGTCGCCTGTAAGCTGCGCAATGGACAGCAGATTGGGTTGTGGCCCCAGCTCCATCAGTACGCTGGGATCGAAGGCTGAAAGCTGTTGTAACCCTTTCGAAAATTGCACCGGCGCCACAATGTGTCTGCACCAGTAATCCACTGTTGCCATCTCCCCGGAGATCACTTCACCAGTTACATTGGAGATCAGCGGCAGCACCGGCGTATAGTAAGTGATCTGTTCTGCTACTTTCCGGAACTCATCCAGTATGGATTCCATCAGCGGTGAATGGGAAGCATGCGATATCAGTAGTTCCCGGCTGCTGATCCCCTTCGCTTCAAATGATTGCAGGGCGCTGGCAATGGCCTCCTTCTTCCCGGATATCACTGTCAGCTCCGGCCCGTTTATCACGCCAATAGCAAGATCTCTGCCATATGGACTTATTCCTGCTGACACCACATCCTCAGATGCGAACACGGTAGCCATCGCGCCCGGTTCTTTTACAGCCTGCATCAGACGCGCTCTTTCTGTCACCAGTTTCAATCCATCATCCAGGCTGAATACGCCGGCCACGTAAGCTGCCGCATACTCTCCCAGACTGTGCCCTATCACCACTGCCGGATATACGCCCCAGGATTTCCATACGGCAGCCAATGCACAGGAAACGGCAAATATCGCCGGCTGGAAATAAGTCATCTGTTGCAACAGCAGGTTAGCTTCATCTTTATCCATGCTATAAAGAAGAGTTATCAGAGAAAACCCCCAACGTGGCTCCAAGTAATCGCTGCAGTGGTCTAATACGCTTTTGAACAAGCGGTTGTGATCATATAACTCTTTGCCCATCCCCCAATATTGCGAACCTCCGCCGGTAAACATCCATGTCGGTTTGCCCGCCTGCAGCGCCGCCATTCCCTGCAATTCTATACCTGGCGCGGCGTTATCAAGATATGCCTGCAGATGTTTATGAACAGTATCAGCTACACTAACCTCTATGGCTATACGGTATTGAAAATGATCACGAGTAAGCGCTGCGCTATAGGCCAGGTCCTGTACGGAAGCAACATGTTCCGGCTGCGCGAGGTAGCGGGTTACCAGCGCCCGCAGACTTGCCGGCGTTTTTGCAGACAGCAGCAGCGGATAAGAAGGGAATGATATGTTTTTGGTAGCTACCGGTGCAGCCATCTCCGCTTCTTCCAGTATGACATGTACGTTGGTACCACTCAATCCGAATGAGCTGACTGCAGCTCTCCTCTTCCCGTCTGTTGCCGGCCATGACATTGGCCTGTCCACTACCCTCACGGACATATCCTGCCAGGGTATAAACCGGTTGGGAGTATGAAAATGCAGGTTGGCCGGCAACTGCTTGTGTTGCAGGCAGAGAATTGCTTTGATCAGTCCGGCAATACCAGCCGCAGCTTCGAGATGACCAATATTTGTTTTCACTGCGCCAAGCAACAATGGCTGTTGTACATCTGTATGCCTGTAAACGGCATTCAGCGCCTGCACTTCTATTGGATCGCCCAGCTGCGTACCCGTTCCGTGTGTTTCTACATATTGTACAGTTTCCGGGGCAATACCAGCATTTTTCAGCGCTTTCTTAATCACCTGCTGCTGAGCCACGCCATTAGGCGCTGTGAGGCCGTTGCTCAGGCCATCATGATTTACAGCAGAGCCTTTAATCACCCCCAGTATATTATCGCCGGCAGCCACCGCATCGCTCAGCCGTTTCAGCACAACGATGCCGGCGCCTTCGCCTCTTACATAGCCATCTGCGCTGTCATCAAATGTCTTGCACAATCCGGTAGGCGATAAGGCTTTCATCCGACATAACTGGATAGTCCCATCCGGGTCCAGTATTATATTGACTCCTCCTGCAAGCGCCAGGGAACATTCATCGTGCAGCAGACTTTGACATGCCTGGTGTACGCTGAGTAGAGAAGAAGAGCAAGCTGTATCCAGCTGTATCACAGGACCATGAAAGTCCAGTACATAAGCGATCCGGCCTGCCGTAACGCTCCTCGCTGTGCCCAACAAACTGAACGCTCCGTTTGCCTGTGTATCATCTGTGTCTGCAGGTACTATTTTCTGATAATCATCTGTGGTTGTTCCAATGAAAACACCACTCTCACTGCCTCTCAGGGCAGATGGTCTGATACCCGCATGCTCCAGCGCCTCCCAGCATACCTCCAGTAACAGCCGCTGCTGTGGATCTATATGCACAGCTTCCCGGGGTGATATACCAAAAAACAAGGGATCAAACTGATCCACCCCTTCAATGAAACCGCCGGCGCGCGTATACATTTTACCGGGTGCATCTTCATCAGCAGAGAAATGCCGCGCCACATCCCAGCGATCTTCCGGTATAACGGCAACGGCACTACGTTGCTCCGTTAGCAGCTGCCAGAAATCTTCTGCAGAATGAACACCCCCTGGGAACCTGCATCCCATACCGATAACCGCAATGTTATTATCATCAGCATTGCTCTTTCCACGCTCTTCATGTACTTTATGATCAGGAGTATTCACCCCTTCAAAGTAGGCCGACAGCATTGCTATCGTTGGGAAATTATAAATAACTGTTTTGCTTACAGTAGTCCCCAGCCAGTTTTCCAGGTCTCTGGCCAGTTTCACTGCCATAACGGAAGTCATTCCATATTCCGCAAATGTTCTTCCGGCGGCCAGTTCGCTGGCGGATATCCGCAGGTCCCTCTGCAGCCACTCCTGTAACCATATGCGGATCTTTTCTTCGCCAGCATGCTGCACCGGCGTTACCGGTCGTTCGGCAGCTTTCAGTGCGTTATCTATTTCAGCGATAACATCATTGAAAACACCATTGATATACTCTTGTACAAACTGGTGCCTTTTTACCTTACCGCTGGTAGTTTTAGGGATCTTCCTCACCGGCAGTACATGACTTACTTCCAGTCCCAGTTCCCTACTGATAAAGCGTTTCACTTCATTGGTCACTGGCAGGAATTTTTCTATGGAAGATTTATGCAGGATGAATACTGCTATTGCTTCAGAACCGGTTTCAGGATCAGGTACGCCACATGCCACCACTTTACCAGTTTCAATACCATCCAGCTTTTCCACCGTCTGTTCAATATCGTGCGGGTATATGTTCATACCATTGACAATGATAATATCCTTTACCCTCCCAACTATATGGAGATAACCATTCAACAAGAAACCGACATCTCCGGTATTCAGCCACCCGTCCGACTTTGTCACTGCTTTTGTAGCTGCATCATTGTTGTAGTAACGGGAGGCAACGCTAGGCCCGCTGATCCAGATGATACCGACATGACCATCTTTCAGCGTATGTCCCTTTGAATCTTTTATCTCCAGGTACATACCCTCCATCACGGGTCCTACATTCACAACTTCCAATACGCTGCCGGAAGGCTCTTCATTTCCGGGGTTCACTGCTTTAATAGCATGGCCTATCGCCAGGGATTCTCTTTGTATGTGAAGACTTTTCAGCGAAGGGAGATCATTTGTGAATGACACTTTCAGTGTGGCTTCAGCAAGGCCATAAGCCGGACGCATGGCTGATTCATGCAGGTCATAAACTGAAAACTTATCCATGAAACGGCGACACAGGGATGCTGCAATCGGTTCAGCGCCGTTGTATATTATGCGCAGATTGGAGAGATCCAACCCTTTCAACTTCTCCTCTGAAAACTGGTCCAGGCAATACTTATATCCAAAATTGGGAGACCCGGTAATAGTAGACCGATGCTCGCCTGCTTTCTGCAGCCACAACATTGGATGACGAATAAAAAGGTCTGTCGGCATCAATGCCTGTGGAATGCCGGCTGCCATCGGATACAGATGGAAACAAATCAGACCCATATCATGTGTGAGCGGCATCCAGCTCAGCGTGCGATCGTCGCTCGTACATCCGTTGGCTACCAATGCGCCATATATATTGGCGACCAGATTACTGTGTTTCAGTTCCACTCCTTTGGGGTTACCGGTAGAACCGGAAGAGAACTGCACAAAAGCAATATCATCCGGCTTCACATCCACAAGAATGCCTGCCGGGGTATTCTCTCTCTGCTCATCCAGCAGCAGCACTTTATCGTAGAAAGTTTTATCTTCTGCACCATCACTATAGTCCTGTTTACTAACCTTTTCCAGATGCGTGGAAGTTGCCACGAGGTAGGGATTCTTCAGGTATGTCCTGATCTTGTACAGCTTCCGGGCGTTCTCGCTGTAATGCGTAATAGATACTGGCACCGGAATGATACCACCCAATATAGCTGCCCAGAAATGCAGAACAAACGTTTTGTTATTGTCGATCTGCAATACCAGCTCGTCACCTCTTTTCAAACCTTTGTGCTGGAGATATCCCAGCAGCGCTACTGCTTCGTTATAGAGCTGATGATACGACAGGAATTCCTCTTTGCCGGCAGCAATAATAAAGTGAACACCTTTATCCTCTACCCCTTTGTTGTTCGACAATATGTCTACCAGTGTGCGGGGCGGCAAATGATTTTTCATAAGTAAAAAGTTAGCGTTAGGCCTGTTCAGACCCGGTATTAACGAAAAAAGCATCCCTAGCGGCATTTGGCCGCTATCGTTATTAGCTAATAGCTGCCAGTTTTAACAACTATTAGCCATGTCTCTTAGTAAATGGTTGATATCAGCTCACAGGCTCCAGCTTCCTGCTGTACAGGAGTTCTTTTTCACCATACAGGCGCTCGGCAATAAGTCCCTTCTCCTGACAGAGCTTCACCAGTTCATTAGACTGGATGATGGGATTGGATGCATCTGTATATTTGATGCTGCTGATAAATTCCAGCCAGGGCTCCATTCCCATTGCATACACGTAAACTTCTGCCGGGTTAAATATATTCACCAGCGCCATTCCCTTCCGGCAGTCGGAGCCAGCGAGGCGGCGGCTACCATCCTGTTCGCGTGTGATCTTCTTCGTCATCAGCGGTCCGTATAGCCATGACAATGGTGCTCCGTCGCACTCCATACCCAGGAACATTACATCCACATCTCCGATGGAATCGTGGATGTGCTTGTACAGTCTTGATTCCACAATACGGGAATCGGCCAGGAACAGGAGTTTAAAGCCGCTGATCTCTACGAGATAGCATGCCTTTGACAGGATATTGAGATCACTGTGTTCGCCGGTAAAAGGCAGGCCAGTAATGGTGCTATCGGTGAATGTTATTGTTTCCATCTCATCGATTGCTACTACGTTATCGAAACCGATGTGTTCGAACATGAGTTTCAGATCCGGGTTTTCGAGCTGGCCGCTGTTGGTGCGGGGAACGATGAGGTGTTTTATTTTATGGCGCAGTGGTAATAATGTTTCAAAGAGAATATGGTCCTGGTGGTTGTGTGTGATCAGCACATAGTCGATAACATCCGGCAGATCTGCATCGGAGAAGTGCTCCAGTTCAGAATCGTAACCATAATAGCTTACCAGCGGGTCAACGAGGATGCTTACATCTTTTGTTTCTACGAGGATGCAGGCGTGGCCGAAATAACGCATGCGTATCTTATCGCCGGTATAACGTTTGTAAGATGGCGGTGGCGTGTTGGTGAAGAACGTTGAGAAAAGGGCTTCCTGGTCAGCAGTGATGCCCAGCAATGACTTGATGTAGTCGAGACTTTGTCCTTCCCGCTTCATCTTTGCCAGTTCATCGATACCAGGATGATCAAAGGGTATTTCGAGATGCAGAACATGGGCTTCATCCAGGCGGGGAGTGCTCAGACAGAAGGGCCGGTGATCGTTCTCCGTTACCCACAATGCAATGCTCTGCGAAGATTTGTTATAGTGTTTGCTTTTATACAGAAGAGATTCGAAGAAGCGGAAATCGGCATTGTTGTTACGGTCATAGAACAGTTCCACAAAACCTCTCAGCATGTCGGGTACCTTCTCGTACAATGTTTCCATGCCAAAGCCTTTTCCTTCGGCAGCCAGCATTTTGTCGAGTTCTTTTACGGCTTTGGAAAACTGTACAGCTGTTTCTTGTCTCTGCAGGGTGTCTTCATACAATGTTTTTACTTCATCCACACGTGTTACAGGTATGTCCATGAAAGGGCCACCTTTCATTTTGGGGTTCAGTACAGCTTCCGCATGGATGGAAGGTTCTACAACAAAAGAGTCCATAATGCTGAGATGGCGACCGGTTACGTTCAGCGCTGCTGTGGCAGGTGAAATAAGATGGCTCCAGGCATACCATCTGTCATACAAAGGTTCAATAACTACGTTTGGTTTCAAGTAAAATTTTTCTGCACTCATGGTTATGTTTTTTTACGGAATACATGTTTTCACCAAAGCGGGGCTGCTTCCATCACGTATAGAAGCACATGCTCCGGCTGAACATTTATTTACTATCATATCACGAATGCTGCAGAAAATTGATGCAATCAGTAGTCTGGTAAGTTCCACCATTACCAGGGCAACTGGTTACAACAAGTTGAAATTTCAAGCAAAAACAGGAAAATGAAGCAGCGCCTCTCAACTCACTGTTTCAAATACTTTATAGGGTCCTGTGACAATTTTCACAAAAAATAGCAACTGCAGGCATTCAGAATTTAAGACCTTTTAGTTCATCAGAAGAGTTTGCTCCTTCTTCTTTCGCATTCTCGCAGCAATATTCAGCTGCGGATATTGCTGGTATACGTTTTTCTCCTCTCTGTTCAACAAAAAGCTTTGCCGGCTTTCCTTTGACAGCGTGCGCGTGGAAACCTTGCCGGTTCTGCCTACATTCTCTTTTCCGGCAGATGCGAAAAGAGCAGTGAGCGCTTCTTTGTCCTGATAATCATTACATACCTGTGTTGTATGCAGTGAGATACCAGGATGGTCAAGCCTGGCAACAGGGGTGATTCCTATCGGTCTGCTTATGTTTTCCAGTGAGGGCATCATACACATATCTTTTTTCAATTAAGTTAATAAGTTGACAAGAAGTAATCTGCAATATTCGGTGGGGTCTGCAGCATTACCTCCAGGCATTTATATCAGGGTATAACTATGTCGTTCTGACTTATGATTTATATGCTTACTATCAGATGTGGAGAAAGTTTTCGTGATAGTAAATTTTCAATAAATAGCACACACCTTTATCCAACAGACAGACGTACCCTTCCCTAGCGGGCCTGTGGTATAATTTACCACGACAACGCAGTGTACAGTTACTCCAGGAAAGGGATACCAGATCCAAAAATCGCACGCAATAGTCTAGTTATTGAAGGTCTATTACTTTCAAAAGGGTATTCATTCTGGATGCGTTTGGCACAGTTTGGTCTGACAGTTAGGGTGTGAGACAACAACTATCAGGTAATGACAGCCTCTGTAAATGATGGACACGTCCATGCGCGTCAATACCATTGACAAATGTCTCGACGTGAATCTTCACAAATATTAATAAAGGAAACGGCAAATATCTCAATTAAAATAGGGTCCGGGTAATCACAGTTGCGGTGGAAAACAACTTCATTTGCCATTTGGTATGCATACTCTCTTAGTCGTGACAGAAAAGTATTACAAAATCAAAGTAAAAGAATAATTCCGAAAAAACAAAAACTCTCAAATAGAAAAAACAAAAAATTAATGCGAGCTTAAACTAGCCATTTCCCTATATTCCATCAGGTTTCGACAATTCTTCTGTTAACTTTTAAGTCTCCGTTACTTTTAGCGTATCTATTTCTACACTGACAATATCGTTTAATCTACAGTCAGGTATACATAAACCTCTAACGCAACATCCATGCAAATTACGCAATACAGCTGCACCCCATCTGCACCGGGAACAATACTTTACTTAATAAGGAATACTTACCAAGATACCTTATCTGTATCCTTTATCAGATAAGGCTTTCGTGCGATCCTGTTGTGGCGTCATTCGCTATCAGGTTAAAATGCTATCAGAACCAGACACATTACAACAATTCAATATAAAAATAAGTAATTTATTATAAATATATTACAAGCATCAAATCCACCTCTCCTTCGTCCCTCCTTCGATTGTTGTTCGAATATCCTTCGATTAACGCGGGACTTTGATCAGGCACCTTATACCGTGCTTTGACATGAGGTAGGAAGGCATCTTTTTACAGAAGAAGGCATCTTTTTACAGAAAAGGCATAAATAAAACAAGCGCGACATGAACGGAGCCGGGCTGACACTCCGCCATGTAAAAAAACATTATGCTTACTATACAGGAAACGTACAACAACCAATAGAGGGATTAATGACATCACGACAACATATTAATAACAGCGGACAATGCATATCCGATTCACAAGGAGTTATCATTGATCCGCATCTTACAGTATCGGGGCATCTTCCTTCCACCGGGCCCCTTCCCCCTTTTACTTTAACTAACTCTTGTCTGCTTAACTTTTTCATATTACTCGTATTATGATATTTAAGAATTTAGGGTTATCAATTATAAAACTATCTATTGCTATTGAAATAATGCTTCAGTAAGCGAAAATTCCTGGTCCTTCAGACAAAGCAAATATCTTATATTCAGGATCGCTTCCAAACAATCTCCGATAAAAACAAACAGATGAATTGGATTATTACCCAAACAACACTTCAGGAAATACTGCCGTTGCGCGATTTATACCTGCAGGAAAATAACTTCCAGATCAGGTATCATGCACGCCATGAGCGGGGCTGGACCGATAGTTACCTGGTTTCCCTGGGCGATGAGTACATCGGTTATGGAGCCGTTGCCGGTAAGGACAGTCATGATGAGCGAGACAGTATTTTTGAGTTTTATATGATACCATCTTTCAGGGCCATCGCTACCGATGTGTTCCAGGCGCTTATACAAATTTCAGGCGCTCCGTATCTTACCTGCCAGACAAACGATGCTTTCTTTTGTTCCCTGGTGTATCAATATGCGCAGGATATAAATGCCGAAGCCATTCTATTCAATAATCATACTACCACGCATTTCAGCATTGAGAACAGCATTTTCAGGGAGCGCTACGAGGCGGAAACAATAGTGGGTTACTCAGACGACCAAATGGGCAGATATGTGCTGGAACTGAATCAGGAGCTGGTTGCCACCGGGGATTTTTATCTTCACTACAACCATCCGTTTGCGGATCTCTGGATGGAAGTAAAAGCAACACATCGAAAGAGGGGAATCGGGAGTTATTTGCTTCAGGAATTAAAGCGTGTGTGCTACCTTGCCGGCCGGGTTCCTGCGGCGAGGTGTAATATAGATAATATTGCCTCAAAAGCGTGCTTACTGAAGGCAGGGTTTAGTGTTGCCGGGTATCTGGTAAGTGGGACGGTAAGAAGTTGAATTACTGCTATGATATTTTTCCCCACCAGTGGTAGCAGCCGGTTTTACTATACAGGCAACGTACAACAGGCCGCAACGGGGCCACCAGAACTAGGACAACATATAAATAATGGAGGGCAATGCGTATCCGATGCGCAACGAAGTGATATCAACCCACACGCTAAATTGTCGGGGCATCTTCCCGATTCCCTTGAAGCCATTCCTCCTTTTACCTTAATTAACTCTACTCTACTTAATTTTTTCATATTAGTCGTATTAGGATGTTTCAAAATTCGGGCTTACATACAGTCAAATCAATCTGTACTGCTTTCTGCGTTTCAATTCTTGCTTACGAATCTCCCCTTGCCGGGGCATAAGTTACAGTATGGAAGTACAAATCTTCTATAAAGCTATCAATAGTTATTGAAGCAATGCTTCAGTAGTCAAATCTCAATCATTTTAGATAACGGGCCAGAACATTCTATTCTCAGGAGGTAGTTATATAATTGATAAAAATGGGCTGATCAAAAACTGTCCTTCTTCTGCCATTTCCTTTGGACATATCGATAATATCAGCCTACATAGCATCATTGTGCAATCTGGTTTCCAGCAGCAGCAACATGTTCGTAAAGCACAGGTTCATACCTGCAAAGTATGTGAATATCGGCTGATATACCACGATTGCAGAGCATATACTGTTAGTGGCGATCCATTAGGAAAACCAGCCACCTGTAAATATGATCCCTATACCGCAACGTGGGAAGTATAATATCAGCTATGGAAAGTGATCTGTGTAAGTACAATCAGAGCAGCGTAATCCTGAGAGATTCTCCATTTTTTTCTATGTTTAGCTTATTTTAGCAGTTCGGCAGCGACGGGGTGACCTCTTTCACTGCTATGCAACCTATATGACGTACGCATATCATTCTAATTTACATGAGTAAAACACGTAATCACCCGGCGGCATTGCCGTTTCTATTTCTCTCCGAAATGTGGGAGCGTTTTGGTTTCTATCTGATACTTGGTATTTTTCAATTGTACCTGACCGACACTTCAAAGGGGGGCTGGGGCATGGACCGTGCCACTGCGGCGGATATATTCGGCACCTTTATCGCGTTTGTATACCTGACGCCTTTTCTGGGCGGGCTGATAGCAGACCGTAAACTCGGCTACAGTAAGTCGATTATTATCGGGGGAATACTTATGGGGATTGGTTATATAGGCTTATCGGTACATAATCTTACTGTTTTCTATCTGTCGCTTGCGCTGATATGTGTTGGTAATGGCTTCTTTAAACCCAATATTTCCACTTTACTGGGAAATGTATACAATGATGAACGATACCGCAGCCGGAAGGATACCGGATATAATATTTTTTACATGGGGATTAACATCGGTGCGTTTATCTGCAACTTTTTTGCGGCTTTTCTGCGAAATACTATTGGCTGGGGCGCTGCGTTTATCGCTGCTGGTATTGGTATGTTCCTGGGCGTGCTGATCTTTATTATCGGGATGAAACACTACCGGCATGCGGATGTACGTAAACCCGTGCAGGAGGGTGATATGCCGTTGAGCAAGATTTTCTCCGTTGTATTCCTGCCGGCGATTGTTGTAGGGATGGGTGCCTGGTTTATTCCGGGTAACATTTTCGGATCAGATTCTACGGATGCTTTCATTTTTGCCTGTATTCCTATATTGTTGTTCTTTGTATCCCTGCTGGTAAAAGCTGATGCGAAGGACCGCAAGCCAATATCGGCATTGCTCGCCATTTTTGCGGTGTCCATTGTATTCTGGGCAGTATTCAAACAGAACGGCACTGCGCTCACCACCTGGGCGCAATATTATACCGACCGGGAAATCCCTTCCGCTATTGAGCAACCGGCACAGCGGCTCTACCTGGCGGAAACCGTGAAGAACAAACCGGATTCTGTAACTGCGTATGATCAGGAGTTCAGGGTTGTGCGCAATACAGCAGGCAAGCCGGAGAAAGTGTGGGAAAAGCCTGTCTATTTTAAAAATGTGGCGCCCGATAAAATGCCCGCTGAAGGACACGCTATAAGTTTATACAATACGGAGTTGTTTCAATCTATTAATCCTTTCTTTGTGATCACGCTGACACCGTTGATCGTTCTTTTCTTTGCATTACTACGGAGACGTAACCGGGAGCCTTCCACCCCATCGAAAATAGCATGGGGGTTACTCATATCGGCCATATCTACCTTGATGATGGTTGGCGCAGTGTACGTATGTAGCAACGGGGCGATAAAAGCATCACCGTGGTGGTTGATTGGCTGTTATGGTATTATAACGGTCGGGGAATTATTCCTGAGCCCCATGGGATTATCACTGGTGTCTAAACTCAGTCCTGCGCGCATTACCTCACTGATGATGGGAGGCTGGTTCCTGGCCACTTCTATCGGCAACAAGCTTTCCGGCATTCTGGCAACTTTATGGGACACTTATGACAGCAAGGCTAATTATTTTCTTGTCAACTTTTTGTTGCTGGGAAGCGCGGCCGCAGTGATATTTTTGATGCTGCGCTGGCTGAACAGGATCTTCAGAGAGTACGTGAAATAACCACCGTTTTTATAGCCTGTAAAGTAAAAGAGGATGTTTCAAACAAGAAACATCCTCTTTTACTTTACAGGCAAGTTTTCCATCCACAAAAGATTCTTTTAAAGCCGCCAGTTTGCATACATACCCTTTGCGTTGCAGTCGCGTTAGGTATTAATAACTTAGCACGGCGCAATAGTTATTACGACTACGATTGGAGATGCTGTACCACATTTTATCCCCTTTTCAAACCTGCTAACAATGTACAATTTTTACAAAGTCAGGCAACTGCTGGCAGTTGTCGTTATATCGTTATGCCATCTGATGACGAGTCAGGTACAGGCGCAGACCTATGCTACCAGCCAAACCAATGGCGTAAACGGTATATGTTTACTGTGCGGAGTCCTTAATCCTGATAATCCTGTTAACAATACCAATCTCACCGATTATTCAACGTTTAACATAACAGCCGGGCTGCTGGGTGTTATCGTGCATCAGACACTTATATTTCCATCCGGGAGCAGCGCAGGTTGTGATTCATTGGTTATCGGCATTGGCAGCGGAAATGCGTTGTTGTCTGTAAATCTGTTAGGGGCCGTTACTGTTCAAACATTTAATGGAAACACCGCTAATAACGATCTGCAAAGCATCGGCACCGGTATACTACGGCTATTGCAAGCCAATAACCGGGGAGAAGTAGTGTTGAAACCACAGCAACCGTTTGACCGGGTAAAGGTGAGCCTGAACAGCAGCCTGCTCGGATTGCTGAACTCTTTTCAGCTCTATTATGCCTACAGGAAACCAGGAATACCCACTCCTATTGTTGCCGACAGTGTTTCGATCTGCTCAGGTGACAGTGCTGTTTTAAATGCTGTCGCGACTCCCGGCGCTGGTATCCGCTGGTATAATACAGCCACGGGAGGCAGTATGCTGGCTACAGGCAACAGATATGTCGTAAAACCAGCGGTAACAACTACTTACTATGCAGAGGCGATATCAGGAACTTGTATAAGCTCACGGAAAGCAGTCAGGGTTATCGTAAACCCCAAGCCCGCCGATCCGGATTACACTGTTCCTATGGAAACCCTGTGTGGGAATACAATTATCACGGTGGATAATTTTCAACAGGGCATCAATTATAACGTCCGGGTAAAATACACTGCCATACCGGGGCTTCTTCTGGATACCAGCTATGTGGTGATTAACAGTAACCTGGTTATGATAAAGGATATTAATTATGCTACACATGTCCAGGCAAATATTTCTGTACAGGCAGTAAATGCAATAACAGGATGCAAGTCCGACTCTGTAGCAATGGCTGTCATTTTTGGCGGACATGCGGGACCGGTAAACGTGGATGCAGACAGCATAACCATATGTAAAGGCGACAGTACCACATTACACGCATATATGCCTAATGACATTACTGCCATTATCCGGTGGTATGATGCCCCGGTTGGTGGTAATTTATTGTATACAGGCCCCTATTACAAAGTAAAACCGACGGCCACTACTACATACTATGCCAATGCGGGTTTTTCCTGTGAATATATATACAGAAAGCCGGTGAAAGTAATTGTCCGCAAGCTGCCTAGCCCAGTTTATACCGTGCCTCAGGGATTCATATGTAATCCTTTCCAGCTCAACATTACGAGTCATCAGGCTGGATTTAACTATAAGGTGAGATTGGTGGGTGTACCTTTTACAGGTCAGGTGCAGGATACCTCATTTACTGTGATTAACAGCAATATCGTTAATATACCCAGGCTGGTGTTTTATGTGCCAGCTCAGACAGCGGTATATATACAGGCAGTCGATCCTGTTACCGGCTGCAGATCAGACAGCGTAAAGAAAACTTTCACCTTTGGCGCCAGCGCCTCTTATCCGCATGTGGATGCTGATAGTGTGGAGATTTGCAGAAACGACAGCATTACACTTCACGCATTTATACCTGATGAGATCTTTGCCGTCTTCAGATGGTATAATGCACCGGCTGGTGGCAGCTTATTGTTTACCGGCAGCGACTTTAAGGTGAGTCCTTCTGCTACTACTATCTATTATGTTTCAGCAGGATTTGAATGTGAATACCCGGTGAGAAGACCGGTGAAAGTGGTTGTTAAATCATGCTACATGGATAACAACAACAGCAATCATTACAAACACAGCCAATATCAGGTTTCGCCGCTTGAATTCTACCCAAATCCTTCTTCAGGAAATATTCAGATACGTACGCGGTTGAATATTGCAGGTAGCAGGATTATTATTACCAACGCTTCAGGGATGCAGGTACACCAGCAATTCATACGCACAAGGAATATTCAGTTACCAGGCTCATTAAGCGCAGGAATTTATATCATAAGCCTGATCACGGTGGAAGGAAATATTTATTCAGGGAAACTAATCATCGGCAGATAACAGCTATTTCTACGCCCAAATATGTCCGGAGAGTAGCATGGCACGCCAGGCTTAATATAAACGAGGGCATCCCCCAACCAGGAGATGCCCTCGTTTACTTTTCACTATTTCAGGGCAAAACAGGCCTCTTTGCCCCCCATCTATTTGTTAATCCGGTTTTTTTATTCACCCTATTTCCTGTTTATGTATACATACATAGTATACACTGGTCATTGAGAGCTGACCTTGTTTTAGAAGTATAATACATTCAACCAAAATAGATATATTTTACTTACCTGGTATTGAGAACACAAAAATTGTCTACAGAGCATTTTATCACTCATCTGTTATTGTCGCATGGGCTTATTCACTCTCTTAAATAAATCGATTATGAAAAAAACACACTTCTCTCTTCTCGTGTTTGCCTTTAGTATTATGATTTATTCCTGTTCTAAAAACGAAAAAGCTGGCATCCCAGATCAAAAAAACAACATACCTCCGGATGTAATCACCAAGGTTGAAAATCTTGGGTTTAATTCCAATGGTATTAAGAAGTACAAGGACGGGTATCTGGTGGAAGGTGACATCTACCTGACTGATAAAGACTTCAGCAAACAAGGAACGGATAAAATTCTACAGATTGCAGAAACAGAACAATATCGCACAACCAATAAAGTTACAGGTTTGCCCCGTACTCTTTCCGTGTACATTTCTTCCAGTTTTTCTTCAAGCTTTGTGAAGGCAGCGGATACAATGGTTGCCAGGTATAATGCACTGGGTTTAAAATTGAAATTTAAACGTGTAGCAGACGCGGCTACTGCCAATATTACTATTGAGACCATGTATGAAGAACCTGATGGTAGCGGAGGTATTACCTTGGGCGTATCAGCCGGCTTCCCCGATGCGACAGGCAACCCGGCTAAAAGTTTTGCTTTAAATACACATCCTGATGCTTATGGTACCAATCCTGATGTTAAATGGCTGGCTTCTGTGATGGCCCATGAAGTAGGGCATGCCATCGGGTTCCGTCATACAGATTATATGAACAGGTATTACAGCTGTCCGTGGGAAGGGAAAAGATCAAAGGAATCAAAAGGTACAGACGGAGCCATTCAAATTCCGGGAACGCCTTCAAAGCCTGATAAAGGAAGCTGGATGCTTGCATGTTCAGACGGAAATGACCGCCCTTTCAATGCGAATGATATTGTTTCTTTGCAATACCTTTTTAAATAATCACGCATCCATTAATATACAGTCATGCCCGCCCTACCGGCGGGCATTTTACATAACAACTGTTTCATATCATTACTCTCCATCCTGCTATAACACTCCATAGGAAAGCGTAACATAGTACATACCACCGATAGCAGCCATGCGTAAACAAGATCAGGCCGGTACCGTAGCAGATGCGCAAGCCCTGGCATTATCCTGGGTTGAATATCTTCTCCGTAAACCTGATTATATCTTTTGCCAGCGCTGCTGGTTGTTCCATAGCAGCGAAATGCCCTCCCGGTTGTACCTCATTCCAATACTGAATATTATGCCCTCTTTCGATGAATCTGCGAGGCGGGAACGGTTCTTCTTTGTGAAAGCGCGTAATGCCCACCGGCACATTTATAAAATCATTCTCTTTAAAATGTAAGGGCGCTTTAATGACTTCATTATAAAACCTGACCGATGAATGCAGGGTTTCTGTGAACCAATACAGGCTTATATTTGACAATAATTCATCCTTTGAAAACACGTTTTCTATATTTCTGTGGCAATCGCTCCAGCCATAGAACTTCTCGATGATCCATGCACATAATCCTACCGGGGAGTCGTTCAATCCGTAGGCGAGTGTTAGTGGTTTGGTCCGGTGTTGATGCGCATACGCCCCTTCCATCTTATACCATTCGTCTGCCGATTTCAGGTACTCCTTCTCTTCTTCCGTCAGACTATCTCCCACGGGGAGAAAGGGAAAATATGAACTGTGAATATAATTAAGATGAAGTCCTATTACACTTTCCGGGTGTTTTAAGGCTAAAGCCGCACTGATGCCGGCCCCAAAATCCCCACCCTGGACCATCACCTTTTCATAACCCAGCTGTCTGATCAGCTTATACCACAGATCAGCCACATACCACAGGTTACAGCCGGGAACATTTATCTTCTGTGAAAATCCGAATCCCGGGATAGATGGAATAATCAGGTCAAAAGAAACCCCGGCAGTCTGTGTTAATAAAGGAATGAGTTTCATCATTTCGAGGAAAGAGCCTGGCCAGCCGTGTGTAATAATGAGCGGCACCGCATTCGCTGCTCCGCTGGTGATGTGGAGATAATGAATTGCTACGCCGTCTATCTCTGCTATAAAGTTTGGATACGCATTGATTTCATTTTCGGTATTCCGCCAATCGAACCCGTTCAACCAATATTCAATAAGCTCCTTCATGTAAGACAGATCTGCTCCATACTTCCACCCGGAGCCTATAATCTCGTCCGTCCACCGTGTGCGTACCAGTCTTGATTTCAGATCATCTACATCTTCGGAGGGAACCGCTACGTGAAATTCTTTTATCATAGATTATAAAGTTGAAAATGGTACAAATTCAAATCAGCGTTTAAATTAAGGTAAATAATCTCCAGAGAAGCAAGTTATCCTTAAAGCATCAATGTTTATCCCATTCTCCTGCAAATAACCATAAAGAGAAAGAATCCTGATTTCTTTGCAAAAAAATAATTTTCATGAAGCGATTTATTTGTGCAGGTCTTGCAGTCGTACTGTTTAGCTGTTCTAAGGACAAGAAGGATGATGCAACCCCGTCATCAACGGTTAACCAGAAGAAAATACAGGGGGTATGGCAATCTCAGAGTAGCGTATTCGTATACTACAATGCCGATAATAAAGAAATAAAGCGGGTAGTTTCAGGCTCTGCAACTGTTAAAGTAAATTATTCCTTTGTTGGTGACCTGGTATCTACATTTAATCCTTTAAAAGGGCAACTTGAAACCGGCAGCTTTACTGTTACAGATGCCACTACTGCAAAGTTAACGATCAATATAGGTCAGCCGGTTCTTGCAGCGGATGTGACTGCATTCACGGACTCCACCATGACCTGGAATTACACATTGAAACCAGATTCTTATCCGGAAACCCAGGCAGATGGAACGGTTGTTCTCAAAACTGCTGACCATAGTACCAATACCATTGTTTTCAAAAAACTGAAATAGGAACAGATCTTATCATTCATTTTTTTGCAGCAAAAATCCTCTGTTTTCCGAAGTGCTATAAGTACCTGCTCTGACGTCCTCCGGTTTCAGCTTCCGGTGAGACGCAAAGAACCGTCCGAACTTACTTTTCAGGTTGTACATCTTCCTTGTGAGAATACCGGGTGCTTATAGTCTTTGGATACTTCCATTTCATCTTACCTTACGGCGTTTCTATATCCCGAAGAGGAGTCCTGTTATCCCGGAAACGCAAAAAAATATCCCGCAATATCATACTGAACGGAAATATGCTTAAAACGTCCTTCTTTTGTGTAGCATCCGCCATAATTCAATAAAAGCTATAAATTGCGTATATAAACGCGCCGTATTAACATACCTACAACTTTCCCCCGAATAACCATAATTTGTTAACAATGCCTTTGAACACAACCAGATAGACCTGTACACTAATATTTAATAAACCTGCTAGTAAATGGGGAAAGGTGAACACTTACTATTTAACATCGGGTTCGACTTCAATGAATTTCTGCCTGAAAAATTGAAATCGGACGAAAATCTAAAGAAGATACGTGCTACCTGTGCCTGCCGTCGAGGTAGGTGGCAAGGAGGATTATACCTCAATAAACCTGGATTGATCTGTATACTATTGTTTAACCAACCTGCATGTAAATGAAACGAGGCAAACGCCATATAACCAGCGTTGAATTTGAATACGATGAATTCCTGCTCGAAAAACTAAAGTCGAACGAAGACATAAAAAAGCTGTATATCGCATATGACTGCCGCGGTAACACATGGCAGGAGGAAGTGCCAGGAAAATGGCTGGGTGAAGGTTTTTACGATCTGATTGAACGCGATATGCTGTTAATGATCAATAAGACCTCGAACGGTGAGTATATTCTGAACAATGACTATGCCTGGCGAGCAAATAAAGATTACTACCTGCTTAAAATTGAGAAAGCGACGTCATTAAGTAAGATATACCTGGATGAATCGTTAATTGACCAGGGTGGGCTGGTAAATTACAGCGCTGTGCTGGTATCCTGTGACCGGGAAGCCGCCTTTAACGTCAGCAAATTTGATCCGGGTTTTGTGGTGATCGTTGTTATGATTAAAAAAGAGCTGTTTCACGACTATCTTTACCATCATCTTCCCTCCGATCATCCCATTATTCTAAAAATAACAGGTACTGATTTCATCTCTCATCATATAAAGATCAACCAGGTAATGTTAGACATATTAGTAAGTATGTCACATAGCGAATTTATGCTGAACAGGCATCAATGTATGCTGAAGTCTTATCTGTTCAGGTTGTTGCATGAATATTTTACATTGTTGAAAAAAGAGCAGACAAATGGCATCAAACCGATAAAAATGTATGACCAGCAGATCATTTCATATGCGATCGAGGCCATTTACAATTCCTCCAAAATGCCTCCTAGCATAAAGGAAATTTCGAGAACCAGTTATATCAGTGAGCGCAAGTTTGAGATGCTTTTTAAATCCGTTCACGGTACCTCCTATTATCAGTTTTTTATCAGGTACCGTATGAATAAGGCCAAGGAACTGTTACTGAAAGGTCAATATAGTGTCTCTGAAGTTGCTTATATGGTTGGATACGAACACCTTGGTAATTTCTCCAAGATGTTCAGGCGCATTCACGGATACCTTCCCAGCGAAATAATACCGAAGTAATAACAAGGCTGTTTTTTACAAAATCTGCGTGTTTGGGATAAAGTATTTCCTTATTGGCCCACTTGTCAATACCGAACAACCTTTACCTTTGTTAAAGGTATCGGGAATTAATGCAGAGTGATTCTTATCGTAAATTATTTCATCTCTTTATAAACTGATTAACTTATAACCGTTGTAAACTCGTTATTATTCGCATTCGATACATTACAAGGTGAGGTACCGAGTCCCTGTTTTTTGCAAACTCACAGCATCAATAAAACAAGTTATTTCTTTTTCCAGGAAATAAAATTTTAACCCCAGTAGTGCGGCTCCCGTTATTATTAACGGGGGTCGTTGGTATTAAAACAGCATTATTTTAGCTGTTGTATGTCCCGGTGAACCCCCTTCCACTTTCAGGGCTCACCATCTGAGGTACAATATTGATCAATAACACTATGTCTAAGTTATTGGCGATCGAAAACTCGTTTTCCCGCCAGGGATTTTACACCGCTCTTTAAGGGAGGCCTTTTGGGGTACCCATTTCTACA
>NZ_DATLKJ010000118.1:0-43031 GCF_035538455.1 Chitinophaga sp.
ATCAATGGTAGTGTGGAACATGGCCCCCCTGATGCTCTGGATAGCAGGTCTGGCATAATCTGCCGGCAGGTTCAGTGTTTCCACGCCTGCCAGTTGTTTCATCCAGTAAGACTGTTGCTGCTGTAATACACCATCGTTTACATAGTTTCTTTGCCATATAGCAAAGTCGGCATATTGCACAGGCAGCGGTGGCAGCGCCACGGGCGTATTGTGGAGGTAAGCGCTATAGAGCGAAGTAAACTCCCGGACAATCACTTCTGCCGACCAGCCATCAGCAGCGATGTGATGCAGACAAATCACCAGCAGATGTTCTTCTGTGGAAACTGTGCTGACCGCCGCCCTCAGCATGTAGTCAGCTGAGAGATCAAAAGGTGTTGCAATAAAGGAAGCAACGGCGGTCTTCAGATCAGTGGCAGTATCCAACGCCGTAAATGTCCATTGTGCGGCATCACGTATCACCTGGCAAACGGTTTCCTCTTCCTGGCGGTATACCGTGCGCAGCACTTCATGCCGCTCCACTATTGTCTGCAACGCATGATGTAACGCTGTTTCATTCAGCGGACCTTTCATCCGCAATACCAGTGGTATATGATAATGCAGCGTACCTTCCAGGCGGTCAATGAACCACAGGCGCTCCTGGCTGAAAGACAACGGGAGCTGCAATGGTCTGGTCCCTGCTGTAATAGCTGGCAGTAAAACATGGCCGCCCTTCAGCTCACCGCTCTCCGATAAAGCGGCGATAGTGGGATACCTGAACAGGGCTTTCATTTCCAGCTCGGCGGTTAACTCTTTCCTGATTGCAGCCAGCAGCCTGAGGGCGAGTAATGAATGTCCGCCCAGCTCAAAGAAATTATCGTATATCCCTATCCGTTCTATTCTCAATAATTGCTGCCAGATAGCGGCAAGCGTTGCTTCGGTTTCATTACGCGGCGCAGTATATGCCGTCGTCTTCAATGCGGCAGGATCTGCATCTGGTAAAGCTTTTCTGTCTACCTTACCATTCACGGTCAGCGGCAATTCTTCCAGCACTACCCAGGCGGCAGGTATCATGTAGGCAGGCAGCTGTTGCTTCAGCCAGGCTTCTGTAGCGGCTTTATCGAAGTCATGCTCCGTCACTACATAACCTGCCAGGTATTTAATACCACGGTTATCGTGCCTTGCTGTTACCGCACACTGACGGATGCCCGGCGCCTGTTTCAGGATGTTTTCAATCTCTCCCAACTCAATACGATAGCCGCGGATCTTCACCTGATCGTCAAGCCGGTCTATAAATTCAATGTTGCCATCACCGCGGCGGCGCACCAGGTCACCGGTGCGGTACAGGCGTGCTCCCTTGATGAAAGGATGGGGTACAAATTTTTCTGCGGTCAGCTCCGGTAAATTCAGGTACCCTCTTGCCAGCTGCGCCCCACCCACACAAAGCTCTCCGGGCACGCCCACAGGCGCCAGATCCAGGTTGGCGTTGAGGACATACGTATTGGTATTGGAAACAGCGCGGCCTATCGGTGGCAGCGTTTCGTCCGCTTCTTCACCAAGGAAATAAGAGGTGGTTACAACGGTATTCTCCGTAGGCCCGTAGTTGTTACTCAGTACAAAAGACAATCCGGTTGTATCCACACGCTGCAACCTGTCTCCGCCTGTGAGCAGATATTGCAGGTCTGTTGTGCGGTGACGCAAAGCATCCAGCACATCCTCTACCAGGCCGGTAGCGATAAAGCTATGGGTGATTTGCTCGTTGGCATAAAACGCTGCAAGGCGTTGCGGTGCTGTTTTTATCTGATCATCGAGCAGCCAGAGACTACTGCCTGCGCAAAGGTAGGGCCACACTTCCCAGCCGAAGGCGTCGAAGCCTACGCTGGCCATTGCGGTAGCGCGGCTTTCCGGCAACACTTCATGGCTGTCGATATGCCAGTGCACAAGGTTCACCAGGTTCCGGTGCTCTATCATCACGCCTTTGGGGCGGCCGGTGGAGCCGGATGTATAGATAATGTAAGCGAGTTGCGTAACGGCCGGACGATCATTCACCGCATGCACCGGATGCTGCAACAGCACATCTGACGGTGCATCCAGGCAGATGACATTCATATCATTTTCTGCAAAGAAGTCAGCCGTGGAAGTCAGTGCAATAACCTGCCTACACTTACAATCGTTGAGAATATACTGGATACGATCCTGCGGATAGCCTGGATCAACCGGTACGTAGGCTGCTCCCGCCTTGAGGATGCCCAGCATCGCCACCAGCATTTCCGGGCGTCTGCCGATACACACTACGATCAGGTCCTCCGGTACAGTACCGGATGCTTTGAGATAATGCGCCAGCCGGTTCGACTGTTCATCCAATGTTTTATAACTCCATCGCTCGTTGTCACATACAAGCGCTGTAGCCTCAGGCGCCAGGACTGCCTTTTCTTCAAACAGGTCAAGCACTGTCTTATCTTCCGGATAATGCACGGATTCGCCGGCGAAGGTGCGCAGCAGCGGATAATGTTCTGCTGCCGGTAACACAGGGCAATCACTGATTTTCCTGTCCGGCTGTTCCAGGTAGAACAGCAGCGCATTGCTGAAATATTCTTCAAGCTGCTCCAGCGTTTTTTCCGATCTTAGTTTTTTCCTGAGACTATAGCTCACGGCAAATACACCGCCAGTGAGGTTCACCGTACAATCCAGGAACGTGTTGGTCAACTCATGGCCACTGAGTGCAATATTGTCTTCCTCATTTTCACCGGCGCCGCTTTCACCCAGCTTGCCATAGACGTGGAAGTTTACGAAGTTGAACAACGCATCGAAGAATGGATTACCTGCGTTCCCCTGTTCTCTAGTAATTTCAGCGATGGTCAGCAAACTGGTACGATCCACTTCTTTCAGCCGCAATAATTTTCTTTCTATCTCTTCAAAATACGATTGCCAGGTAGAACTGTTGACCATTGTAAACCTGAAGGGAACCGTATTGAGGAAACATCCGATCAGCCGGTCGCCATCTTCAGATAAGGGCCGGCTGTTGGTTACCAGCCCGATGGTAACATCGTTCTCATAAGTCAGTGCACTTAATGAATACAGGTAAGCGCCGAAGAAAATTGCTTTGAGGGAGATATTTTCCCTGCCTGCTTTCTCTCTCAGCTTATACAGGAAAGTATCTGCATAACGGCGGCTGAAGCGCTCCTGACAAGTCTCTTCTGTAAATATATCCAGGCGTTTGTATGCAGCCAGCTCCTGCTTCCAGAAAGCATGCGTGGCAGTGTTCCGCTTCGTAGCGATGCTTTCAATAATGTAATCGCGGTAGGAACTTTTAAGCGGCGGCACTACAGGAAGCGGCCTTCCTGCATGTATTTCAGTACACAGCTGATACAGTTCCGTATTGAGTGATGCCACGCTCCAACCGTCGAGTATAGCATGATGAAACTGGAAGACGTAGATATTATGCTGTTTTAACTCGAAGACCGTCGCTCTCCACAACGGTGCTTCATGAAAAACGAAAGGCTTGCTGCGCTCCTGTTCGAGGAATGCGCCGATCGTTTCTTCCACTTCACTGCTGGTCATCATGGTCAGATCAAAACTGCCCACCTTCACATCAACAGACCTGTATACTACCTGGAGATCGTGCCCGGCGGTATTCAGCCTGAAAGCTGTTCTCAGTATACTGTGCCTGGAAACGATGGCGGCGAAGGCTTCGCGGACAATCTCTGCGCTGAATGCAGCGGGAATGTTATATACAAACTGACCATGGTACAATGCTTCATCCGGATTCAGTACAGAAGAATATACCATTCCCTGTTCGATGTCGCTCATCGGGTATACATCTTCGATGAGCGCTGCATTTTCCAGCTGCGGCATTACCTCTTCCCTGATACCGGCGATTTCTGCGCCGATGGCAGCGTGCAGGTTATCTTCCGTATTGCCGGATACCGCCGCTTTTTCAAGCAGGGCAGCCAGATCAGCGATAGTAGCGGATTGGTACACGTCAAATACTTTCAGGTTTCTTCCGAAAGCCTGTTTAACCCGGCTCACTACTTTTATCACGCGGATGGAGTCTCCGCCGCGTTCAAAGAAATTATCGTATATGCCTGCCTGTTGTATGCCCAGCAGTTCTTCCCAGATGGCGGCCAGTTGCTGTTCTGTTTCATTGCGCGGCGCTACATATGCAGTGGTGTTAACGATTACGTCTTCCGGATCGGGTAAGGCTTTGCGGTCTACTTTACCGTTAACTGTCAGCGGGATCTTTTCCAGCGGCACCCACGCTGCCGGTACCATGTATTCCGGCAGATGCTCTCTCAGCCAGGATTGCAACGCCTCTTTATTAAACTCCGCTTTGGGTACTACATAACCCACCAGCTGCTTGTTGCCCGTTTTATCCGTTTTGGCGATAATCACACAGCTCTGCACCAGGTTACTTTTCTGTAATACGCTCTCAATCTCACCCAGCTCAATACGGAAGCCGCGGATCTTCACCTGGTCATCGATACGGCCAAGGTATTCCAGGTTGCCGTCTGGCAGCCACCTGGCGAGGTCGCCGGTCTTATATAACCGTTCACCTGCGATAAACGGACTGGGAATAAATCTTTCTGCCGTGAGCGCCGGTAAATTGAGGTAGCCCCTTGCGAGCCCGGCCCCGCTGATATACAGCTCTCCTGACACTCCCACCGGCACAGGCGTTCTGTTATTGTTCAATATATAGGCGTATAGTGTAGGGATTGTATGTCCTATCACACTCGCCGGATGTTCAAGATGTACAGGCAGCATCTCCTGGAAAGTCACGTGCACCGTGGTTTCTGTGATACCGTACATATTAATGAGGCGGCACGCAGGATAATGTTGCTTCCAGGCTTTGATCCTTACAGGATTCAGCGCCTCGCCGCCGAATATTACATATCGTACCGGTACAGCGTCTGCATGGCTCACCATATAATCCTGCAACACATAAAAAGAGGAAGGCGTCTGATTCAGTACAGTTACCTGCTCTTCCAGCAGTAACTGCCCGAACAGGGAACTGTCGATTGTTACCTGTTTCGGCACTACCACCAGGCGGCCGCCATAGAATAATGCGCCATACATCTCCCATACAGAGAAATCGAAGCAGAAGGAATGGAACATCGTCCATACATCTGATTCGTTAAAATCATACAACATAATGTCTGTCTCAAACAGACGCACTACGTTGTAATGCTCTATCAGCACGCCTTTAGGGCGTCCTGTAGATCCGGAGGTATAGATTACGTAAGCCACATGTTGCGGCGAACGTTGTATATCGGGATTGATAACAGGTTGCTGGCGGATGATCTCCTGATCGGTATCCAGCTCAATCATCCTGGCAGCTGAATAGTTGCATACAGCGCTGCAGCGGCTGTTGCTCACCACCACTGTTGCCTTTGTATCTTCCAGCATGTAGCGGATACGGTCTTCCGGATAGGCCGGGTCCATTGGCACATAGGCGCCACCGGCTTTCATGATGCCGAGTATCCCTACAATCATGTCCGTTCCGCGGTCGATGCAAAGTGGTACAAGCGTTTCTTCCTGCACGCCATGCGAACGCAGGTAGTGTCCCAGCTGCGTAGCTTTCCTGTCAAGCTCACCGTAGGTGAGGCTTTCATTTTCATAGGTCACGGCAATTGCATCCGGACGCTCCGCCACCTGTTTTTCAATGAGGTCGAGGATGGTGGTATGCTGCGGATAATTGACCCTGACGCCGGGGAAGTCCTGCAACAGCTGTTTTTCTTCCGCAGGCGTGATCATCGGCAGGCTGCCGGTCAGCTGTGAAGGTGCTGCCACCACAGATTTCAGCAGCTGCTCATAGTGTGCTGCCATGCGGGCAATAGTAGCTGCATTGAACAGGTCTGTACAGTATTCTATATCCAGCTGCAACCGTTTCTTCTCTTCAGTAATAGTGAAGGTCAGTTCAAACTTTGCCGTTTTATTTTCCGGCGCCACCATCGAGATAGTGGTATCACCCAGCGTTGCCGCTGTCATTTCAGGAATATTCTGCAATACGAACATCACCTGGAACAGCGGATGACGGCTGCGGTCGCGGTCCCTGGCCGCTACGTCCACTACTTTTTCAAAAGGAATATCCTGGTGGTCATAGCCTCCCAGCAAAGTATCTTTCACCTGTTGCAGCAATGCAGTAAATGGCTGGTCGTTGCTCAGGTCACTACGCAGCGCAAGAGTATTGGCGAAGAAGCCGATCAGGTCTTCCGTCTCGCGGCGGCGGCGGCCAGCTATCGGCGTCCCCACGCAGATCACTTCCTGACCGCTGTAGCGATACAACAACACCTTATACACAGATAAAAGGGTCATGAACAAAGTCGCGTTCTGTTCCTGGCTGAACCGGTGCAGATCCGCTGTCAAACCAGCGTCTATAACCATATGATGCATGGCGCCCCGGGTGCTTTGCACGGCAGGCCGCGGATAATCCAGCGGCAGGTTCAGCGGCTCCACACCTGCAAGTTGCTGCTCCCAGTAACGCTCCAGCTTATGCAATACCTCTCCCGACATGTAGGAGCGTTGCCACACCGCATAGTCCGCATACTGTACAGGCAATGGCTGCAAATCAGGCAGACGTTGTGTGGCATAAGCGCTGTATAATTCCACCAGTTCGCGCACCAGCACATTACCCGACCAACCGTCGGATGCAATGTGGTGCATCACCATCACCAGCAGGTATGCTGAAGGACCATCGTTCAGCAATGCGGCACGCAGCATATGATCCTGCGAGAGATCAAACGGCGCATGCAGTAATGTATGGATGGCCTCTTCCCTGCCGGCGCTTTCATCGATGGCCGACAAATGCCAACTGTCTTTTTCCAGGAAGTGCTGCCAGGCTTGTCCATCCTCTTCCCGCATCACGGTGCGCAACACTTCATGACGGTTCACCACTTCGCGGAATGCCTGTTCCAGCGCTGTGCTGTCAAGTACGCCCCGGAATTTCAGGACGGTAGGAATATGATAATGTACGCTTCCCTCCAGCTTGTCAATGAACCAAAGACGCTCCTGGCTGAATGATAACGGGATAGCCTCTCCGTCACGTTTCACAGGCGCGATAGTGGCGGTGAGACTGTCAGTAACTTTTTTATTCCGGAGATGATCAATGATGATACGTTTATACTCTTTGATCTCTTCTATGATCGTTTCATCTATATCCCTGTCTTCATCCGCTTCCATCACCAGCTTACCGTTTTCCAGTAACACAGTGATCCCGGAACGGCTGGCCTTTTCCAGCAGTTCATCAACATTAATTACATTCAGGTTAATCATACCAATATTTTTAGGGTCGCTTAATCCAGTATTATTCTTTTCCGTTTTTTTGTTTCAGCCGCTTGCTTTGTGATGATGAAGGCGGCAAGCGATTCGAGCGTAGGATGTTCGAAAAGCGTACGTACCGTCAGCTCTGTGCGCAGTGTTTCCAATATCGCCGCAGCCATGCGCATCACCAGCAGGGAGTGCCCGCCGAGGTCGAAGAAATTATCGTGTACCCCTACCCGTTCTACACGCAACAGCTCTCTCCAGATACCAGCCAGTGCTTCTTCTGTTTCATTGCGCGGCGCTACATATGCCACGGTAACGGTTTCTCCGGCTGCTATATCCGACAGGAATTTCTTATCGATCTTACCATTGGGGGTAAGCGGCATCTCCGCCAGCTCCATCAATGCAGGCACCATGTATTCCGGCAGCTGCTCCCTGAGATAAAGGGCAATTGCTTCCCTGTCGAACTGCCCCTGCGCCGGCACTACAAATCCTGCCAGCCATTTGATACCCTGCTGATCAGATTTAGCGATCACCGCACATTGCTGCACGCCCTCATGTTGTTGCAGGATGTTCTCTATCTCACCCAACTCTATACGATAACCACGGATCTTCACCTGTTCATCGATACGGCCCAGGTACTCAATAGTACCGTCTTCCAGCCAGCGGCCCAGGTCCCCTGTGCGGTACATCTTCTCCCCAACACGGAACGGATCTTTTACGAACCGGTCGGCAGTGAGGTCAGGCCGGTTCAAATAACCGCGCGACACCCCAATACCAGATACACAGATCTCGCCCGCTATACCCGGCGCGCACAACTGACCATAGCGGCCCAGCACATAGATATGCAGGTTCTGCACCGGACGGCCCAGCGGCACAATATGGCCTGCCGGCGCCTCATACATCAAGTGATGCGTAATATCATCCGATGCTTCCGTCGGGCCATAAGCATTTACCACCGGGATGCGCTGGTAATGCGGATGACTAAACCAATCTGTAAGCAGCGAAGGACTCACCGCCCCCCTGTTACCAGCAGGTAACGGAGACAGCTCAACGTAACGGAAGGATTTTCCTGTAATACAGCTGCGAGATAGGAAGGCACAAGTTCCAGTATGTTCACCTGGTCATCTTCTACCTGTTTTATCAGTGCGGATGGATGAAGAATATGATGATCGCCATAGATCACCGTCCGGCCGCCGCACAGCAAAGCGCTGAACATCTGCCATACCGATATATCAAATGTATATGACGCCGTGTAAGCCAGTATGGTAGCCTCGTTCATCTCCAGGTCGTTGATCTTCGCATACAGGTGGTTCAACATACCAGCATGTTCTACCAGCACGCCTTTAGGTTTGCCGGTGGAACCGGAGGTATAGATCACATAAGAAAGATCACCGGCAGCAGGCTGATAAGACAGTGACGTAGCGGGATAATCAGCCAATGCCGCTGCATCATCCAGGTTGATGATCAGCCCGGACCAATCCTGCGGGATGTTACCCTTGCTCTGGTCACTGCTCAGTATAATGTTAGTGCCGGTATCACTCAGCATGTAGCGCATACGTTCAGCAGGATACGCCGGATCAAACGGTATATAAGCGCCGCCAGCCTTCCATACGCCAAGGATACCAAGCAACATATTCAGTCCTTTCTCCAGGCAGATGCCCACCAAGGTATCTGCGTGCACGTTATGATGTTGTAACAGGTGCGCAATGCGGTTAGCTGCTTCATCCACGTCCCTGTAGGTCATGGTGCGGCTTTCATATACCAGCGCCACCGCATCCGGCCTGGCTTTCACCTGTTCTTCGAAGATCGTCACAACGTTCTTCTCATGCGGATAAGCTACCTGCTTCGCATTGAAGGTTTCCAGCAGCAGGGTTTGTTCTGCTGCCGTGAGCGGGTTAAGGTCGCCGATGGTCAGGTGGCTCTGTAAAGTAATCTGCGACAACAGCTGCTCAAAGTGTCCGGCAATAACTTTCACGGCGGATGTTGACAGCACGCTGTCGTTGTACTTGAATATCACCGTGATCTCATCTGCTACTCCAACGATCACTTCCAGCGGGAAGTTCGTCTGCTCGCTGATCACCACCTGCTCTACCTGCAACTGCCAGTTGTTGGATGCGATGATCGCATTTACCGGGTAGTTCTCAAATACCAGCAGTGTATTGAAAAGCTCTCCTCTCAGACCTGCCCACAGCTGGATCTCTTCCAGTGTAGCATATTGGAACCGCCTGCTTTGCAGCTGTTCCAGCTGCAACTGTTGCAACCAATCTGTTACAGCAGCATGTTTGTTGATGCCTGAACGGAATGGCAACGTATTGATGTACATACCTACCGCCTGCTCGATACCCGGCAGCTCTTCCGGTCTTCCGGAAACGGTAACGCCATAGGTAATATGTTCATTGCCGGTATAATAATGCAGGAGATAAGCCCAGATGCCCTGTATCAGCGTGTTTACGGTCAGGCGCTGCTGTTGTGCATACCGGATGATCTTATCGCTGAACGCTTTCCCGAATGGTTTTATCTCTTCTCTGAAGATGCCATCGTTACCGGCAGCATCGTCGGCGGCCTGCACAAACGGCAGCAATGTATTTTCTGTTACGTCTTTCAGGTATTGACGCCAGTAGGCTTCTTCCTGTTCTTTGTCCCTCGCTTCGAGATAACGGATGTGAGGTTCGAAGCGGTCTTCCTGTTGTTGCGGTACCTCTTGTCCGGTGGCGAGCAATTCGTAAGTATGCAGCAGCTCTTCCAGTATCACGGGCATTGACCAGCCGTCTATCAACAGGTGATGTATGGTCCATACCAGGCGGCACCTGCGGTCATCCAGCCTGATGAGCGTGAGCCGCATCAGCGGATGTTCTCTGAAGTCAAATCCCGTAGTGCGGTCTGTGGCCTCAAATGCTTTAACAGCTGCCTCCTGGCGGTCTTTCGTCATGCCGCTGAAATCCTTGATGGTTACCGGGATGGCGGTCTCTTTATATACACACTGCACCGGGATGCTGAAGGTATCGTAATAGAAGGCGCTGCGCAGTATGGCATGATGCCGGAGGATAACAGCCCAGGTATCGCGGAAAATATCTTCGCGCAGGTCTGTAATATCACAGCTCACCTGCTCCATATAGGCGGCAGACTGATTATCATATAAGCCGTGGAACAACATGCTCTCCTGCAGGCCGCTCAGCCGGTAAAGACTGTCGATCTGCTCCCTGCGCGGGCTGCCGTTGTGACCGGCATCCAGGAAAGCGTCCAGCTCTGTATAACTAATCTCTTGCTCCAGGGCATAATCAGATGGTGTGTATTGAGATACTTCCTGTGCAAAGCAATGTTTAATCAATGCTCTGAGGCGCAACAGATAGTCATTCGCCAGCTGTTCGATGTCGGTATGATCAAAATGCACCGCACTGTATTTCCACTGTAATACCAGTTGTCCGTCCTGGATGATACTGTCTACCGTCAGTTTTTCGTTCACCGGGAAGTTCAATCCTACGGCATCTCCACCCGGCTCCTCTGCTGCACCCAGCAATCCGTCTTTATTGATAACATTGCCTGCCTGTCCGAGGTAGTTGAAGATAACATCCCATCCGGCTGCCTGCTGTAAGGTAGCGGCGCGGTTGATATATTTCAGCATGCCATAGCCAAGCCCCTTACCGGGTATGCGGCGCAGTTGTTCTTTTACAGACTTCAGCATATCGCGTTCCGGCAAGTCTGCTCCGGCAGATAATAACACCGGGAATAAGCCGGTGAACCAGCCTACGGTACGGGTTACATCCATATGATCCGAGATATGCTCACGGCCATGAGATTCCAGCCCGATCAATACCTGTTTATCGCCGTTCCACGCAGCCAGCGTAAAGGCCAGCGCGCACAGCAGGAGATCGTTGATCTCTGTATGATACGCCTGTGCGGTATTATACAGCAGCTGGCCTGTCAAGGCAGTATCGAGTTTCACGGTCAGATTACGTATATCCGACACCGTTATCGCTGCTGTATGCTGCTTCGTAGTCCTTAACGGATGATGATGTTGCACAGCCTGTTCCCAGTAAGGCAGCTGTGCCTGTACGTCCCTGCGCTGGGCATGTACTGCCAGGGCGTTGTACCATTGGCGGTAAGAACTGGTTTTAGGACCCAGTATTGCCTCCGGCGTCTGTTGCTGGTTATTTTTCAGCAACATCTCAAGATCTTCCAGCAGGATACGCCATGAAACGCCGTCAACAGCCAGGTGATGGATGATGATAAGTAAACGGTTATCTTCTTTGTAGCCTGGCATCAGCATCAATACGGCACGGATCACAATGCCGTGCTGCGGCGAAAGGCTTTGCTGATACTTGTTGCTATAGCTGGCTATCATGTTGTCCAGGTCTTCAGCGGCTACGGCACGGAAGTCTACTATTTCTATGTGCTCATAATGATCTCCATAAGCCTGTTTCCAACCCTGATCATACTGATAGGTGAAACGCAGCGCATCGTGGTGGCTGATCAGGTGTTGTATGGCATCCGTCGCTACTGTAGTATTCACCTGCCTGCTGATACGCAGTAACACGCTCTGGTTGTAGTGTGTACCGGCTGCATCGTTGCCATCCGGCGCCACGTTATCAAAAAAGGCCTGCTGGATAGGCAGCAGGTTACTGTCGCCGGTAAGAACTCCCTGCTCTGTGTGCACATCCGCGTGTTGTCCGGATGCCGCCAGCAGTGCGGATAATCCGGCTATTGTCTGGTGTTTGAACAGATCTACGGGTTTCAACTCGTAGCCCGCACGCCTTGCACGGCTTACCACCTGTATCGTGATGATTGAGTCGCCGCCGAGTTCAAAGAAATTATCATGAATGCCTACCTGCTGAATACCTAAAAGCTCTTTCCATATGTTGGCCAATGCATGTTCTGCCTCATTCCGCGGCGCCACATAGTTATGCTGTGTTGCGCCGGTGTCTGCCGGTTCAGGCAGGGCTTTGCGGTCTATCTTGCCGTTGTTTGTCAACGGAATTTCTTCCAGCGGCACCCACAAGGCAGGCGCCATATATTCAGGCAGGCGGTCTTTCAACCACAACTGCACTTCGTCTTTATTAAATACGCCTTCCGGTACTACATAACCTACCAGTCGCTTATTGCCGTGCTTATCAGCTTTCACTAACACCACACACTGGTTGACAGATGCATGTTGCTGAATGGTATGCTCTATCTCACCCAGCTCTATACGGAAGCCACGGATCTTCACCTGGTCGTCGATACGGCCCAGGTACTCCATCGTGCCGTCTGGCAGCCATCTGCCGAGATCGCCGGTGCGATATAAGCGGCCACCGGAAGGGAACGGATTGGCAATGAATTTTTCCGCCGTAAGATCAGGCCGGTTCAGATAACCGCGCGATACGCCGATACCCGACACGCATATCTCTCCGGGCACGCCCACAGGATTCACCTGCATCGCGGCATCCACAACATACAACTGCAGGTTCTGTACCGGCTTACCCAACGGCACCGTGATACCGGTTGGTGTAGTGTGCATGATATGATGACAAATATCATCTGATGCTTCTGTAGGACCATAGGCATTCACCACCGGGATTGCCGGATATTTGCTGAACCACTGCGACACCAGGTGCTGACTCACCGCTTCCCCTGTTACCAACAAGTATTGCAGCGATTGTAATGCCACCGGTATTTCCTCCTGTAAAACAGATGATAAATAAGAAGGCACCAGTTCAAGTATCGTTACCTTACGCTGATCCACGTCTGTCATCAGTTGGGCAGGACTGAAGATCAGGTGTTCCGTATACACAACGGTGGCGCCTCCGCAAAGGAAGGCAGAGAACATCTGCCATACAGATATATCGAATGTATAGGAAGCTGTATAAGCAACGATGGAGTTGCTGTTCAGCTGCAGGTCATTCACCTTGGCATAAAGGTGATTGAGCATGCCCGCATGTTCCACCATTACGCCTTTGGGTTTTCCGGTAGAACCGGAAGTATAAATCAGATAAACCAGCTGACCAGGATGCGGTGTTGAAGACAATACCTCAACGGGTGCAGCGGCAATAGCATTTTTTTGTTCATCCAGCGAAAGGATCGTACCGCTGAAAATGCCGGACAATACAGCGCCGAGGCGCCGGTGTGTGATCACCAGCGCGGCGCCGGTATCTTCCAGCATGAAGCGGATACGCGATTCCGGGTATTGCGGATCTATCGGCACATAAGCACCACCGGCTTTCATAATACCGAGTATGCTGATGATCATGTCCGGAGAACGTTCCAGGAACAACGGCACATATGCTTCATCCTGAACGCCCTGCTGGCGCAGGTAATGGGCCAGCTGACCGGAACGTTCATCCAGTTCGCGGTAGCTCAGTACTTCATTTTCATAAATAACAGCCGGCGCATCAGGCGTGCGTAATGCCTGTTCCCTGAAGAGATCAACAAAGGTCTGTTCCTGGTTGCAGGCTACTACGGTATCATTGAAATCATTTACAACGGAAGTAACTTCCTCCTCCGTTATCAGGCGCAACAAACCGGTCTTCGTTTCCGGCGCTGATACGATGGATTGCAACAGTCTTTCATAGTGCCCTGCCATGCGGCGGATGGTGTCTTCGTGGAACAACGCCGTGCTGTATTCTATCTCCATAGCCAATCCATCCGCCTGTTCTGAAAGGCCGAAGGTCAGGTCAAATTTGGAGATATTATGCGCGATGGTTTCCTGCGACAACAACACATCACCCAGGCGGGTAGCATCGGAAGTTTCCTGGTTCTGCAAAATGAACATCACCTGGAACAACGGATGGCGGCTGCGGTCACGCTCCGGCGATACGGCTTCCACCATCTTTTCAAAAGGAAGATCCTGGTGCTCATAGGCTGCCAGCAACTGTTGCTTCAGCGATTGCAGCAAGGCAGTAAATGCGCTGTCTCCATCTACCTGCTGGCGCACCGCCAGCGTATTCACAAAGAAGCCGATCATGTTTTCCAGCTCCTGCAAACGGCGGCCCGCTACCGGCGTACCTACGCAAATATCTTCCTGACCGCTGTAGCGGTACAGTAATACCTGGAAAGCAGCTAACAGCGTCATATACAGCGTTACGCCCTGCTCATGGCTCAGCGATTGCAGGGAGGCTTGTAATACCGCAGGTATATGATAAGTAACTTTGTTACCGGCATTACTTTGTATAGCAGGACGGGGATAATCGGTGAGCAGGTTCAACGGCGCAACACCCGTGAGCTGGTCTTTCCAGTACTCCAGCTGAGCTGACAGCACTGTTCCGCTCAGGTAATCGCGCTGCCACAATGCATAGTCAGCGTATTGCAGCTCAGGCGCTGCCAGTGCAGGTATACGGCCGGTAGTAATGGCTTCATACAGCTCCGGCAATTCTTTCACGATCACGCCCATCGACCAGCCGTCAGACGCAATATGATGCATCACAATTGCCAGTAAATATTCGTCCTTACCTTCCTGTAACAATCCTGCGCGCAACATATAATCTTCAGCGAGGATAAAAGGTTTGTCCAGCCATGTCATCATCTCTTCCCGATCAGACAGTTGTTCCAGCTGCCAGGCATCTGCTGTACGTACCTGCTGCCAGGCTTTTCCTTCTTCTTCCACCATTACCGTGCGCAGTACTTCATGGCGCTGTACTACCTCCCGCAGCGCCAGTTCCAGCGCTTCGCGGTGCAGTGGTCCCGATAGTTTCAGCAGGGCTGGTATATGATAGTGTACGCTGCCTTCCAGCTGGTCAATGAACCATAAACGCTGCTGACTGAAAGACAACGGAATCCTTTCGGGACGCGGCAATGCTTTGATGGCAGGAACCGCCGTAGGCTCATACAGATGCAGCAGCGCAGACAGCCCGGCTATATCCGGATGCTTGAAAATACTTCCTACTGCCACTTCCAGCTGCATAGATTTACGGATAGCCGCAATCAGCCGCATCGCCAGCAGGGAGTTTCCTCCCAGCTCAAAGAAATTATCGTATATCCCTACCCGTTGTACCCCCAGCAACTCCTTCCATATTGCCGCCAGCGCGTATTCTGCATCATTCCGGGGCATCACGTAGGTATTTTCAGCAGCACCGGCGTCAGAAGGCTCCGGCAGCGCTTTACGGTCTGTCTTCCCGTTGCCCGTCAATGGAATTACTTCCAGCGGCACCCACAAGGCAGGTACCATATATTCCGGCAGGCGGTCTTTCAGCCATTCCTGCAATGCTTCTTTGTTAAATGTACCTTCGGGCACCACATAACCAACCAGTCGTTTATTACCATGCTTATCGGCTTTCACCAATACTACGCACTGACTCACGGATGCATGCTGCTGAACAGCATACTCAATCTCTCCTAACTCTATGCGGTAGCCGCGTATCTTCACCTGATCATCGGTACGGCCCTGGTATGCTATGTTACCATCTGGCAGCCAGCAGGCAAGGTCGCCTGTTCTGTATAATCTTTCCGCCGCATTCCAGGGTGCGGATACAAACTTCTCTGCGGTCAGTTCTGCTCTGTTGAGGTAACCACGCGCCACTTGTATACCACCGATATATAACTCCCCGGTAACACCCAGCGGCACTACGTTTCCGGCAGCGTCCAGGATATATAACTGCGTATTGGAAACTGGTTTACCGATCGGCACAACGGTAACTGCTTCGTCTTGTTTAACGGCTGGCCAGCAACTCACGTCAATGGCAGCCTCCGTAGGTCCGTAAAGGTTATACAGCCCGATACCATCCAGCTTCTCATGGAAAGAGTTCACATGCGCAGCCTGTAAGGCTTCTCCACTGCACAATACCCTGCGGAGCCGGGCGCCCTCCCCGGTTGAAATCTGTTCCAGGAATACCTGCAACATAGACGGTACAAAGTGTATCGTAGTGATCTGTTGCGCGGCAATTACATCGCTGATGTATGCGGCATCCTTCTCCCCTCCCGGGATGGCAAATACCAGCTTAGCGCCGGTCATCAAAGGCCATAACAGTTCCCATACCGATACGTCGAAGCAGAAAGTGGTCTTCTGCAAAACAGCATCCGTATGATCCAGGCCAAAGTAACCCTGTGTCCACAGCAGGCGGTTCAATAGCCCGCGATGCTCATTCATCACACCTTTGGGCTTGCCGGTGGAACCGGAAGTATAGATCACATAAGCCAGATGACCCGGCCGCGGCGGTGCCAATGCGTGACGCGGTGCAGCATTTATTTCTTCCTGCAATTCATCCAGTGATAATACGCTGCCGCTGAAAATGTCCTTCAATGTGGCTGCGTGGCGTTGCTGCGTTAATACCAGCGGTGCATTGGTATCTTCCAGCATATAGCGGATACGGGCCTCCGGATAATGCGGATCAACCGGCACATAAGCGCCGCCGGCTTTCAGAATACCAAGTATACCGATGATCATGTCGAAGGAACGCTCCAGGCACAGGGGCACCAGCACTTCCTCCCGAACGCCCTGTTCGCGCAGGTAACAGGCCAGCTGATGGGAACGTTCATTCAGTTCACGATAGCTCAGTATCTCGTTTTCAAAAACAACTGCCGTCGCTTCCGGCGTACGCAATACCTGTTCATTGAACAGATCCGCAAAGGTCTGGTCCAGGTTATAGGCAACAGCCGTATCATTGAAATCTTTTGTAATAGAGGTAACTTCTTCTTCTGTAGTCATGCGCAACAAACCGATCTTTGTCTGTGGCGCGGATATAATGGATTGCAGCAACACTTCAAAGTGCTGCGCCATGCGGCGGATCGTGTCTTCACGGAATAAAGCAGTGCTGTATTCTATCTCCATAGCCAACCCGGCGACCTGCGATGTCAGGCTGAATGTGAGATCGAATTTGGAGACGTTGTGCGCAATAATCTCCTGCGACAACAACACATCACCCAGGCGGATATCACCGGATGTTTCCTGGTTCTGTAAAATGAACATCACCTGGAACAGCGGATTACGGCTGCGGTCTCGCTCCGGCGACACGGCTTCCACCATCCTTTCGAAAGGAAGGTCCTGGTGCTCATAGGCAGCCAGCAGCTGTTGCTTCAGCGACTGTAACAACGCGGTAAAGGAAGCGCTTCCATCCACCTGCTGACGCACGGCCAACGTATTCACAAAGAAGCCGATCATATGCTCCAGCTCCTGCAGACGGCGGCCCGCTACCGGCGTACCAACGCAGATATCCTCCTGACCACTGTAACGATACAGCAACACCTGGAATGCAGCCATCAGCGTCATGTACAACGTGGTGCCCTGCTCCTGGCTCAGTGATTGCAGCGATGCTTGTAAGGCCGGTGGAATATGATAGTGAATGATGTTACCAGCAGTACTTTGTATGGCCGGACGGGAATAATCAGTGGGAAGATTCAGCGGAGACACCCCGGTAAGCTGATCTTTCCAGTATTGCTGCCGGGCAGATAACACCTCGCCGCTCAGATAATCGCGCTGCCATATCGCATAGTCTGCATACTGCACCGGCAAAGGCTGCAAAGCAGGATCGCGATGCAACGTATGTGCATTGTATAATTCCACCAGTTCACGCACCAGCACATGGCCAGACCAGCCATCAGATGCAATGTGATGCATGGCAGTGATCAACAGGTATTCATCAGTGCCCGTTTCCAGCAGCGCTGCACGCAGCATATGATCCTGCGAGAGATCAAACGGCGCGTCCAGCAGTCCGCGAACTGCCTCGTCCTGGCTAATGTGCTCTCCTATGGAAGACAAACGCCAGCCATCCGGTTCCAGCACATGCTGATACGCCTGCCCATCCTCTTCGCGGATCACCGTGCGCAGCACTTCATGCCGGTTTACAATACCACGGAACGCGGCTTCCAACGCCTGCTTATCAATGTTGCCTTTCAATTGCAACACATTGGGAAGATGATAATGCACGCTGCCTTCCAGCCTGTCAATGAACCACAGGCGTTCTTGTCCGTACGACAACGGCACACGCGCCGGCCTGCTCTTACGACCGATCTCCGGTATCTCTGCCGTTGGTGAACTGCCCTCCAGCAACATGGCAAAAGCGGCCACTGTAGGATTTGCAAACACGGACTTCACCGGCATGGATACCTGGAAACGCTCGTGTAACGCGGCAATAAAGCGCATGACCAACAATGAGTGACCACCCAATGCGAAGAAATCATCGTATATGCCTACCCGTTGTATACCCAGTAATTCCGCCCATATCTCCGTCAGTATCTGTTCTTTCTCTGTACGCGGCGCTACATATTCACCGGAAGCGGTAGCGCCGGACCCCAGCGCCAGCAAGGTTTTCTTATCCACTTTCCCATTGGAGGTAAGCGGCAGCTGGTCCAGCTCCACCAATGCCGCAGGGACCATAAAGGCCGGCAGCTTCTCTTTCAGATAAGCGGTTACCGCCTGCTTATCAATAGTACCCTGCGCCACAATGTAGGCTACCAGGCTCTTATTGCCGGAAGCCTCCGTATGGGCAAGTACCACACATTGGTCGATACGACCGTATTGGCGGAGTGTATTTTCAATTTCACCTGGTTCTACCCGGAAGCCACGGATCTTCACCTGTTCATCCGCACGGCCGGCGTATTCTATGTTTCCGTCAGGCAGCCAGCGGGCGAGATCGCCGGTTCTGTACATGCTGGCTCCTGCTACGCCGGAAAAAGGATCAGGGATAAATGACAGGGCAGTTTTATTATCGTTATTCAGATAACCGCTTGTTACGCCGGCTCCACCTATATACAGCTCTCCTGTAACACCTACCGGTACCGGCTTGCCGGCTCCGTCAAGGATATAGGCGCGCACATTCGCCAGCGGCCTGCCTACCGGTACGGATAATGCGGCAGTGGCATTACCTGTATACAAACAGGCAAGCGCCGTGATCGTAGTTTCCGTAGGCCCGTATACGTTATAGAACTGTACATACCTGCTCCACTGCGTCGCCAGCTCCTTCGGGCACATCTCCCCGCCACAGAGCACCCTCTTCAAAGCGCTGTAGGCACGGGGCGTGAGCGTACTGAGGAAACCCGGCGTTGCCTCGAGGTGACTGATCCGCTGCGTATCCAGCAACGCTTCGAACGCCAGCGGGTCCAGCTGTGTTCCTTCCGGAAAGAGAACCAGTGCAGCGCCATTGAGTAACGCAAAGAAGATCTGTTCAATAGAAGGATCAAAGCAGTAGTTGGAAAACAGCAACACTCGTTCATCTTCCTTTATAGCAAACTGTTGACTCTGACAGTAAACCAGGTTGACAACCCCGCGGTGTGTAGCCACCACCCCTTTGGGGGTACCGGTAGAACCGGAAGTATAGATGATATAAGCAGGACTGTCCGGAGAAACGGTTACGCCAACCATTTCATCAGCACCTGAATAGATAGCGGTATCGTCTGTCGCTATTACTTTTTGAGTAAACTTATGGCGATGCTTAGCCGTAGTAAGAACCAGCGCAGCGCCGGTATCTTCCAGTATAAATGTAATCCGCTCCGCAGGATAACCTGGATCTACCGGTACATAGGCAGCTCCCAGTTTAAGTACGGCGAGTATGGCGATGATCATCTCAGGAGATCGCTCCAGGCATAGTGCTACACGCGCATCCTGTCCGGTTCCCTGTTGCTGCATGTATAAGGCCAGCTGATTTGCACGGTTATTCAGCTCTCTGTAACTCAGCTGCTGCGCTTCAAATATCAGTGCAGTAGCATCAGGTGTAGCGGCTGCCTGCTCTTCAAAGAGCGCCGTAATACTTTTGTGCGCAGGATAAGAAACGCTGCTGCCATTAAAGGTCTTCAGCACATCCCTCTCTTCGTTCGTCAGGATGCTGATCTCATCAATTTTTATCTTTTCGTTGGCAACAAGCTGTGATAAGACCTGTCTGAAATGTCCTGCCAGCTGATGAACATAAAGTTCCGGCAGTAAGGCTGTATTGTAGTTGAAGTTAATATCTATCGTGTCTGTAGCCGTAATACTGATATTCAGCGGATAGTTCGTCTGTTCACGGATGGTAATATCAGACAATTGCAGCTTCCACTGCCTGGTAGTGATCACCTCATCGATCGGGTAGTTCTCAAATATCAGGAGGCTGTCAAACAGATCACCGGTAATACCATTCCATTGCTGGATCAGACTTAACGGCGTATGCTCATATTCGCGTGAGGCAATCTGGCTCTGTTGTATCTCAGACAACCATTGCGCAGCATCCATACCCGGCGCTGTTCTGGTGAACAATGGCAGGGTGTTGATATAAAGCCCTGCACGCTGCTCCACCTCCGGCAAATCACCCGGACGACCCGATACGGTAACACCATACACGGCTTCATGACGACCGGTATAATGCTGTAGTAACAGAGCCCATACACCCTGCATGATCGTATTGACGGTCAGGCCGCCGTTCTTTGCATACGCCTTAATGCGGTTGGTAAAATCTGCCGGAACAAGCAGATGATGTTCTGCGTAAGTACCAGCGCCTTTCGTTCTGCCTGTCGCATCAGATGCGATGAAAGGCAGCTGTGTACCAGCTTCCAGCCCATTCAGATAAGCGCGCCAGTAAGCTTCTTCCTTCCACTTATCCTTCGCGTCTATATACCTGATATAATCTTCATAACGATCTTCCTCCACAGCTCCCGGATCACCGCCGCCTGCCAGCAGCTCATAATGCTGCAGCAGCTCCTGTACCAGTACCGGCAACGACCAGCCATCCAGCAGAATATGATGGAAACTCCATACCATCCGGTACTGATCTGCTGTGAGGCGAAGCAATGCCACACGCATCAGCGGAGCCGTTTTGAAATCGAAGCCACGGTTTCTGTCTTCATGCAGGAAGGCTTCCACAGCCGCGTTGTCCTTATCCCTGTAATCCAGTATGGTGAAAGGCAACGCCGCATGATCATCCACAAACTGCACCGGAATACCAAGTGTAGTTGCATCGAATCCTGTACGGAGGATGCTGTGCCTCTTCTGCAAATACGCCCAGCTTTGCTGTAACAGCCGCTCATCGATATTGTCAAGGCCGCAAATGAACTGCTCCATGTAGGCATGCGTACCTTCATCATAAAGACGATGAAAGAGCATACCTTCCTGTAACCCGTTCAGCCTGTATACAGCACTGACGCCACGGTGTTGCGGCAACGACAGGAAGCGGTCCAGCTGTTCCGGTTTCACAATACCTGCCAGTCCGAAGTCTGCGGGCGTATGACGTTGTTCAGCGGTAAGGCAGTGAGCAATCAGTTGTTCCAGGTGAACGAGATACTGATCTGCTATAGCTGTTACGGTTGACGCATTGTAATGCCTTTTGCTGTATCTCCAGGTAATTTCCAGCTGGCCGTCTTTGACCATACTGTTTACTGTAATGAGATTGCGCAGCAGATGGGCAGCGCCCACATCCACCCCTGCCGGCTCAGACGCCATGCTCAGGAGATGATTACCTGCTGTAACATTATCCAGCTGACCGAGATAGTTGAAAACAATATCCCAGGGCATATTATGTTGTAAGGAGGGCGTCCGGTTGATATATTTCAACACACCGAAACCCAGCCCGTTATCCGGCAGTTCGCGCAGATTTTCTTTAGTGTGGATGATGAGCGAAGCATCATCTTCCGCTGCGTGTAACAACACAGGATACATGGATGTAAACCAGCCCACGCTGCGATCCGTATTGACAGCCTCGCCCAGGCTTTCACGGCCATGCCCTTCCATACCAATGACAATCTGATTCTCCTTCGTCCACACGGTAAGCGTGCGTGCCAATGCCGCCAGCAACAAATCATTTATACCAGTGTTATATGCGTGGTGCGCTTCTTTCAGCAGCTGACCAGTGAGATCCGCCGGCAGCGTCACCCTATAATCACGGCTGTCCTTAACCCGTACCAGCTCTTCACATACATGATCCACCGGCAGCGGCGCTGATGCATCCATCGCCTTTTCCCAGTAGCGGACCTGCGACAACAAACGCGGGCTGCCGCTGTATGCGGCAAGGTGGCCATGCCATGCACGGAAAGAAGCGGTCTTCATCATCACCGGCATCTCCTTTCCGCTGACAGCCGCTTCCAGCATGTTGCTGAAATCATCCAGGATAATCCTCCATGAAACGCCATCCACCGCCAGGTGATGCACGGTCACAAACAACCTGTTATGACTGGCATCTGCCGGAAGTTTCATCCACACCATGCGGATCACATCCCCGGTGGTAATATCCAGCGCTGTCTGATAGTGATTACAGCCGGAAGTGATAACTGCCGGCAGATACTCTTCAGGCACCGTTGTATAGTCTTCTACCGACAACACGCTGAAATGCGCACTATAAGCCTGCTGCCAGGTATTATTTGTCCTTGTATAAGCAAAACGTAAAGCGTCGTGCTGCTCCTGCAAACGGTGCAGGATAGCAGATAAGATATTTTCATCTACCCGTTTATCCAGCGACAGCAACACACTCTGATTAAAGTGGTTAATCGTAGCATTGTCAACAAATTCTTCTTCAAAAAACCACTGCTGCACAGGGATCAGGCCCGCAGTACCCTCCAACACTTCCTGCTCTCCGGCAGGAACGCTGCCGGAATTTTCCCGGTTCCATATCAATGCCGCCAGCTGGGCCACTGTCGGGAAGCGGAATACCTCCTTTACTTGTAGCTCCAACCCTTCACGCCGGATGCGGCTTACCAGCTGAATAGTGATAATAGAATCACCACCCAGCCTAAAGAAGTTATCGTGTATCCCTACCCGTTGTATACCCAGCAGATCCTGCCAGATACCGGCCAGCAATGTTTCGGTATGATTACGCGGCGCTACATACTCGCTGCCGGAGAGTGAGCGTACATCCGGGTCCGGCAGCAGCCGCTTGTCGGCCTTACCATTTGCTGTCAGCGGAATATTTTCCACTTCCACCCAGATACCCGGCACCATGTACTCCGGTAATTTCTCCTGCAGGTATTCCACCAGCTGATCCCTGTTGAATGCGCCGTTGTACACCACATATCCGATCAGCCGTTTCGTACCCTGCGCATCCTGCTTTGCAAGCACCACACACTGTTTCACCTGCTCATGCTGCAACACGGTATTTTCTATCTCTCCCAACTCAATACGATACCCGCGGATCTTCACCTGGTCATCGATACGGCCCATATATTCCACGTCACCATCAATTGTCCAGCGGGCAAGGTCACCGGTCTTATACAGACGGCCGCCTTGCAGGAATGGATTGTCAATGAAACGCTCTTTCGTCAGCTCCTCCCGGTTGAGATAGCCGCGGGCTACACCTGCACCGCCTACAAATAATTCACCGGTAACTCCCACAGGCGCCGGTCTTCCATCCTGATCGAGGATGTAAGCGCTCCTGTTGTTCAGCGGCCGCCCGATAGGCGTACTAGCAGATATGGTATTTCCTGTCATCAGGTAGCTTAAAGAGAAGGTCGTATTCTCCGTAGGCCCGTAAATATTGCGGATGCTGATGTGAGGATAGGTATCGCGGAATTTGCCGGCATGCTTTTCAGAAAGCTTTTCACCACCGGTTAATATCGCAGACAGTTTCGCGAAAACAGTGATGTCTGTGTCCACCAGCTGATTGAACCAGCTGGTAGTGAAAAACATAGTAGTAACACCGTTGGTATACAGTTCCTGCTTCAGTAAGGCAGTATCCAGCAAATTATTTTCAACGCTCAGCACCAGGCGGCCGCCATTCAGCAGCATGCCCCAGTACTCAAACGTAGTGGCATCAAAGGACAGAGAACCAGCGGAGAGAATAACATCCTGATTGGTAAGCGACACATAATCCGTGCCCGTTACAAGACTCACGATATTCTGATGTGTCACCATCGCTCCTTTAGGCTGGCCGGTAGATCCGGAAGTATAGATCACATACGCCAGATCGTCTGGTTTTATCGTAGCAGTAACAGCATGAGCAACATCCGGCAACCGGCCTGTAATTTCATCAACATAAATAACCGGTCCATCGAACAACTGCTTTTCTGCCAGCGTCTCTTTCAATGCAGTAGCAGACAGCAACAAAGTACTGTTGATGTCTGTCAGCATAAACCGGATTCGCTCCACCGGATAAGCCGGATCTATAGGCACATAGGCAGCACCTGCCTTTAATACCGCGAGGATAGCCGTCATCATCTCCAATGACCGGTTCATGCAAACCGGCACCAGCGTACCGGGCGTAACGCCCTGCTGTTGCAGATAATGCGCCAGCTGACCAGACTTCATATGCAGTTCGCGATAGGTCAGCGTTTGTGACCCGCATATAACAGCGATGGCGTCAGGCGCCAATGCCACCTGCGCTTCATACAGATCTGTTACCGTACTGTCTTTCGGATAATCGGTCTGCACACCGGCAAACGCATGCAACAGCTGTTCCCTTTCATGCGGGGTAAGCAGGTTTACATTTTTCAGACTGCTCACCATACTGGCTGCAAATTGCAGCAGCACTTCCCGGAAATGGCCCGCAATCCGCTCCACAAATGCGTCTTCCAGCAATGTACTGTTGTAGCTGAAAGTAATATTGATATTACCGGAAGAAGTAATGATAATGGTTAAAGGGTAGTTGGTTTGCTCTTTCAGCACAATGTCTGTAACCTTTAATTTCCAGTGATCACTGGAAATTACCTTATCAACCGGATAGTTTTCAAACACCAGTAAGCTATCAAACAACTCCTCCTGGATACCAGCCCATTTCTTAACCGTATGCAATGGCGTATGTTCATACTCCCTCGAACGGAATTGTTGTTGCTGGATAGCAGTGAGCCATGCCGCAATATCCGCATCCCCTTCCATCTTCAGGCGCAGCGGCAGTGTATTGATATATAGCCCCACTCTATTTTCTACGTCTGCTAATCCGGCGGGCCTGCCTGCAACGGTTATACCGTAAACAATATCCGCGGCGCCCGTGTAAGCATGCAGGAGATACCCCCATATCCCCTGCATGATGGTATTGATGGTAAGTCCGTGTTCCTTTGCAAAAGATTGTACCTGCGCGCTGACTTTTGCATCCAGCGGCAGTGTAAGGGTATGATATTCCCCCAGTCCTTTCGTATGTTCATCTGCTGCCTTAATGAAAGGTAATACGCTGCCTGCGCTTAGCCCGTTCATATATCCCATCCAGTATTGTTCCTCTTCCTCTTTATCCCGCGCATAGACATAGCGGATATAATCTTCGTATGCATCCTGCACCGTGGCGGGCATCACTTTCCCGGCTGCAAAGTGCTCATAGCTTTGCAGCAGCTCTTCCATCAACACTGCTGTGGACCAGCCATCCAGCAGAATGTGATGGAAAGTCCAGATCATCCGGTAAGTGGAAGGCGCTGTCTGCAGCAGCGAGATCCGCATCAGCGGCGGCTCTTTATAGTTAAAGCCTTTAGCCTTATCTGCTGCCGCGAAGGCTGCGATAGCTGCTTCCAGGGATGCAGCAGTATGATGACTAAAGTCTTCGATATTGATATGCAGTGGAACATTTCTGTATACGCATTGCACTGGTACGTCCAGCCCTTCGTAATCGAAGCTGCTGCGCAGAATAGTGTGGCGCTGCAGCAGGTAATTCCAGCTGCGGGCAAAAGCCTCCGTATGCAGGTCGGTGAGCGTACAGGTTAATTGCTCTGTATAGGCGCCCGCGTCTTTATCATACAGGCCATGAAACAGCATCCCCTCCTGGAGGCTGCTGAGGCGGTATACAGCTGTAATCTTCGTTGTCTCCGTTCTGCTGGAAAGATGATCTATCAGTTCCTGCTTGTGCTGCCTGATATAAGAAATAACAGCGGTGTCATTCTTTACGGCTGCGATCTGTTCATCTGTCAGCTTATTCCTGTCAGCCTGCAGGATGAGCTTCTCGTCCTTTACGACCAGTGAAAAATGAGTGTCTTCCAGTTTGGTAATAAAATCCTTTATACTCATTTCAATTTTTTTTAAAAGCTTATGATATCTTCCAGTTGTTCTTCGTTTCCATTGAGCAGCTTATCCATCATCTGATAGCTTACAGTACCGTCCAGCCCAAAGTCTGACGGCGTAAACACCTGGCCTTGTCTGGCCTGCTGTATACAATGCGCAATCAGTTCCTGCAAACGTGCTATGTATTGGGCGGACAATGCCTGCATGGTATCTTCTTCAAAGTGCAGGGTGCTGTAGCGCCAGTGCAACTCTAATTGCCCGTTTCTGACCATACCGTTAACAGTGATCAGTTCATTTACGGGATGCGCAGGGCTTACATCTTCGCCGGCCTGTTCTGTGGCGGCACGCAGCCACTGCTGCCCGCCGGTTACATTATCAAACTGTCCCAGGTAGTTGAACATAATATCCCAGTGTACGCCATGCAGAGAGGATGCCTGATTAATATACCGGTGCACGCCGTAACCCAATCCTTTATCAGGTATCTGCCGGATCTGTTCTTTGATGCTCTTTATCAGATCGCTGTTATTACCTGTACCAGTGGTATGCAGGACAACGGGATATATGGAAGTAAACCACCCTACGGTACGGCTGATGTCAAGCTGCTTTTTACCGGGTATCTCACGGCCATGCCCTTCCAGTCCGATCACGATCTGGTGATGGCCATTCCGGCGATTCATCACATCCGCCAGCGCTGCCAGCAGGAGATCGTTTGTATCAGTATTGAAAGCGGCGGCTGTGTCCTTCAGCAACTGTGCGGTAGCCTGTGTATCAAGACTAACGGATATTTCAGCGGTATCCTTCATCGTCACTACACCGGCGTATATTTTGTCTGTACGCAGACGGTGATACGATTTAACAGCCTGTTCCCAGTATGGTAGTTGGGAAGCCATCTTCTGCGATGCGCCATATTCCTGTAAAGCAGCCGCCCATTGTCTGCAGGAGGCGCCTTTCTCTGCATCCGGGATAGCACCACCGCGCAGCCACTCTTCTGCATCATCCAGCAGAATACGCCAGGAGACGCCATCTACCGCGAGGTGATGTATCGTCAGCAACAAGCGGTGACGGGAAACAGATGCAGGCATCTTCATCCACACCATGCGCAGCAGGTCGCCCTGCAATATATCCAGGCTTTGCTGATACAACCTGCAACTTGCGGTGATGGCTTCAGACAATGCAGCCACCGGGATAGCACTGAGGTCTTCTGTTACCAGCGGGCTGTATAGCTCCGTGTATTCCTGCGACCACCGGCCGTTTTCATGAGCGTATGAAAAACGAAGCGCATCATGGCGCGACAACAGGTATTGCAATAAGCCACTGAGCTGGTCTTCACTGATGGATTTGTCAACCTCCAGCAATACGCTCTGGTTGAAATGATGCACCGCCTCTTCGCGGGATACCCCTTCGAAGAACCAGGATTGTACCGGCAGCAAGGCAGCAGCGCCTTTAAGGATACCCTGTTCACTCAGCGCAGATGCATAACCGTTATCTTTCCGGTTATCAGCTACAGCAGCCAGTTGTGCAATCGTCTGTGAGGAGAATATATCTTTCAGTTGCAGGTGTACGCCCTCGCGTTTTGCGCGGTTGATAACCTGTATGGCGATGATAGAGTCACCACCCAGCCGAAAGAAATTATCGTGTATGCCTACCCGTTGTATACCCAGTAAATCCTGCCAGATATTCGCCAGCAGGTGTTCCGCGGATGTAGCCGGTGCGGTGTATTCATGCGAAGCCGGTAAGGTATTGTCTGGCTCAGGCAAGCGGCGGATGTCAGCTTTACCGTTAGCGGATAACGGAATGTTTTCTATCTCCACCCACAAAGCCGGCACCATGTATTCAGGTAACAACGCTTTCAGCCATGCCATTACCTGCTCTTTCTCAAATACGCCTGACGGCACCACATAGGCTACCAGGCGCTTGTGACCCTGATGATCCGGGCGCGCTGTTACCACGCACTGGCTTACCTGCTCATGCTGTTGCAACGCATGGCTGATCTCGCCCAGCTCTATACGGTAACCGCGGATCTTCACCTGATCATCGATGCGGCCCTGGTACTCTATATTGCCATCTGGCAGCCAGCGCGCCACATCGCCCGTTCTGTATAATCTCTCTGCAGCATTCCAGGGTGCGGGTACAAACTTATCTGTGGTCAGTTCTGCTCTGTTGAGGTAACCACGCGCCACCTGTATACCACCGATATATAATTCGCCTGTAACACCCACCGGCACTATATTTCCGGCAGCGTCCAGGATATATAACTGCGTATTGGAAACGGGTTTACCGATCGGTACAACGGTAACCGCTTCGTCTTGCCTGTTGGCCGGCCAGCAGCTCACGTCAATGGCAGCCTCCGTAGGGCCGTAAAGGTTATACAGCCCGATACCATCCAGCTTCTCGTGAAAGCGGTTCACATGCGCAGCCTGTAAGGCTTCCCCACTGCACAATACCCTGCGGAGCCGGGCGCCCTGACCAGCGGTAATCTGTTCCAGGAATACCTGCAACATAGACGGTACAAAGTGTATCGTAGTGATCTGCTGTGCAGCAATTACATCACTGATATACCCGGCATCCTTCTCCCCTCCCGGGATGGCAAATACCAGCTTAGCGCCGGTCATCAAAGGCCATAGCAGTTCCCATACCGATACGTCAAAGCAGAAGGTAGTCTTCTGCAAAACAGCATCCGTATGATCCAGACCAAAGTAACCCTGTGTCCACAGCAGGCGGTTCAGTAATCCGCGGTGCTCATTCATCACACCTTTGGGCTTACCGGTAGAACCGGAAGTATAGATCACATAAGCCAGGTGACCCGGCTGCGGCGATGCCAATGCGTGACGCGGTGCAGCATTTATTTCTTCCTGCAATTCATCCAGTGATAATACGCTGCCGCTGAAAATGTCCTTCAATGCGGCTGCGTGGCGTTGTTGCGTTAATACCAGTGGTGCGTTGGTATCTTCCAGCATGTAACGGATGCGGGACTCCGGATAATGCGGATCAATCGGCACATAAGCGCCGCCGGCTTTCAGAATACCAAGTATACCGATGATCATGTCGAAGGAACGCTCCAGGCACAGGGGCACCAGCACCTCCTCCCGAACGCCCTGCTGGCGCAGGTAACAGGCCAGCTGATGGGAACGTTCATTCAGTTCATAATAGCTCAGTATCTCATTTTCAAAAACAACTGCCGGCGCTTCCGGCGTACGCAATACCTGTTCATTGAACAGATCCGCAAAAGTTTGGTCCAGGTTATAGGCAACAGCCGTATCATTGAAATCTTTCGTAATAGAGGTCACTTCTTCTTCCGTAGTCATGCGCAACAAACCGGTCTTTGTCTGTGGCGCGGATATAATGGATTGCAGCAGCACTTCATAGTGCTGCGCCATGCGGCGGATCGTATCTTCACGGAATAAAGCAGTACTGTATTCTATCTCCACATCCAGACCATCTGTCTTTTCGGTAAGGCTGAAAGTAAGATCGAATTTAGATGCACTGTGTGGCATCGTTTCCAGTTCTAACAGCACCGCCCCCAATTGCATGGTGTCTGTCGTACCCTGGTTCTGCAAGGCAAACATCACCTGGAACAAGGGATGGCGGCTGCGGTCCCGCTCCGGCGACACCGCTTCCACCATCTTCTCAAAAGGGAGATCCTGGTACTCATAAGCAGAAAGCAGCTGTTGCTTCAATGATTGCAGCAAAGCAGTAAATGCGTTTTGTTCATCTACCTGTTGGCGCACAGCCAGCGTATTCACAAAGAAGCCGATCATATTCTCCAGCTCCTCCAAACGGCGGCCTGCCACGGGTGTACCTACACAGATATCTTCCTGGCCGCTGTAACGATACAACAGCACCTGGAATGCAGCCAGTAGCGTCATATACATCGTTACGCCCTGTTCATGGCTCAGCGATTGTAAAGAAGTTTGTATAGATGATGGAATATGATAAAGAACTTTACTACCTGCGGTACTTTGTACAGCAGGACGGGGATAATCTGTGGGAAGATTCAATGGAGCAACACCGGTAAGCTGATCTCTCCAGTATTGTTGCTGAGCCGACAATACGCCGCCACTCAGGTAAGCCCGCTGCCACAGGGTATAGTCTGCATATTGCAGCTCAGGCGCTGCCAGTGCAGCTGTGCGGCCATTGACAATCGCGTCATACAGTTCCGGCAGCTCTTTTACAATCACGCCCATCGACCAGCCATCGGATGCAATATGATGCAGCACTATAGCCAGTAAACAAGTATCTTCTTCTTCCTGTAATAACCCTGCACGCAGCATATAATCATCGGCTAATATAAACGGCTTGTCCAGGAACGCGGAGATCGCGTCGCGGTCTGTAATCCGCTCCAACACCCAGCTTTCAGCGGTACGGATTTCCTGGTAGGCCTGTCCGTTCTCCTCTCCGATTACAGTGCGCAATACTTCATGTCGCTGTACAACCGCACGCAGCGCCAGTTCCAGCGCCTCGTGATGGAGAGGGCCGGTAAGCTTCAGCAGCGCGGGTATATGGTAATGCAGACTGCCTTCCAGCTGGTCGATAAACCACAGGCGTTCCTGGCTGAAGGAAAGCGGCACACGCTCCGGCCGCAAACCCGCTGTGATAGCAGGTAAGGAGACATTCCCCGCATGCTCATTTATACGGAGTGCCAGCGCATGAATGTCTGACCCGGCAAAGAGATCGCTCACCGTGAGCTCTGTAGCCAGACGCTTCCTGATCATCGCAATCAAGCGGATCGCCAGCAGGGAGTGTCCGCCCAGCTCGAAGAAATTATCGTATACCCCTACCCGTGGTACGCCCAGCAATTCAGCCCAGATCTCTGCCAGCTGGCTTTCCAGCACTGTGCGGGGCGCTGTGTATACCTGCTTTTGTGCGGTACTCATATCCGGCGCAGGCAGGCTTTTTCTGTCTGTCTTGCCATTCGCGGTGAGTGGCAGCGATGCCAATTCCACCCACAACCCCGGCACCATGTAGTCAGGCAGGCGGTGTTGCAGGTATGCCTGTAAGGCGGATCTGTCCAGCGGGCCGGTGGGGACAATGTACCCCACCAGCCGCCTGATTCCTTGTGTATCGGGGGGCGCTGTTACTACACACTGCGCCACCTGCTCAAATTGTTGCAATACACTTTCTATCTCTCCCAGCTCTATGCGGTAACCGCGGATCTTCACCTGGTCGTCCATACGGCCCAGGTACTCTATATTACCGTCTGGCAGCCATTTCGCAAGGTCGCCGGTCTTATACATCCGGATGCCTTCCAGGAAGGGGTCTGTTACAAACTTTTCTTTGGTGAGCTCCGGGCGGTTCAGGTAACCGCGCGCCACCTGCACACCACTGATATGCAGCTCTCCTGCAACTCCCACCGGCGCCACGTTTCCGGCAGCATCCAGTATGCGGTAACAGGTATTGGCCAATGCCTTACCTATCGTAACCGGTTCTTCTTTCTTCAACGCCTTTGACGATGCCCAGATAGTCGCTTCTGTAGGACCATACAGGTTAATCACCTGCTGATGGCTGAGAGAAACAAGCTTATCTTTCAGCTCCGGCATAATAGCCTCTCCACCGGTAAGGATGGTCAGTTGCTCATCATTGTTCCAGCCCGCATCCACCAGCATCTGCCACGTAGCAGGCGTGGCCTGCATATAGGCCGGACGATATGAAGCCAGCACCTCCTTCAGTAAAAAGGCGTCCGCAGATTTTTCTCTTGGACAAATAATCACCGTATTCCCGCTTTGCAGGGGGAAAAACATTTCGAGGTAAGATATATCGAAGCAATACGTGGTAACGGCGAGTAAGCTGAATGCCTCTTCCGGACGGATCACATCCTGCATAGCCAGGAGAAAGTTCAGCAATGAACGGTGTTCGATCATTACACCTTTGGGCTTACCCGTAGAACCGGAAGTATAGATAACATAGGCGAGATGGTCAGGACGGGGCACAGATGGCAACGCCTGACGCGATGCGGCATTGATCGCTGTGCGATGGTCATCCAGTGAAAACACCGTACCGCTGAAGATGTTTGTCAGCGCAGCGGCATGACGTTGTTGCGTGATGACCAACCGGGCGCTGGTATCTTCCAGCATATAGCGGATACGGTCTTCCGGATACTGCGGATCTACCGGCACATAAGCGCCACCCGCCTTCAGCACAGCCAGTATGCTGATGAGCATATCGAAAGAACGCTCCAGGCACAACGGCACCAGCACTTCTTCCTGAACGCCCTGCTCACGCAGGTAATGGGCCAGCTGATTGGAACGTTCATCCAGTTCCCGATAGCTCAGTGTCTCCTTTTCAAAAACAACCGCAGTTGCTTCAGGTGTGCGCAATGCCTGCTCACTAAACAGCTCAACGAATGTCCGTTCCTGGTTATAAGCGGCAGCAGTATCGTTGAAGCCTTCCAGGATCAATACCGTCTCATCCTGCGTAATCATGCGCAACAGGCCCGTCTTCGTTTCCGGTGCTGATACGATAGATTGCAACAGCATCCCATAGTGCTGCGCCATGCGGCGGATAGTATCTTCACAGAACAAAGCGGTACTGTATTCTATCTCCACATCCAATCCATCTGCCCGTTCTGTCAGGCTGAAAGTAAGATCAAATTTGGACGCGCTGTGCGTCATGGTTTCCAGTTGCAACAGCACCTCTCCTAAATGTACCTTGTCAGCAGTTCCCTGGTTCTGTAAAATAAACATCACCTGGAACAGCGGGTGGCGGCTGCGGTCACGCTCCGGCGATACGGCTTCCACCAGCTTTTCAAAAGGAAGATCCTGGTGCTCATAAGCAGCCAGTAACTGTTGCTTCAACGATTGCAGCAAAGCAGTGAATGCGCTTTGTCCATCTACCTGTTGGCGCACTGCCAACGTATTCACAAAGAAGCCGATCATATTCTCCAGCTCCTGTAAGCGGCGGCCCGCTACCGGCGTACCTACGCAGATGTCTTCCTGACCACTGTAACGATACAGTAATACCTGGAATGCAGCCAGTAACGTCATGTACAACGTTACGCCCTGTTCATGGCTCAATGACTGTAAAGACGTTTGTATAGATGCCGGAATGCGGTAAAGAATCTTACTACCTGCTGTACTTTGTATAGCAGGACGGGTATAATCTGCCGGAAGATTTAACGGGGAAACGCCTGTTAGTTGTTCCTTCCAGTACTGCTGTTGAGACGACAAAACCTCTCCGCTCAGATAAGCACGCTGCCACAAAGCGTAATCCGCATATTGCAGCGCAGGCGCCGCCAGCGCAGATGTACGGCCACTGGCAATCGCTTCATATAGTTCCGGCAGCTCTTTCACAATCACCCCCATCGACCATCCGTCAGATGCGATATGATGCAGTACGATCGCCAGTAACCAGGTATTCTCTTCTTCCTGCAATAATCCTGCACGCAGCATATAGTCCTCAGCGAGGATAAACGGCTTGTCCATGAAGGCAGGGATGTCATCACGGTTCGCAAGCGGCTCCAACACCCAGTTTTCTGCAGTACGGATCTCCTGGTAGGCGTGTCCGTCTTCTGCTGCCATTACCGTGCGCAATACTTCATGTCGCTGTACAATCGTACGCAGCGCCTCTTCCAGCGCTTCTGGATGAAGAGGGCCGGTGAGTTTCACCAGCGCGGGTATATGGTAGTGGAGGCTGCCTTCCAGTTGATCGATAAACCACAGGCGTTCCTGGCTGAAGGAAAGCGGCACGCGCTCCGGCCGTAACCCGGCTGTAATGGCAGGTAAGGAAGCATTGCCCTTCTTACTGTGTATGCGTGCTGCCAGCGTATGGATATCCGGACCTGCAAACAGATCACCAACCGTCAGCTCTGTCGACAACTGCTTCCTGATCACGGCGATCAGCCGGATCGCCAGCAGGGAGTGACCTCCCAGCTCAAAGAAATTATCGTATATCCCTACCCGTGGCACGCCCAGCAACTCAGCCCATACTTCCGCCAACTGGCTTTCCAGCGCTGTACGGGGCGCTGTGTAGGTATGTGCCTGCGCCGCACCCATATCAGGCGCAGGCAGGTTCTTTTTATCAATTTTACCATTCGCGGTGAGTGGCAGCGATGCCAGCTCCACCCACAATCCGGGCACCATATAATCAGGCAGGTGCTGTTGCAGGTATGCCTGCAAAGCGGATCTGTCCAGCGGGCCGATGGGTACAATGTAACCCACCAACCGCTTGACGCCCTGCGTATCTGGGCGGGCCGTTACCACACATTGTGCTACGTGCTCATGTTGTTCCAGAACACTCTCTATCTCTCCCAGCTCTATACGGTAACCACGGATCTTCACCTGGTCGTCTATACGGCCCAGGTACTCTATATTACCATCTGCCAGCCATTTCCCGAGGTCGCCGGTTCTGTACATCCGTACACCCTCCCGGAAAGGATCGGTCACAAATTTTTCTTTGGTAAGCTCCGGGCGGTTCAGGTAGCCACGCGCCACGCCAATACCCGATACACAGATCTCACCAGGAACACCCAGCGGACATAATTGCCCGCGCTCCCCGAGAATATAGAGATGCAGATTCCGGATAGGCCCGCCCACCGGAATATTCACGGCATCGGGCGTATCATGCATGAAATAAAAACTCACATCATCAGAGGCTTCTGTAGGGCCGTAGGCATTCACCACCGGAATCCTGCTGAAACGAGGATGTGCAAACCACTGCGCCAGCAACGACTGACTCACCGCCTCTCCTGTAACCAGTAAATATTCCAGCGCATTCAGTTCCACAAGGCTCTCCCCCTGCAATATCGTAGACAGGTAAGACGGCACCAGCTGCAGCAGGGTAATGCCCTGCTGATCAACTGTGGCAATCAGTTTATCAGGTTGCAGCAAAATAGCTTCATCATAGATAACGGTTCTTCCTCCGCATATCAATGTATTCACCATCTGCCACACAGAAATATCAAAAGTATAAGGCGCCGTAAAAGCCAGTGCAGTATCCGCATGCATATGGAAGGTTTCCACCATCGCCAGCAAACGGTTCAGCAGACCGGCATGTTCCACCAGCACTCCTTTAGGTTTACCGGTAGATCCGGATGTATAGATCACATACGCCACATGCTGCGGCAGTGAAATGGTTCCGGTAAGCACTTCGCCCTCCGCATCATTATTCATGGTGATCACCTTCACCTCCACATCAGCAGGAATCGCCCCTTTCGCACGCTCACTGCTGATCACAATCTGCGCAGAACAATCTTCCAATATATACCTGATCCTCTCTGCCGGGAAACCAGGATCTACCGGCACATACGCACCTCCCGCCTTCCATATACCCAGCACCGCAACAATCATTTCCATACTGCGCTCCATACAAATGGGCACCAGCGAATCAGGTCCCACACCTGATTGACGAAGCACATAAGCCAGTCGGCCGGATTGTTCATCCAGCTCCCTGTAAGTCAGCTGCTGCTCCTGGAATGACAAGGCAACAGCCTCAGGTCTTATACTCACCTGCTCCGTAAAAAGATCATTGAACGTTTTTCCTTCAGGGAAAGGCATGTCCGTATTGTTGAACGAATCCAGCAACTGCTGCTCTTCCGGAGGAATAATGCTGAAATCCGCCACCTGCTTGTGGAATCCGTCTTTGAACTGCTTCAGGATATGCAGTATCCTGTGCGCCAGCAGCGTAGTATCTTCTTTATCGAAATAAGCGGTCTGATAATCTATTCTCAGTTCAAGCGGCTGATGCTGTCCGTAATCAAACCAGTAAAGCGCCAGCGGAAAGTGCAGGTATCCGTTGGGAATATTATTGGCGTTCACGCTCATCCCTTCCCCCAGATCCAGCTCAAAATCAAGCTGCGCATAGTTTACCTGTATTTCCGCCAGGTAGTCTTCCCGCACATTCACGCCGGCATCACGCGCCGCATCAGCCAGCATATAGTGCTGATGACGGTAGTCTTCACGTTGTTGCTGCGATATGGTGAGCAACAAGTCTTCCAGCCGGGTATCACTATGGCAGATACCTTTAAACGGAATCACGCCGGTAAACATACCGGCTATACCACGCAGCTGCTTATTCCGGCGGCGGTGCAGCTGAATACCGAAAATGAAACCGGTCCTGTCGGTGATACGGGAAAAATATATCATGAAAGCAGCAATGGTCAATTGCTGCAGATTTACTTTAAGATGTCCGTGCAGGCTCTCCAGCAACGCTCTTTCAGCGCCGGAGATATTCAGGATCAGCGTCTCTCCCACTCTTGATATGGCCGCATCAAACTGCCTGGCCTGCAACAGGCTTTCGGGCCTGGCGCCCAGCCTCTTTTTCCAGTACTCGCCTTCCTGCATGTATGCGGGCGAGCTATTATAAGCCGCAGCCCTGATTAATTCTTCCTTGTAGGATGGAAAATTGATCTGCCGGTCTTCTCCGGCCACAAGTGATTTATACTGGGAAGCGATATACTGATTGATGGCAGATAATCCCGTACCGTCAGTGATCATGTGATGGTATTTGAAGAAATACCAGTGTTCATGATCAGATAATTTAATAAGGTATTGTTCAAGCAATGGCCCGTTCTCTTCCAGGGAGAACGGCGTTCTCATACGTTCAACGAGCCAGGCGGCAATTTCATCCGGCGTTTTTGTGCCGGAGGAATAATCCAGTACCGGAATCTCCAGGTGCAGAAAATCATCATCAAAATAACAACGGGGGGTATGACCGCTAAAATCAATGCGCTGCCGGAGCACATCAAACACATGCGGTAAAGAATGGACGATAGAGACAAACAGGGGGCTGTCGAGCTTTCCGAAGATCTTCTGATAACCGCCGATATTGTAATACGGCTTATCCGGATTGATCAGTTGATCAATATATGCATCCTGTTGAGCAGGGTGAAGCGGGAGGAAATACGTTGACATCAATATAAAAAATTAGATACTGTCTGGTAAAATAATCGGATGTAACAAACGTGTTCTGACGCCCCGAACAGGCGCCAGAACAATAACTACTAACTTCGAACAATGACAGTGGTACTTTCTGATCAGTCAGGCAGCACGGTACCGATATTTTTACTGAGTGCTTCCCGGTAATAATATCCGCCTACGGCAATGTCGAAGATGGCCATACCCATAGGATTGAACATCACTACCGGATCAGTATAATCTTTTAAGGGATCTTTACAAATGAGATCAGCAATGGAAAAAGTATCTTCTTTCATCAGTCCTTTTTCCTGGTGCATCTTTTCTATATCTGTATTTTGTCTGCAAACCTCCTCCCAGTCGTCTACCACAATGACATCCATGAAATCCTTCATTTCTGCTTTATAGTCGCGCAGTGATACATTGAGTTGTAGTGAGCCTTTGGCGGGCGCTTTATCGATATAAGGCGCGGCAGACACGGTGCAGGTGATGAAGATATCAGCATCCGTATAGCATTCCTCCCAGGAGGCGGCCATCTTCACTTTGCTGCGGATCTCCCCGCCGATAAATGTTTCATCGATAGTTCCGATATCATGCAGGTATACATCTCCAAGCTGATCGCCAACAATGCTGCTTACCATACTAAGGTGCATTCTTCCGATGGGTCCGAAGCCGTTGATACCCACTTTCAGGTTTTTCTTTGCGCCGTTCTTCTTCTTCCACTCACGGATCATCAGCCCGGAAACCGCAGCAGTCCTGATCGCACTGATAGCGGAGGTATTGATCATGCTGATGGGAACGCCGCTGTCATGTTCATTGAGAATGGTAACAGAATTGGCGCGCAATTTATTTTTGTAGATATTATCAGGGAAACTAGCTATCCATTTGATCCCTGCCATAGGATGATCACCGCCGATATATGCCGGCATAGCAATGATCCTGTTCTTCAGATCTCCGTACCTCAGATACGGCTTGATAGGCTGTGAATAGTCTTCCTGTTCAAGCACATGGACTGCGCCGTGAATCACGTCTGTTAATTTGTCCCAATTAAGTCCTAAAGCGGTAATGTTATCGGCATTCAGATATAGCATAAGAAATATTTTCTATCGTGTTTTTATTGTGCGGAAGGCGTCAGTAATTTTTCTGCAAGTTGTTCTGTCCATGCTTTATCATAGATCGTATCCAGGTAAGTATGGCCTTTATCGGGGAAAATCAGCAGTGATGTGGGTTTTTCCGTATGCTCACTATACTTCGCATAGTTCTTGGCGGCGAGATAAACAGCGCCGGAAGAAGCGCCCGCAAAGATGGCCTGCTCATTCAGCAGTTCATGGCATCCTTCTATCAGGCTCAGCTGCGATACAATCACCACATCATCAATGATGGCATTTTCAATAATGGGAGGACGCTTACTGGCGCCAATACCGGATATATAACGTTTGCCGCCTTCATGGCTGAAGATGACAGAACCTTCCACATCCACGCCAACGATTTTAATATCGGGCCTTTTCTGTTTTATGCTGGTGGAGATGCCAGTGATAGCGCCGCTGGAGCTCACAGCAATAAAAATATAATCCAGCTTGTTGAAGGAAGTGAGGATCTCATTCCCAAGTCCGTAATAACCTTTATAGTTATTCGGATCACCGTACTGGTCAGCGATGAAAGCATTATCTATACCGGCATACAGCTCATTCACTGTATCGATCCGCGTAAGCAGGTAACCACCTGTATGATCCCTTTTGGTAACCTTCACCACTTTGTAAGAGATGAGATTCAGTAAGGATTCATACGCCTGATTGATATTGGGATCAATCACCGGTATGAACTTCAGGTGAAGTCTTCTGCAGATGGAAGCCACGGCTATCGCGAGATTGCCGGAGCTGGATGCAATGATCGTTGTACCTTCGTTGATGGCCCCCGACTGTATACCATGATAGATAATACTGAAGGCAGCACGGTCTTTGGAGCTGCCGGAGAAATTGTTGTACTCCAGTTTGGCAAACATATCTGCATGTTCGTTCTCCAAACGGATAAGGGGCGTCTGGCCAATAAAAGCTGCCAGCTTATTAAGTTCTGTTAACATTTATTCAGGATTTAACAATTAAACAACAGAAAACGGTTCACGGCATATTCTGGCAATAGGTTACCTGCTCTCGCTTTGGAGAGAGTAATCATAGAATACCTTAATCCGTTAATATTCCGGAGAGAGCGTTAGCCATATTGGGTTAGCAGGCTTACGCTCACGGCAGGTGCTTTCCTGACGGCACGATTATATATCAGGAAAGCTACAACCGCAATAGCAAATTATAGCGTTACTGGACTTTTCCATAAGATGTTGTTTCGGACTGACAATGTATATGAATGAACGAATGCAAGGATCAAATTCTCATTCTACCAAAAGCAGTACATAAAGGTTTCCTTTTTTAATACATGATGAAACAGCAATATCAGATTAGCGGAGGAGATCTGACATTAACCGTATATCATCATAAAATAGGCACAAACATGTTTCAGGCCAGACGCATGCTTTCCAGCGTCTGTAGACAAGTGTTCGTGACAGTTAAGGGCTTTACACTGATGCTTATAAACTGAAGCAAAATTATAACGGTATCGGGATCATAACAATACCTGAAAAGGGGCTTTTTCACCCCCCTGATTTCAGGGGGCTACATCAGGTTATTCTCTGTTGCAATTTTAACGACAGCCGCCATATTGTTCACCTTGAATTTCTCCATCATCTTTTTACGATGACCATCTACAGTATAGGTACTGATAAATAAACGGGAGGCTATTTCCTGGGAAGTATTACCATTGCCGATCAGCGACAGGATTTCCTTTTCGCGCCTTGTGAGATGAGGCAGTTGCAGATCCAGTTCAGGCTTCTTGCTGTTAAGCGCCTGCTGGCTGCCATAGCAGAAATAAATGCCGCCATCATATACTCTCTTAATAGCCGCCAGTATATCTTCCTGCAAAGCATTCTTCAGGATGTAACCGCTGGCGCCATTGCTGATGGCCGACAAAATAGTGCTCCTTTCACAACTGTTGCTGAATATGATCACACTGATATGGCTGTATTGCTTTTTTATTTCGGCACACAGCGTGATCCCATTCATATCGGGCAGCCCTATATCCAGCAATACAATATCCGGCCGCGATGTAATCAGTGCCTGCATCGCTTCATTGGCAGACCTTAGCTGCTTCTCGAGTTTCATGTCCGTACTCGCTGAAAGCAGGTTTCTCAATCCCTCCAGGACAATAGGATGATCATCTACAGTAATAACGCTAATCATAATTTATCTTATTAAACATTCTACGATAATAGTGGTACCTTTTCCCGGTGCTGAGATAATATCCATCTCTCCGTTGAGAAACTCTACCCTTGACTGTATATTTAATAATCCCGTTCCTTTCCGGTTGCCCAACTGCACTTTATCAAATCCCTTTCCGTCATCTTCCACCGTAAGGAACAACTTGTCGTCTGTTTCCTGTAACTCCACCAGTATTTCAGTGGCAGCTGCATGCCTCATAGCATTATTCACCAGTTCCTGCATAATGCGATACAATACCATCTGCCGGGTGATGTCCATTTTATTCTTATAATTGACCACATAGCAGGTGATATGCAAACCCGTTTCGCGCAGGGTATCACAATACGCTGTAAAAGCTCTTTCCAGGCCGAAGTTCATCAGTATTTCCGGCATCAGGCTACGGGCAATACGCCGCAGTTCTTCAGAAGCCTGATCCAGCCAACGCATACATCTCCTGACGATCTCTTCACCCTTATGGCCGGAAACCATCAGCGCCGCGCCGGACAATTCCAGCTTCGTGCCGGATAAGATTCCTCCCAGCCCGTCATGAAGATCACGCGCCAGCCTGTTCCGCTCCTGCTCCTGCCCTTCCACCATCGCATGCAACAGGGAAATACGATGCTCCTGCTGAATTTTTTCCACCTCAAAACGATGCAGGCGTTTTCGGTGCCGGAGCAGCAGATACACCACCATCAGTATCCCCAGCAACAGCGCCAACCCCGTCAGCAAAAGGTAGTTCAGGTACCGGCCCTGCTGCAATTCCAGTTGTTGCTGCTTGTTCCGGTTCTGCAAAGCCAGTATCTCTTTTTCCTTCACCACATTCTGATAACGCGATTGCAGGTCTTCAACTGCTATAGCTATCTCATCTTTTTTTATGCTGTCGCTCAGAAACTCATATCTGCGGAGATAATTATGTGCCGCTTTGATATTGCCGGACTGCTCTTCCACCGTAGTGAGGAGCTTCAGCGCCTTCAATTCATTCAAAGGCACATTCTCCGTTCCTGCCTTATGGAAAAACTGCAACAGGTATTTCCGGGCATCCTTATAGTCACGGAGAGAGATATACGTCTCACTCAATCCCTCCCATATACTGTTCAGCGCATATCCTCTTTTATACTTCAACGCAATATCTTCCGCCTGTAAATAATACCTGACCGCATCATTATAATGCCTGGTAACATGCGCATACAACCCTTCATGCAGATAGTACTCCGGCCACAGGTCGGAATTTTTACTTTCCAGGAGTATAGTATAGCTTTTATCGAGGTAATACCGCATTTCCCGGATGGAATCCAGCTGCTGCATGCACTCCACGAGGTTGATATATACAAAGGCAAGGCTCTCTTTAAGATTGGTATTGCTGAAGATGGTTTCTGCCTTCTTCAGGTAGGCATAAGCCTTCTGCGGATTATTGGTGTTCAGCAGCTCAGAAGCAATGTTAGCCACCACCACGCCAAGGGCGCCAGAGTCTTTGGTACGTTCAATGTCCGGCACCAGGCCGATAAGTAATTCCAGTTCCGCCTTGGGCTTGCGTAACTGCGCCATTACGTTGGCCAGGTTCCCGATAGCCCTTATATGTATATACCGTCCCATAACGGAGGTATCATTTCTGATAAGGCTATCCGCTAACTCAAAATGCGACTGTGCCTGCGGGAAATTGCCGACATCCAGGAAACACTCGCCCAATGAATAGTTAGCAAACGCCAGCCCCAGGGGATGATTCCGCTTACGGTATATATCCAGCGATTCATAAGCCATATTAAAAGCCTTCACCGAATCGCGGCCGGAATACGCCTGAGCCAGTAACCCCAGTACCCACGCACGGCCCGTATCTGTTTTTTTCTCAGCCAGTAATTTTTCCAGGCTGTCGATACGCCTTCGCTTGTCATTCTGCGCATATATAGACGAAAAGGAAATAAAGGAGCATAGGAGCAGTAAGAGGACAGCATACAGAGGATTTCTCATCGGGCAACATTAAATCAATCTACTAAAATGGGATTATTCACGCTAAAGGGTGATCAACAAGTTTCAATTCGGGTACAATAATAGGTCAAAAGGACTATTTACAGAAATTTTATCCCTATTTTCTGTCTCCCTGTTTACGGCGGCCCGCCATACACCTGCTATTGGTAAATAAAAACCCCTATTTTTCGGTATTTACATTTTCCGCTATTTCGCTCATCCCCAGGCGGGTATAACGAGGCTATAGCATAAGAAGCAGCGGCCATCTCCGGAAATGAGATGGCCGCTGCTTCTTATGAAAATATTTCTCTATGCGCTAAAATTATTCCTGGCCAAAGATGGCTTTGTTGTTTTTCTTCAACGTATAGCCCTGTCCGTTTTGCTCCAGCTGCAACGCCCCCTTTTTCCATTTATATTTCCCCTGCTGGCCAGTTCTGACAAGAACAACACTGGACTTAATACCAGGTGCAAATACCTCAGCCATTTTGTTATCATCACTGAAGATAACCGCCGCCCTGGATGTGGAGCTGCCCTTCGGATGGATCTCATTTAACTGAACCTTCTGCTCAAAGGTTCTGATACAATCTTTTTTTATCACCGAATAAGTATATCCGGCAGAACCGATACAGCCATGTTTGTCTCTATCCGATCCCAGCGCCTTGTTTTGCGCCTGAGCTGATACCGTCCCGGCAACAAAAGAAAGCGCCAGCATAAAAAGAAAATTTCTTGTGTTCATATTCTCGGATTTGCGTTAATAATAAAAGGCCAATGGATTAATGCATACCAAATATACGGGAATCATCGCATTTGCCAGGGAATGATACATCAATACCATAAATAGAAAACAGCGAAACCAATTGGTTTCGCTGTTTTCTATTTATGGTATTGATGTATCATTCCCTGGCA
>NZ_DATLKJ010000119.1:0-4016 GCF_035538455.1 Chitinophaga sp.
AACGATAACCAGGAATACCTCTCTGTCAACAAAGCATTGTGGAACCAGCGTATATCCGTTCACGTTACATCTGATTTTTATGATGTACCCGCATTCCTCAATGGCAAAAGTTCGCTCAACAGTATCGAACTGGAATTGCTGGGTAACATTCAACAACAAAGTATCCTGCACCTCCAATGTCACTTCGGGCAGGATACTTTGTCTATGGCCAGGATGGGCGCTTCCGTTACCGGTGCCGATCTCTCAGACGCCGCAATAGAAGAAGCACGCAAACTGGCGGCACAGCTGCATCTGAGCAACAAGTCCCGCTTTGTTTGCTGTGACCTCTACAGCCTTCCTGCCCACCTCCGGGGTACCTTCAATATTGTATTCACTTCTTATGGCACTATTGGCTGGCTTCCGGACCTCAGCAAGTGGGCCGCCGTAGTCAACCACTTCCTGGAACCCGGCGGACAATTTATCATGGCCGATTTTCATCCGGTTGTCTGGATGTTCGATAGTACCTTTACAAAGGTCGGATACGGCTATTTCAATACTACAACTATCGTGGAGAAAGAGGAAGGGACATACGCTGATCCCAATGCCGGTATCAGCAATCTTTCCTATTCCTGGAATCATCCGCTCAGTGATATTATTACCGCATTAACCGCCCAGGGGCTGCAGTTGCAGGTTTTCAGGGAATATGACTACTCGCCCTATAACTGCTTCAGCAATACCACACAACAGGGCGATCGCTTTTATATCAAAGGACTGGAAGGAAAACTCCCGATGGTGTACGCTCTTAAATTCATAAAACCTCACTGATATGAAGTCACTGTTTACTGTCATGCTGCTCATCACCGGCAGCCTTACCGTCTTTGCACAAACCCAGTCGGACCTGAACAAGAAAGCCGCTGAAGAATATAAGGCCGCAGATAAAGAGCTGAATAACATCTATCAGCAGATCATGAAAGACTATACCGCCAACAAAACATTCACCGGCAACCTCCGGGATGCACAGCGCCTCTGGGTACAATTCAGGGATGCACAGGTGAAAACAATGTTTCCCGATCCTGCTAAAAACTACGGCAGCGCCTTCCCGATGTGCAAATCCAACTACCTCACAGAGCTTACACACCAAAGAGCGGAAGCACTACGGGTATGGCTAAACGGAATGACACAGGGCGACATATGCAGCGGCTCTGTTGGCGCAAAACAATAAAAGAATAAGGTGTTAGCCCTTAACTGTCAGAAACTTAACTTAAACCTGACAGCTAAAAGCTAACACCTTTCTTTTTTACATAGAATTTTTTATACATTTGTTGCATATCCTAACCTAACCTATGAGAAGCCTTCTTACTGTCACTATGCTAACGTGTGGGCTGGGGCTTTTGATAAGCATCAGCGCCCATTCCCAATCACGGGCCACCGCACTGGATACGCTTGAAATGCGCTATCAGCAGTGTCTTACAAGTAATCACAACATGTACAATTGTGCGCTTAACTATTACAAGCAGCTGGACAGCTTGCTGTACAACACCCTGCAGTATATTTACAGCCACATCGATACCAACAAACAATACCAGTTGCAAACCGATCAGGGTGCCTGGGAGGCCAGAAAGGAAGAATACTTCAAAAAAATAGATGAACGTGTGGAAAAACTGCACAAATCAACACTGGCCGGCCTTAACGACGATATGATCTCCACAGACAATAAAGCCGCCTTTCTTAAAGACCGGCTGTCACTGTTATTTAAGGATTTCACTATTTGATTTAGTTATTTAGGTATTTAAATGCAGCGGAAATGATAGTAGTTGTTTAAATAACTAATAATCTCCCCTGCATTTAAATACCTAAATAACTAAATATCACAGTCTCTCCTGGTGTCTCAGCCACCTCTCCGGCATCTCATTGTTGCTGGCAAGCAGGTAATCGTTGTAGGCGCATGGCACAAACTCATGGTCTGGCAATTGCATCCACCAGCGGCCTGTCTTTTTACTTTTAAGAAATACCGTTTCTATATCGGAGAAGGCTATATGAAATTCCCAGAACGCGTCACGGTCCTCCAGGTGAGCCTCGCGGTTTCTTACGGCGCGGCCATCCATAAAGTACCAGAGCATCTGCGCAATCTGTTTGGCAGTAAGTTGCCCTTTATCCCTGGAGACCTCGTAGCCATATATACCGAAGGAAGACAAACGGCTGCTCATACCGGCGTAGCGGGCCAGTGAACAGGCTTCTTCTCCACTGAATCCGTTAGGGGAGAGGTGATTCGCAGGAGCATCAGTATGTCGGATGATATTGATATCGAGGCTGAAAAGGTCTGAATGACGCAACACAGGCTCCGCCTCTTCCATATTCTCACGGATACGGCCAAGGCGGTAGCAGTCAAAACGGAGTTTGTCGAGCGTTTCCAACATCCGCGGATGTACGAAATAACTCTGGAATCCGAGGTGATTATAATGACGAAGATAGTTAGGCTGTTCGGTGAGCATGTCCATGAGAAAGCGCTCGCTGCGGAGTTTGGAGTCTTCCTGCAGGTCTATCAGCGCATCTGCAACGGTAGCTTCAATGATGAGCTGTTGCGACGCATAGGCTTTGTATTGCGCATACGTAAGATCATGAGAGCCGCCAAGTATGAGTACTGTCTTGTTGGCCGAGAGCAGTTCACTGATCACCGTTTTCATAGCAGCGTAAGCATCGGCTAGTTGTGCGCCGGAGCGCAGGTTGCCGATATCAGCGACTTTAATGTCGCGGTGCCAGTTGTACAATTTGTAAAGTTCACGGCGTATAGTATCAGGCCCGTTAGTGCTGGTTCTTCCGGAGGTGCCTCCACGTTCTTCACCTACACCCAACAGAATAATGTCTGCAGCTTCAAGATCAGGTTGATGTTCTTCTTCAAATACATCAATGGTACCGCCGGTCTGGAAGGCATCATATTCCTGGTCATCGTTGAGAAATGCTTTGGATACCGGTTGTAAGAAATCTTGCAGGTGCGAAAAATCGGCCATCATCTAATGGATTTGTTTGATGGCAAACGTACAACAAGAATTTAATAAAAAGCACAACAAACAGACAAGCAGCTGGCACATGCTACTATAACGGGAATTCCTAATGCACACGTACTTACAAGGTACTAGTTCTTGTGAATTATAAATTCAAATGGCTTATGCGTCTTGCGCGATATAGCCTTTTCGATAACAGAGCGTTTGCTCGTCACTCTGCTTTTGTTACAATCTACTACTTCCATAACCGCACACAGGTAATCCATTGTTTCAATCAGCGAAAGCATTTCACTGATCTGCCTTACGGCTGATTGAATTTGCTGCTCAGTGTACCTATCTTCATGTAGCAGGATTAATAAATCTCTATCTACAGGTTTCATGAATAAAAAATTTGACTGTTCCCCAATGTTGTTTAAATAAGGCTATTCATGGGATGTTTCAAAAAGATAAGGCTAAATTGTTAGATGCATACAGATGGTCTTTAGTGCATTCGTTTCTTGTTCATAGTGGGACAACCGCAATCATTTTTCTTAAATACCTTGCACCCTGTCATCGCTAAACTTCCACAAAGAAAAAAGATCACCATCCATTTGATACGTTTCATACTGCAGTTTAATGTACTTTCTGTTTTATAAAATTCCGACCTCAAGAGTTTACTTTTTCTTAACAATGCCCATTTGTAATTTAAGCTAAATTCGCAAAAAAAATTAAATTTATTTGTCCACAATCCTGTCTCCCGCCAAAATTTTAATAGTCCCTCTGGATTGGGGTCTCGGACACGCCACCCGCGATATCCCCCTTATCCATGAAATGCTAAACGCAGGCGCTCAGGTTTTTATTGCAGCTGAAGGAAAACATGCCGCTCTCTTGCAGCAGGAATTCCCGCAAATAACCATCCTGCCGCTTCCTGGATACCGAATTCAGTACGCTCAAAAAGGTAAGTTCTTCGGAATGAAGATCATACAACAGATTCCAAAGATCTACAGAGCTGTCAGCTATGAACAACGGTGGCTTAAAAAAATTGTTAAAGAATAC
>NZ_DATLKJ010000120.1:0-24414 GCF_035538455.1 Chitinophaga sp.
CAAATCTCCATTCCGGTCACTCACCATAGAATTAGCCCACCCAAAGGATCCAAGGAGCGGCTTAAATGTACAATCACCGGTAACCCGGTCAATTTCATAAATTGAATTTCCTGTTACACCATAGAACTGCTCATCCGGCGTAACCGCAAGATCTGTGAATACGGTAGGCAGCCTGACTACCTTTTTGTAGGTATAATCAGACATATCCACGTATCCCAGTTCCAGTCCGTTTACTACATACAGTTTGTCTTGGGAATAGCTACAAACGGTTAACAATAAAATCAGCGTTAGCAGGCAAAGGCTACGCAACCAAAAAAATTTCATCAGGTATAGAATTGTCCTATGCCTGCAAAATTAAAAGAAAATAGCTCCTCCGCTAAGAAAATATAACATTAACACTGACACATGATAAATTCATACTTTCCACGGAATAATCAACAGCCCCTTAGAAGAGCTGTTGATTATCTGTTATTATTACAAAGACCAAACGGCCAGCTCATAACCATCAGGATCGGTAAACTGGAAACGCCTGCCGCCCGGAAAGCTGAAGATCTCCTTTGTAATGACGCCTCCTGCTGCAATAACCTTTTGCTGCGTAGCCTCAAGATCAGTTGAATAGAGGACAACCAGGATAGTACCCTTTACCGGCTTCCCTGAAGTGAATCCCCCATCTACATATTCACCTTCAAATGCCGTATAGTCGGGACCGTAATCAGTAAACTTCCAGCCAAAACTTTCCGCATAGAATTTTCTGGCCCGCTGGATGTCTTTCGACAGGAACTCGATATACTGTACCTGCTCATGTTTCAATTTACTTTCAGAATGAGTATCTGCCATAACCGTATGCTTTTTGCGAAGGTATGAAATGCCGCACCCTGCCCTCTTGGAAAAAAGCGACAAAAGTATGTCACTGTTTTCAGGGATTAATGCCCATTTCTCTGTCGCTCAGAATAACACTTGACAAGGTGAATCCAAAATTCTTTCAGCGGAATAGTCAGTAAAGAAAGGCTATACGCTATATTAACCGGTGGGGATATACGGCAATAATTATATTTACCGCAACTTTTACTAAATACTGTACCATGATCGCCTACAACTCTTTACTACTGGTTGCAGCATTGTCTGTAACCCTGTTTTCCTGTTCCAGGGAAATAAGCGTTGCCCCCGATCGTAACCCTGACGGGAATCCAGATAGCAGGATCTATGGCTCCTACGATTATATTTCCATGAGCGCAGCCACAAAAAATACCAGCTCAGGCGTTGTAAACGGCTCAGAGCACACAACAGTATCTGTTTCCAACTACACCACCACGGATAACGCCGGCGTACTTACAATTGCTCCCGGCATAGTCACATTCTCCGGCTTCTCTTATTCGATAGATGCAGAAGTACTGAAGTATTCCTATACAAATGGGATAGCAGACGGTAACAAGGTTGAAATCCCCTGGAAATTCAGCTTGCCTGCGTCTTCCAGCGAAGCTCCCGCCCGGCTGATCGGCGCCGATTCCATCTATTTTGAAAAGGGCATAACGGTGCTGGCCACCACCAGTGGGATCGAATCCCAGGCTTCCGGTGCGAAATACACCCTGGAAGGAGATATACTTATCCTGACGGGCAAGATGGCGAAGACCACCACACTGGAGCAGGGAGATATAACGACCATAAAATCAGAATTAGTGTATGTAATCAAGTATAAAAAGAGAAAACGATAATATACTGAAACAAGGAAAGCCCCGTATATCTTAGTGTACAGGGCTTTCTTCGTTTAAACCAGCCATGACCATGCGTCACTCCCCTGGTAATCACGCATCCACCATCACATCCATCCCGGCCAGGTAAGCAGACAACAACTCCCGGGTGAACACCGGCTCCTTGATATAGCTGTCCTTCAGGAAAGCGGTCAGATTCGAACAATCATGCAGGTAACCGTTTTCATGCAGCTCTATAGAGGTCATCCCATTACTCGCCTTTTCCGTGATCAGCGGCAACATCAGATATAAGATGTTATTGCTGTCCTGGCGGATCTGCGACACCCACTCCTCCAGAGATACTTGTCGCAGCCCCATATCAAAGTGGCTGTTCAGCAACGCAAAGAATGCGGTAAGCGTAATATTGTTAGCCTGTATATGCAGGATATTAAACTTCATACCTGGTGCAGCCGGCTGCCGGGAAATATGCGTAATGGCAGCGGTTATATAATCCACGGTAGTCAGGTCCTCCCTGAGCGTAGGCATGTCAGGAAAGCTGCCGGCTTGTATACAACCTTTCACCAGCATGCTCCACCAGTTTCCCAAAGCACTCACACCGGTTTTACTATGACACATAGAATTACCGATTCTGTACAGTATAACCGGCAATCCTTTGGAAGCGGCCAATGCAGCTATCTGCTCCATCACCCATTTGCTTTGCACATAAGCATTATCATCCGCTACGGCCTGCAGGTGCCTGTAAATATCATCATCCTCCAGCAACACCTTCCTGTCGTCATAAATATGCCCCCAGCTGCTGACAGAAATCGTAGACAACAGGGAAAGGCATTTCAATTTGTGGCAGGCGGCCAGCCTGATGATCTCGCGCAAGCCATTCACATTGGGTTTTCTGATGTCCGCATAGGGTGTCAGAAAATTCACGGCGCTACCGGAATGATAGATCACATCAATTGTCTTGCACAACTGATCGAACCGCTCAGCATCCAATCCCAGCAAAGGCTTCGAAAGATCCCCCAATACCGGCACAATGCGGCTCTTCATAATTTCCGGAAGTGAGATATGGTGTTCACGGAAAAGCCCCTCCAGCTTTTCTATCGCGGTCTTTTCATTTCTTGAACGAATGAGACAATACATACGTGCATTCGTCTGTTGCAGCAAATCAGCCAGCAGGTATATGCCGATAAACCCTGTAACACCAGTGATAAAAATGGACGCCGGATTCATCATCACAGCTGTATCAAAGCGGCCTGTTATAGTAATATCTGAGGGAAGATATATATCATCCGTCAACGCCCGGATGATATCGTTTGTGTCGTACATGAATCTAGGTTTTTTGTGGCTCCGTATTAAAATAATATCGCGCGTGAAGGTATTTTCCACTACATGAAATGTCATTACAGTAGCAGGACAAAACATCCGCCAACAAGCATTATGCGCTTCATGATAATCTTCTCTTGTATTACTTCACTGATACGATGTTGCACTACCCTACGATTCAATACACATGATTTGTATTATATGTGGATCCATATGTTGCAGGCGAATTTTATACCCGCTGTTACAGGTGCGCCTCCATGCAGGGAATAAATCAGGTCTTTATCCTCTTCATCCAGATTTATAAAAGACAAAGCCATTCCCTTCTTGGGAAATACGCTAAAGCCTATTTCCGGGAATATCGTTTCCCCTCCCTCGAAGCTATCATTCAGGTAAACTAAAATCGTAGCCTTACGTTTCAACCCTATCTCGTGAGAGTCAAAATGTGGTTTGTACTCCTGTCCTTCTCCATAACGTACACACTGTAAATCTTCAATACGGCTGCTATCCACTTCCAACAATTCGGCCGCCCGTTCCACGATACCGTTAAATAATGGATCTTGCCTGCTGGTAGCGATAAATGCCGAATAACTGGTTCTGGTATCCGCTATCATGTTAGTACCATCCGCAGCCCCGGTCATGCTTCTGTTAAACAGATTATGTTGCTCGCAATAATCAATCATATAATCACATTCCTCTTCCGAGAAAAAATCCTCCACCGCAAAAATGGTGTCAGCATATGCCTCCCTTGCAGATAAATCTTCCTGCATGCACACTTCACAAAATGCTTCATCAATGACAATTTCTTTTATGTCCAGGTATTGCAACACGGTTAATTCACTCACAGCATAACTGTCAGCAGCTGTAAACGGATTCAACAAGTACACCTGTTGCGCTTCCACCTTTTCTATTATTGAAAATCCCTCCTGCTCACCTACCCGGATAAAAGCGATCGTAGGGAAAACAGTAGCGTCTGTAATGCTGTCAGGGGCCGTCTTCAACGCATGCCGGATGCCCCATTTCTGTAATTCCATGCTTATATCCTGCATAGATATTTCCGGGAATGTCGCTTTCTCATACAGGTCAGTCCGTACTTTTAAGCTGCCCATATTAATATTGTGCAGACCCAGTAAATGAATCACTAAATTAATAGTGTAATGATGTGCTGTAGTATGAAATTTAGGTTTCATAGATAGTACGCGTAATGGTTTCTTCTTTATAGTCATAACAATCCAGCGCAACTAATCCCCCACGGTGATTAGTTGCGCTGATAAGGTTTAATCTACTGCTATCATCAGATAGGGCAGCAAGGAGCAACAGTACCGTTGCTGATCTGGCAGGGATATCCGGCCGGAGGCGTTGGGCCAACAGGACCTGTTGTTGGATAACCCTGGCTAGGGCCACCTGGAGCGCCAATAGGGCCGGTACCGGTACCGCCTTTTAAATCTTCCCGCGCATCGATGCTGAGGCTTGCAATTTTCATTTTACTCAGGCTGAGTTTCTTGAATGTTTGCTTTTTCATGTTGTACTTTATTTAAGTGGTAAAAAAAACAGGGCTGTAATCGCCATGACATACCCATACCAACAATAAGAGTAATACTGTTGATGAGATTGTATGGGAAAACCATTACGCCGCAGCGTAATGCGTACAAAGAATACTGTTTGTATATTAGCTATTGAAGGGCCAATAGATTAGCATATGCCCTTCTTATGGAGGGCCGTTTCCGTTATTCATCAGTACTTGAAATGGTTATTGGTGCTTGAAATGGTTATTTTTAATATCGCGCTGGCATGGCTCAAATAATATTTAGCAGTTAACACTTCGCGTGACTATGTAATATTACAACATCTCTCACAGGCAAAATTGTTATAAGTTAACCAGTATTTCAATGATATTAACAATCTCAGAAAATGTAAACCATTAATATGGTACTTCCCTCATTATGCCACTTTTGATTTCCTGTTCATCTCCAATATCATTCCAAGGATCACCATGCTGATAACTGCTCCAAAAAAACACCAGACAGATATGACATACCAATGGAATAACAATCTGCTGAACAAATAAGAACCCAGCAACAGATAACCCAGCCAATGCAGTGATCTCTTCGAAGACAGTAACAGCGACAGAATAGTTGGAATAAAATAGATCAGGCCGTAGTACCACTTACGCGCAAGTGGAAATTCAAGAACATACCGGATATGGTGTGCCTCCGCTACTGCAACAGGTGTATGCAGGCAAAGCGAAATACCTGTATAGGCCGCCAGCGCAATACCGGCAAACAGTGTAATGACAATGACTTTTCTACGCGTGTTGTTATCTTCAAACAACAACGCACAGTACGGTATAAATACCGGCCAGATGATCTGTGCAAAAATAAGAAAGGCATAAGTGGCGGCCATTCTCCAGTATTCCCACGCAGGATACAACAACGACATCCATACAATTCCTTCAGTGAACTGTTGCAACGCGAAAAGCAACGGTACGGCTGCCAATACTCTTTGAGGTGTGGTACGCGCACTGCTGGCAGCAGCAATACCGATAACAGACAGCACCGCACCGGCGCCAAAACTAACTGATGGGGAGAAACACATGTTGTACCATATCCGGTTTATCCCCGACATCATTGTCAGAGATGGCTGTACACAACCATGAATACCTGAAGATAGCGCTTTCCAGCGCATTGCCTGACAACTTATTTTACCACCACCTTAACATTAAAATGAATACCTTTGTGGTACTTAGCTGGTGAATATCTGATTTTCACATCTCCCACCTCAACTGTCGTGGTACTGTAGATTTCTCATTTTTCGCAACTATCGCCATCTCCTCTCTATTTCTTCATTAATCAATCTATTCATGGTTATCATAGTCTTTTTTATTGCCTTATGGTATCTGTCGTTGTTTTGCCAAACCTTCTTCCAGCACAGGTATGCAGCCCATGGCGCTTTCTCCATGAGTAAAGGTTGGGAACGTTTCTTTTTTATTACATCATATGTAACCCAAGGTTCTTCATATATGAGTCCCAGAGCATATGCCGTAATGCACCGGTTACACCATGCTTATACAGACACCGAAAAGGATCCGCATTCACCATCCTATTCAAAACATATATTCGCAATGATGTGGCGCACGCGAAGCATATACCGGAGCATATTCAAAGGCACTTTAGATGTGGAAACAAAATTCACCAGAAATGTTCCGGAGTGGGATAAGTTCGATCGCTGGGCCAATTCAGGCTTATCGAGGCTTTTATGGGTGCTGCTATATGCCCTTATATTTGTATTATTCGCGTCATCTCCCTGGTTATACCTGTTGCTGCCGGTAGTAATAACGATGGGCGCGTTTCATGGAGCTATCATTAACTGGTTTGCGCATAAATATGGCTATAAGAACTACATACTTAAAAACACATCAGAAAATCTTTTCAGCATAGACATCCTGATGCTGGGAGAATCTTACCATAACAATCACCACAAATATCCGTCAGCTATTAACTTCGGTAAGCGCTGGCATGAGATAGATCCTGTATATCCGGTAATACGGCTGTTTGCCTGGCTGGGCATTATTACCATAACCAGGCCGGTAGCTGTCAAATCCTGAATACACACGCTATCTATAAAGATAACTGTAATAAAAAAGAGCTGTTTCCGCAAAGCAGAACAGCCCCTTCTTATTACAGTTATCAAAAACAAATTCGGTTACAAATAACACTTGCATCTGGAGTATACCGAAAAGTATCCAGCATATAAATGAGTACGATGATAGTCAAAAGAAAAAGCCACCCCTGAGAATCGGCAACGTTATCATTAGCCGCAAAAGCAGTGAACCATGTTAATAGGGTTTGTTGTACCTGGAAGATGAATTTTCAGACTGACTGTTTTTCGGATGCGCTTCATTTACCACAATAGATTGCATAAACACACGCGTGTTATGGAGCATTTCAACGGCCTTTTCACCCGCTGCCCGTTCCTCCATTTCAACAAATGCAAACCCCTTAGGTCGCCAGGTATAGTTATCTGTGACAATCTTCACCGATTTAACCACACCAAATTCCGCGAACAGGTCATGCAACTGCTTCTCTGACACCTGATGGCTCAGATTTCCTACGAAAATGTTCATAAATACTAATTTAAAAGATAAAGATTGGTAACTGAGACGCAGAAACTGAAGAGAGAATAGTTTGCAGATCAGAGAAGGCAATGGCAGAAAACCAATATCAGTTGAAAGATAGCTATTATTGTTGATATTGCAAATTATTTATTAAACAGCAGACTTTTACAAAAGTAACTTCCAATTTTGTAACAAACATTAACCACCTTCACTTTTGAAACCACCGGGCGGATTATCATGCGTAGCGCCATATTGTGTAAGACTAACAGCAACAACAGCCGTATGGTGAATTTTTATCAGTCCTCTGTTTTCCAGTTCGGTGAGCAACACGAGCAAAGGATCAGAAGATACGCAAAGCTCTTCAGCAATATCTTGCAAAAAAATGCGATGGCTTGGGTTAAGTGTTCGCTGGCTCATCTCCCTGATCTTTTTAAACACTTCAACACTGGTTATCATAGCTCACAATTTACCATAAAGGTACCGCAATTCTGTCCGGAATTATTCTAATTGCTTCACTTAATCTTTAAAGGAAGTGTACGCTTATTCAGCCTGATATTAGTTTATCATCCGGTCAACCATTTTTTATTTGATCTGTTATATAAATAACAGGGTAAAGTGATAAAAAATGTAATCTATAACTTTAAAAAAATACCACATGTTACACCCTACACTCCCTACAACACTCGAATACTTCGTAATGTTAATGTTGATTATCATGGTTTGTATTGCGGCAATTACGGCTCTCTCTTTCCGTCCCTGATAGTTCCTTCCAGGTCTCGGACCGCCAGTTAATGCAACTGCAAAGCCTTATAGCTTTGAGAGTTAGGTACTATACCCTACAACCCTCCGTCTCTTTTGCACGTTTGTACCCCGTAGACGCTTTACTCTTTTGCGCATAATAACTATCCCGGTTCTCTCATCTCGCGCATATCTCCACTGAAGGCTCCTTACACCCCTTTATTGTATCTTTGTATCATCCCAATAGTGTGCCCTATGAATCAGTTACAAAACAAGGTTGCGTTGGTAACAGGCGCCACTTCTGGCATAGGCAGGAGTGTTGCAATCGCATACGCAAGAGAAGGCGCCAAAGTAGTGGTGAACGGGACTAATGAAATCCGTGGACAAGAAGTAGTACAAGAAATTAACGACAACGGCGGCGCCGCTGTTTTCATAAAAGCAGACATTAGCAGCGCAGAGGAATGCGCCATGCTGGTAAACCGCACCATCGAAACATTCTCCCGTTTGGACATCGCCTGTAATAATGCAGGGGCCTTTTACCCAACTGTACCCGTTGCAGATTTTGACCATGATCAGTGGCGGCATATCATCAACGTAAACCTGAACGGTACGTTCTACTGCATGCAATATCAGTTGAAAGCTATGCTCCTCCAGGGACAGGGAGTGATTGTAAATATGGCCTCCATTGCTGGTCAGATCACTTTTCCGGGGATCAGCGCTTATGCTGCCAGCAAACATGCCATTATCGGTCTTACCAAAACGGCAGCATTGGAATATGGCGCAAGCGGTATTCGTATTAATGTCGTGGGGCCGGCCATCATCGAAACACCTATGGTAGATAATAATTTCACCAAAGAACAACTGGACTTCCTATTACCCCGGCATCCGCTGGGCCGCTTCGGAAAAGCAGCGGAAGTAGCGGAGCTGGTGTTATGGTTATGTAGTCCTGCCGCCTCCTTTGTAAATGGCGCCTACTACCCTATTGACGGCGGGTATCTTTGTCATTGACCTAACTGCCATCATAAGCCCATTTAATATAGCTGCTACCCCACATAAAGCCCGCGCCGAAAGTAACCAGTACCAGCTTATCATCTTTCTTCAGTTGCTTCTCATAATCCCAGATACATAGCGGCAATGTGCCAGCTGTAGTGTTACCGTACCTGTGCACATTCAGCATTACCTTGCCAGCGTCGATACCCAGTTGTTGGGATACCGCGTCTACAATGCGTTTATTAGCCTGATGTGGTACAAGCCAGGAAATATTGTCAATGCTGAGATGGTTTCTGCTCAACAGCTCCCTCGCCACTTTTTCCAGTTGAGTAACTGCATGTTTATAGATGGTACCTCCGTTCATGTACACGTAATGTGCCCGCTCCGCCACCGTATCTGCATTGGCAGGGCGCGCAGAGCCACCCGCCTTTATATTGAGATGTTTCCATCCGCTTCCATCTGTCTGCAGAATACTGTCCAGCACTCCATAGCCTTCGTCGTTGGGCTCCAGCAGTACGCCACCACCGCCATCACCGAAGATACTACAGGTGGTTTTGTCTGTATAGTCGATAATAGCGCTCATTTTATCCGCCCCAATGATCATGACATTTTTGTAACGACCGCTTTCAATAAAGCGGGCGCCTATGTCCATAGCATAAAGAAAGCCTGCGCAGGCAGCATTTACGTCAACCCCCCAGGCGTTACAGGCCCCTATTTTATCCGTCACGATATTTGCAGTGCAGGGCATAGGCATATCCGGTGTAATGGTCGCTACTATGATCGCCTCCACTTCTTCAGGAGAAATACCTCGTTTGCGGCAGATTTCCTGTGCTATGGGAACACAAAGATCAGAGGTCGCCTTCCCCTCTCCTTTCAGAATATGTCGTTCCCGGATACCAGAACGGGATACAATCCATTCATCAGAGATTTGTGCAATGGTCTCGAGTTCACTATTCGTCAACACGTAATCCGGTACATAACCGCCTACCGCCGTAATCGCTGCTGTTACCTTTTTCATAATTATTCACGCTTGATTATTTGTAATAATTGTCCGCTCCCCAAAGCACATAGCTCGCTCCCCAGATAAAGCCGGCGCCGATGGAAACCAATATCAGTTTATCTCCGTTTTTAAGTTTGTCGCGGTAATCCCAGAGACAGAGAGGCACTGTCCCCGCGGACGTATTACCGTACCTGTCTATATTGATCATTACCTTCTCCAGCGGGATGCCTAGTTCGCGGGCCACAATTTCAAGGATGCGTTTATTGGCCTGATGCGGCACGAGCCAGTCAAGGTCTGCAACACTCAGCTGGTTGCGATGCAGGATATCCTGTACAACCTGGATCATACCAGGAACAGCATATTTGAGAACAGTCTTGCCATTCATCTGCACAAAATGCTCCCTGTTATCTACGGTAATACTGGTAGCAGGACGGGCAGAACCTCCGGCCTTGATGTGCAGCCCATCTATATCACTCACATCACTACGCAACAAAACATCCATTACGCCGAATCCTCCTTCACTCGGTTCCAGGAGCACGCCGCCGGCGCCGTCGCCAAAGAGAACGCAGGTGGTCCGGTCCTTATAATCAACTACCGCACTCATTTTATCCCCGCTGATCACCATCACGTTCCGGTAACGCCCACTCTCTATAAAGCTGGCGCCAATGTTCAGACCACAGAGGAAGCCGGAGCAGGCTGCGTTGATATCCAGCCCCCACGCATTACTCGCTCCTATCTTACTCATCACGATCAGGGAAGTAGAAGGAGTGATCCTGTCAGGTGTGGCGGTGGAGAGGATCAGCACTTCGATCTCTTCCGGTTGTATGCCACGTCTGCGGCATATTTCCAGCGCTACAGGAGTACATAGTTCGGAGGTTCCTTTGTCCATCCCTTTCAGGATACGCCGTTCCTTGATTCCAAAACGTGCAGTAATCCAATCATCTGAGGTGTCCACCATCTGTTCCAGCTCTGCATTCGTCAGAACATAATCGGGCACATATCCCCCTACAGCTGTAATGGCAGCAGTGATCTTTTTCATGTGTCAGCGTGCTTTAATGATGAAGATATTTTCTATAAGGTCTGCGATGTGATTACTATAAATGATACCAGCGTCTCTTCTCCGTCGTCCAGGGAATAAAGGCGTCAGGAGACCTTGAGTTGCCGTTGTAACAGCCGATAGCAGTGTCGTCACCCGGATTATCCGGGTAGTACCTATTTCTGCACTACCAATGATCAATGGTGCATATTGCCCTTCCCGGTAAATCGGATTCGGGGTAGTTTTTAGAAATGGTGTGTTTTCCGCCAGGAATTCAACAATGTTTCAGGAATGTTCATGACGTCCTTGCCTTACTATTACTCCTCGTGTAAGTGGTACATATTGCTGCATTGCCAATGATCAGTTGTGTATCGTTTGATTCCAACCATAGAACTTATGAGCCGTTATATTTATGTCGGTGTATGATCAGTTGTACATCGTTTGATTCCAACTGGCCTGTGTTTGTGAAGCTGTTGAACATTCAGCGAAGTATGCAGTATGGTTGAGCATGAGATGCTGTGCTCCCATGATACCGTTTACCACATGAGATCTGTGCAATCGCCGTAGCGATAATCATTAGCTGATCACAATTGTATACATCATGTATTACCCTTCCTGGTAAATTGGGTTCAGGGTATTTCTTAGAAATGGTGTTTTTCCCGCCAGGAATTCAACAATGTTTCAGGAATGTTCATGACATCGTTGCTTTACTATATCTCCTCGTTCAATTGGACGCTTAATTCTTCATAAGATTGGACACTCTGTTCATTATAAAATTAGTGTGCAGTGCTGCTATAACATTTCATATGTCGAATTCTTTTGTTGAAATTAGCGAAAAAGGAATGCTGCTCACGACTGCTTTTAGTCCGGGCTGAAAGTTAAGACATCGAGTTCCGCATCGATCTCTGTTTTACAACGTGAGATAGAAACAGTCTGTTCCTCTCCGGAAAGCCCCGCTTCCCTGCCAAAGGTTCTAATCAATGATGCTGCAAACAGGCGGGCCAGTACTTTGCCATATACTACCTGCTCCAGATTGCCTGTTGGTTGTTTCCCTAATAGTTCCTGTTTATCCCCGATGAGATCAGCGGCATGGGTAGTATGTGAAAACTGTCTGATTACATCATGAAAAGGAGCGTCAGATGCAGGCTTGGTTGCACGCAGGCAATATTGGGTGAGCATCGCGCACAGCAGATCGTTTGCGCCACCAAGTATGCTGAATGCCCGCGCATCTGACATCGCGGTGGCGGCGAAGTTTGTCTTAGCTCCGGTACGGTAGCCTTCCGCTCCGCAGAGTTCCAGGTAATGATTGGCGCCGGTGAACATCAGGTCTGCGCATAATGTTTTTGTTGCCTGTTGTATGAAAAGGTCCGCAATCAGGGGTTCTCTTATATCTGTTTTGTTCAGCATGTAATAGAACAATACCCGGCATATATCCCGGCTGGCTGCTATAACCCTCAGCCTGTAACGCACGTAACCAAGATCGTACAACGTGCCTGCGCGTGTTTGTCTTTGCGTAACGTATAAGACAGCGGATTCATAAACACGTTGTAAAAAACCGGCACCCATGGCAGCAAATTGCGACCAGGAGCTCCCTATGAGATTCAGTATTCCTTCAAAATTGAGATGGCGGATGCTCAGTCTTCTGTATTCGGGCACAAATACATCGGCTTCATTCAACCCGAAATCAATAAGTCGTAAGCCCAGTGGTATGTATGTTTCCGTATTGCGCCAGCCTCCGTCAATTGTTCTGTGAACAAAGAGGTCCATTTTGTCGCCCGCTATACCGCCGTTTTTGTCTTTCGCTACAATCAGCCACCAGTCAGCTGTTGTACTGAATTCCTGCCAGTGTTTGCGTCCGTAGATATGATACCCTCCTTCTACAGTTTCGTACAGGGTCTTCATAGTGGAAACGCCGGAAGCTGCATCTGGATCGAGCACAGCAAAACCCATCAGCGCGCCGTTTATAAGAATATCCGTAAACACTTCCTCTTGCAGGGCGTCGCTCCCAAAAACGACAACATTGCGGCCGATGATTACACTCTGCGTAACAACATACATAGCAAGCGACAGATTATAGTAAGCCACTCTTTCCATGACCCGCCCCATTTCTTCATGACTTTCCCTGCCTCCGTATACACGGGGAATGATAGGATGCATAACACCCGCCCGCACCAATTGCTGCCAGTCGGCCCTGGGCATATGCTCACATGGATAGGTCTGACAGTCAAAATTGCGGAGTGTTTCCTCTACATGCTGCAAGAACTCAACTGAAGACAGATCGGTTAATTGCATGTGAAAAAGAATATACCCGAAATTAGGATCTTCTGTTTGTAATCCTGTTGCAGCCCCAATAGCCATAGATAGAAGAAAAAACCGCTACTAAGGCAACTAATTATGATCTGATTTGTTCTATCATAACAAGCCGAATTGCACCTATAACTTAAAAACTATCATATGTTACTCGTATTACCGATTGAATATCTCATTGTTTTAGTGTCATCTCTTGCGCTAATAGTGATAGTTTTCGCTACTGGCCTTTTTACCTCGATTCAAAATTCTATTTAGTTCCGCCGGGTTGCAGGTCAATTGCATGTGAAAAAGAAGATACCTGGAATCAAGGCCTTCTGTTTCTAATCCCGTAGCAACTCCAATGACCATAGATAAAAGAAAAAACCGCTACCAAGGCAACTAATTTCGATTGGATTTGTTCTATAATAATGGGTGTAATTACACCTATACCTTAAAAACTATCATATGTTACTCGTAATAGCAGTAGAATATCTGTTTATTCTTACTATACTTATTCTTGGGTTAGTCATTGGAATTAGCAATGTTTTGAATCACACTCTTATTTAGTTTTGCGAGATTGCAGACCAGAGGCTGATGAAATCTCAACGTTTTATTGCCGTTGGGGTTAAGGGGATATTCTTTATTCAACCAATCCACCATAAGAAAGCAACGAAATCCGATCTCACCAGTCAAAACTATACCAATTTTTGCCAGCCTAGAATCAGGGCGTTCCCCATAGCAGCCCCAATGACCATAGATAAAAAGAAAGTTCGCCACCAGGACAACTAATTTTTATTTGATTTGTTCTATAAAGTTGAATTGCATCTATAACTTAAAAACTATCATATGGTATTCTCATTAGCAGTCGAATATGCCGTTCTTCTGTCTCTGATTATTGTTATACTGCTCACTTTAATTAATATTGGTTTTTCGCATTGATTCAAGCTTCTATTTAGTTTTTGCCAGGTTGCAGGCCAGAACTGGCGAAGAGGGTTTACCCAACATACTTTATCCATTCATCGCTTGCTCATACAGCCGGTGGCCGTATGAAACCTCATTGTCTTTTTTCCAGTTCGTCAGATTATTTTTAAACGCGTTGGGTGTCAGCCCCGCTATACGTTTAAAGAGACGGGAGAAATAAGGATGGTTTTCGAAACCCAGATTATAGGAGATTTCTGAAATAGACAGGTCCGTGCCTGTCAGCAAATTCTTGGCTTCCGAGATCAGGAACAGATGAATTAATTCTAATGCCGTTTTCCCGGTTTCCTGTTTAAGTACATCGCTGAGATAATGAGGCGAAACGTGCAACTGTTCTGCAAGATATTTTACAGAAGGTAATCCCTGCGTGGCAGAAAGGCCTGTTTCAAAATAACCCGACAGCTGCTGATGGAAGCGGCTGGCTACTTTGCCGGAGTGATCCACCCGGTCGATAAACTGCCGCCTGTAGAAACGCTGACTATACCTGAGAAGAGAAGCGATATGGCCCAGGATAATTTCCCGGGACAGGTCATCCTGGGCGTTGTATTCCGCTTCAATGTCTTTCGATATCCTGATCATCGTCTGTTCTTCCTGGGGAGACAAATGCAGCGCCTCATTGATGTCATATTCAAAGTAACGGTACTTCCTGATCTCCGCATGCAAGGGATGACCATATAAATATTCTTCCTGGAATATCAAACAAAACCCATCACCCTCTGTCACGATATTCTCATTGGCAACAGTTTGCCCTGGTTTCATAAAAAATAGTCCTCCTCCTTTGGCATCGTACCTGGTACGGCCGTATTTCATCTCGCCTGACTTATGCCTGTTAAGACACATAGAATAATAACCCATGGTAATAGTTCCCAGGTTACAAGTGGTATCCGGTGTAGAAGGCTTCAGTACCAAAAGAGGATTTTCAGGAGGTTCCTCGCCTTTTAATAGAAAGAGTTCTGTTATGTTCGTACGGTCTGCCATAAAACAAAATTGATTGACGATATGACATATTATCCTGTTAAAATTAGGACAAATGCGTGAATGAAATTTATATGTTGCTTTTTATGAGAATAGGCGGCCGTCAAAACAGCCGCCCGACATATAAAAAACCTACAACTGTTACACTGTCGTTCTGCTATTTCCAACCTCCTCCTGTACTCCTGTACAATTCTACAACAGCAGTTAAAAGGTTACTATGGATATTGGCAAGTCCGAGGTCCGCTTGCAAAGCATTGCTTTGTGCGGTAATAACTTCCAGATAGTTCGCCATATCTCCCTGGTATAGCAGGAGCGCATGTTCAATGGCCCGGTGCAGATCAGCAGACTGTATGTAGGTTGCCCGTTCTTGTTCTTTCAGTTTATCTATCTGTGCAAGTGCATCAGACACTTCGCCTACGGCGCGCAGCACCGATTGCCGGAACGCGATGGCTGAATTATCACGATTCAACTTCGCTATTTCATATTGCGTTCTGTACTGCCGCTTGTTAAGGATGGGCTGCACAATGCCTCCTGCCGCATTGGCCAGCCAGGACGCCGGTTTAAACCAATCACTGGCGCGCAGTGACTCAAACCCAATACCTGACGTAATGGTGAGCTTGGGATACATATCAGCCGCCGCCACACCTACGCGGGCGTTGGCAGCCATCACGTCCAGCTCTGCAGCTCGGACATCCGGCCGGCGGCTGACGATGGTAGCAGGCAAGCCCGCCGGTACGCTCTGTGGCGCCGCCATATCTGTCAGCTTCACACTTCTCGCAATCTCGCCAGGATAAGCGCCCGTGAGCAACTGCAAGGCGTTTTCCTGAAGTATGATGTTTTGCTCCAGCAGCGGTATCCGGGCCGCAATGCCTTCACGCTGCGCCTTTACCTGGTCGATGGATAACTGCGTAACATTGGCAGTTCCTGCATTCATCAGCAACGTCGTAATCTGTAGCGTACTGTCACTCAATACCAGGTTCTCTCTGGTAATGGTCAGCTGTTTATCCAGCATCAACAGATTATAAAAACCTTTGGCAATATCGGATACAACGGTCGTCTGTACTGCTTTTTTAGCTTCATAGGTTTGCAGGTATTGATCTGCTGCCGCTTCTTTCTGTCGTCTTATCTTCCCCCATATTCCCAGCTCCCAGGTGAGGTTAAGCGTCACCTGGTGATCCTGGAAATAGTTCTTTCCTTGCAGGAAGGAGCCATTGAGACTGTTGGCAGAAGGCCTGTTGTATTGATATCCGGCCTGCCCGCTTACCTGCGGTGTCCAGAATAATTTTGCCTGTTTCAATTGCTGATCGGCGATATCGATGTTCTTCAATGCCGTCAGCATATCGTTATTGTGTGCGATACCTTTTGCTATCAGCGCCTGCAAGGCCGGCTCCGTAAAAAATGTATTCCACGGCATATCAGAAACAGATGAGGTATCACTGTAACTGACACCGTTGTATTGCGCCGGGAACTGCAGGTCCGGGCGCTGATAGTCACGGGTAACTTTGCAGGAGGCAATGATGGTGACTGCTATCGGAACTAACAGCAGGTAACGCAGATGATCTTTGCGGTCCATTATTCAGATTTTATACTTGTCTTGATTAATTATATGATTCCACTGCCACCTGCGGAGCCTGTATGGAAGCGGCTTTTCTGGCAGATATCTTTTCCTGCATATACTGGAAAATAACGAACAATACCGGTATCAGGAATATACCCAGCACCACACCGGAAAGCATACCGCCCACCGCACTCCAGCCAATGGAATGGTTACCCTGCGCAGAAGCTCCCTGTGTAAAGATCAGCGGGAGCATACCCACTATGAATGCAAAGGATGTCATGAGTATCGGCCGTAAGCGCAGGTTTGCAGCTTCCAGTGCGGCTTCCGTCAGGGTACGGCCCGCCCGCCGCCGCTGCACCGCAAATTCTACTATCAGAATGGCATTCTTGGCAATCAGACCTATCAACATGATCAAACCCACCTGCACGTACACATTGTTTTGTACGCCGCCAAAACCAATAAATGCAAACACACCTAACAAGCCGGTGGGAACAGTGAGGATCACGGCCAACGGCAACACATAGCTTTCGTATTGAGCCGCTAACAGGAAATACACAAAGAATACGCTGAGCAGGAAGATAAACACGGTTTGGTTACCTGCCCTGATCTCCTCCCTGCTGATGCCCGTGAACTCGTATCCATATGAAGCCGGTAGTGATTGTTTGGCAGTGGCCTGGATAGCTTTGATCGCATCGCCGGTGCTGTAACCGGGTTTGGGGATCACCTGTATCTGTACCGCCTTGTACAGGTTGTTACGGGTCACCACTTCCGGGCCGTACGTACGCACAAATTTGGCAACGGTAGATACCGGCACCATCGCGCCTGAATTGTTCTTCACATAAATACCATCTAAAGAACTTTCATCCATCCGGTAAGATACATCCGCCTGAGCCATCACCCTGTAGTATTTACCAAAGCGGTTAAAGTCGGTAACAAAGCTGCTGCCATAATAAACCTGCAATGTGTTCATCAGGTCGCTGATGGATATACCGAGTTGTTTAGCCTTGATATCATCTACTTCCAGGTTGTATTGCGGGTTGCTGGTATTGAAAGTAGTAAACGCTGTGGCGATCTCTTTTCTTTTGGTAAGCTCACCAATAAAGCCCCATGCCGTCCCTGCCAGTTGCTGTAATGACCCGTCTCCCCTGTCCTGTAAGGTGAATTCTGCACCGCTCACATTACCGAAACCTTGTACGGTGGGGAAGTTAACGAACACGGTCATCGCATCATGCACCTGTCCTGTTTTTGCGATAAGACCACCGGCAATAACATCCGGGTCCTTAACAGCCCCTCTCTCTTTAATAGGTTTGAGCCGGGAAAAGATGGCTGCCTGCGGAGAAGAAGTAGCAAAGGTGATCAGGTTAAACCCGTTGATCACCCAGGACCCGTTTGTCGCAGGATCTTTATCGATGATTTCACTGATCTGTGCCGTAGCAGCGGTGGTCCTGTCCAGTGAGCTGCCGGCCGGTGTTTGCACTACCGATAAAACAAAGCCCTGGTCTTCATTCGGGATAAATCCGGTAGGACTGTTTTTCATCAGTACCACACTTCCCAATGTTACCAGCACGAGGATCGCAATGGCTACCCACTTGTTCTTCAGCAGGAATTTTATACTGCTGACATACTTCGCCGTCATAGCATTGAAGCCGGTGTTAAAGGCGGTAAAGAAACGTTTACCCATGCCGCCTTTCTTTTCTTCTTCCGGGTGGCTGTGATGGTTTTTCAGCAACAGCGCGCACAACGCAGGGCTTAACGTTAATGCATTCACGGCAGATATGATAATAGCAGTAGCGATCGTAAAAGCAAATTGTTTATAGAATACTCCTGCCGGCCCCTGCACAAAACTTACAGGCACAAATACGGCGGCCATCACCAGTGTAATGGAAATGATAGCGCCGGATATCTCACTCATGGCACTGATGGTAGCCTCTTTCGGCGCCATATGCCCATGCTCCATCTTGGTGTGCACCGCTTCTACCACCACGATGGCATCATCTACCACAATACCTATCGCCAGTACCAGTGCAAAGAGCGTAAGCAGGTTGATCGTAAAGCCCAGCAGCTGCATGAAGAAAAAGGTACCGATGATCGCCACAGGAACAGCGATAACGGGTATCAATGTAGAACGCCAATCCTGCAGAAAAATAAACACAACCAATGCTACCAGTATGAAGGCAATAATCAGTGTTTCTTTTACCTGGTCGATAGAGGCATCCAGGAAATTCTTGACGTTGTACATGATCTCAAAACGGGTGCCTACAGGGAGCTTGGGCGTATACTCCTTCAACTGCCTTTGCACCTCCGTCAGGATCTCGTTGGCATTGGAGCCCGGCGTCTGCACAATCGCAAAGCCAGACGTAGGCTTATTGCTCAACTTGTTGGTGGAAGTGTAACTGTATCCGCCAAACTCAATGCGGGCCACATCTTTCAGGCGAAGTACCCCGCCATCGTTGTTGGACTTAAGCACCATATTCTCATAATCCTCATTCTTATTCAGCTTGCCCTTATACTTGATGATGTATTCAAACGACGCGGTACTTCCCTGTCCCAGCCTGCCGGGCGCAGCTTCTACGTTCTGATCTCTGATGGCATTCATCACATCTTGTGGCGACAAATTATTGGCCGCAAGCCGTTCGGGTTTCAACCATATACGCATGGAATAATCCTTCGCGCTGAATACCTGCGCCTGCGCTATACCAGGAATACGTTGCAGCTGGGGAATGAGATTGATCCTGAGATAATTTTCCAGGAAAAGCTCGTTGTAACCTTTAGTGGTATCGTAAGCCTGCAACCCCACAAACATAATCGTACTGTTCTGCACTTTTTGTGTGGAGATACCCGCCTGTATTACCTCCTGAGGCAGCTGGCTGTTGGCTTTTGATACACGGTTTTGTACGTTCACCGCATTAATATCGGGATCGGTACCTTGCTTGAAATAAACGGTCAGTGTGTAGTTACCGTCATTGCTGGAGTTAGAGGTCATGTAGCTCATGTTCTCTACACCATTCACAGCTTCTTCTATCGGTGTGGCCACGGCGCGCGCTACTACTTCCGAGTTGGCGCCCGGATAGTTGGCCGTTACCTGTACAGATGGCGGCGCAATATCCGGAAACAAAGTGATGGGCAAAGACATCAGCGAAATCGCCCCCAGTGAAAGCAATATGATAGACACCACCGTAGATAATACGGGACGTTCAATGAATTTTCGTAACATAAAATGAGATTGTAAGCGGACAAGCCGCAGAAATAAATATTATTTTCCGGAACAGGCCACTAAATAGGTCTCGCTCTGAGTAAGCTATCCATGGAAGCCATCTTCGGCTGAATAGTCATCCCGTCCTTCAGTCCGCCCATTAAAAGGGTAGATTGGGAAGACAGCACGATCCTTTCTCCCTGCTTTACGCCATCGGCAACAAAATAATAGTTAGACGTTTTACCCGTAATAGTGAGCGACCTCGTAACTACTTTGTTGCTGTCAGCAACGAGATAAACAAATACTTTGTCCTGTATTTCAAACGTCGCCTCCTGTGGCACCACCAGTGCGGATGACAACGTAGTCGGGATTCTTATCTTACCCGTACTGCCGCTTTTGAGTGTCCCTGATGCGTTCGGGAAAGACGCCCTGAAATTAATAGCGCCTACTGTTTTATCGAATTGCCCTTTTACCAGTTCTATCTTTCCCTTTTCAGGATAGACGCTGCCATCTGCAAGCACCAGTTGCACCGGGGGCATGGATCTTACTTTTTCAGCGATAGATTGGCCCGCATATTTTTCCGTAAACTGCAGAAAACCGGTTTCACTTAAAGAGAAATAAACCCTTACTTCCTTCGTCACAGAAACGGTAGTGAGTGCACCTGTCATGCCTTTCGCAACCAGGCTTCCCGTCTTATAGGGAATACTGCCGATGTAACCATCACCCGGCGCAGTGATAGTAGTATAGCCAATATTGATACGTGCCGCTTCCACCTGCGCGGCTGCCTGTGATACATTCGCCTGGGCAGAATGATAAACCGCTTCGGCTGATTTCAATTGGATGTCAGATACCACCTTGGCGGCCACAAGTGGTTTCAGCTTATCAACATTAATCTGCGCATTTTCCTGCGATGCCTTTGCCGCCTGCAAATTGGCCACCGCATTGTGAAGCTGCTCTTCGTAAGGCCTTTTGTCGATACGAAATAATACCTGCCCTTTTTGTACATAAGCGCCTTCATCAACCGCGATGTCAGTTAAATAGCCATCTGCTAATGGTCTTATTTCTATATCGCGGCTGCCTTCGATCGATGCGGTAAAATCCTGGTAGGTGACAGCTGGCAATGCACTCACCGTAACAACAGGCAAGGAGGGCGGTGCATTGTTGACAGCTGCATGCCCGGCGCAGCCGTATAACCCTGTTATGAAAGAAATCACCAGGCCCCCAGCCAGTATCCGCATCGGATTTAAACGGTATAATTGATATTTCTCCACAGTCATATAGTATTGGAAATTGAACATGAACAGTAATAGTATATAGTTGATATAGTTGCTAAGGTCATCAGGACAAGGAATGCAAAACACGCAGATAGGCAATGAAAGCGGAGATGCTTTCTTCCATTACCTCTTTGTCTAATTTGTAATCCACATCCGGATTACGCATCATCACAATGGAGATAAGTCCGTGCAGCATACACCAGAGCAGAGATGTTCTGAAATCAATTTCATGCTCGCTCATCTTCTGCTGGGAATCTATGTCTTTCATCGAATTGCCGATCAGCCGCCCGAAAATATTCAACTCCGGTTTCAACTTTCCGGTGCTGGAACAAGGAATACCTATCCCATACATGAGTTGATAATACTCCCTGTTTTTAAAGGCAAAATCCCAGTAAGCGCCGGCAAGCTTCTTCAGTTGCTCTTCCGGTGTAGCGCTGGATACCAGAGCGGTATCAAGATCTTTTTTCAATAGATGGAACCCTTCAAGCGAGAGTTCAAACAGCAAGGCTTCCTTGTTATCAAAATATTCGTAAATCACCGGTACACTATACTCTATGACATCGGCTATCTTCCGGATGGACAACGCCTGCCATCCTTCCATTTTAACCAGGTGTTTCGCAGCATGCAGGATACTAGCCTTTACTTCTTCTCTGTGTCTTAATCTACGTTCTGATATACCCATTGCTAACACTGTTATTTTTTCTCGGACGGTTAGATTTTATACCGGTGATTAACAATGTAAAGCTATGACGCAAAAAAAGCGCATGTTTATACAAAAAGCAGGAAAACTGATACAAATTGCGGGCAACAACTATATTTATACGTTGAAACATATGTTCTCCCCGTAACATTAAAAAAATAGCAGCTAAAAAATTTGATTAGAAATAATTAAAAAAAATATTACTTTTGGTGACACAATTACAAAAGTATTTACAAAATCACGTAAAGCCCGTTAAAAATCGACAAAATAGCCTATTTACATTTACTTTTCACAACACCTATAGTAAACAAAATTTAAAAGGTACAATCCCATTGATTGACCGGTACTTTATTCATTTACAAATTAAAAACTGATCCTTGCAAACACAGGCTGCATCAATAGCTATGCATTCCTGCAGTTTTTATGTGAATCGTTCTGTCACCGGAATACGACACCAACACTGAAAGAAGTGAAATCGCATTAATGTTTCTCCATCGAAACGGTATTCTTTTCATTTCAACACATTGTAATCCCTTCATCCCACCCGAAGGATTACAACCCTGTTACTAACGTTAACGGATATATTAATTGTTGCTGTTCCGGAATATTATTTTATCATGCTTATGTAACTTATGCCAAAGAATATCGTTTAAATTAAATCAGGAAATACTATGCAAGGATTAAACAGAAGAACAATGTTTTTCGTGGCCGAAAAGCAAGAAGCGCCACCAGGGGAAAAGGAGTTTGAAATTATTCATGCCAGAGATGTTGTCACACAGGCTGACGTAACCACAGCACTTAATGATTATCGTAAAAACTACGGGGAACATTTTTTCATTCCCGTACTGACTGACCCTTTTGAATACAAAGAAAAAGACCAGGTCATCCCGCTGCAACCGGAACAGTTATTCTTCATGGACTACACACAGCAGGCCGATATTAAAAATGCACGTATACTGGAAGTGGGATTAGGCTCCGGTATATTAAGCATATTCTGCCTCCTGAAAGGAGCCAGACACTGTACCGGACTGGAAATAAACCCCAGGGCAAAAATATTCAGTGGCTATAACACGCTGCTCAATAACCTGGACGCAGCACTCGAAATTAAAGACGGTAATGTACAGGACGTATTCGCACCCGTTGCAAACACCAGGTTTGATTTCATTCTGTCCAACCCTCCCTTTGAGCCCACTCCTCCCGGTATGGATTACTACTTCAATTCATCGGCAGGCATCTATGGACTTACATTTGTAGCTTCCCTGCTTAAAGATGTAGATAATCATCTGCATGAAAACGGCGTGTTTCAAATGGTAACCATGGCGCCTGGAAATGAACAGGAAGCATTCATGTTACACGAACTGGTCGAAAAATATCTGCCCGGATCAGCCGTCGAAATCATACTGGATCAGCAGCCAATTACCTACAATTCCTTTGTCGATAGATTCGTGTCCATCTTCGGTGAAGAGGAACAACGCATTCAGGCTATGAAAGATGAAGCCGCCAGGGATGGTGTCACACATCTGCATATGCTCGTGCTTAAATACAGAAAAGGAAGCAAAGGAAACATACAGACAAGAAGAACACATAAAACTTATGAAACCTGGTCTTCTCCTTTAGGTACTGCTAATACCCTGTATAGTTCGCTCGTATTATAAATACAGATTCTTAACGTTATTCCCGCTTACACCATGCCACTAGTAACCACCGGATAGGTAACCATACCATCATTGCATACCAGCCGTATTTAAGTGCCCATTAAAGGAACTGCCCTTAACATTACCCGCAACACCGCCATTGCCGGTAACAGAACCTTATTGCCTGTTCTTAAAAACAGGGCACTCATTGTACTGCAATGAGGTACATCATTTTTTAAACCTTGCCCGCCAATAACAAGTACCATCCTGTATAATGCAGGTAAGGCCTTACCATGTCCGTTATTTTATTAACACACCCTAATTAGTCATCTATAATCATCGTCATCATGTCATTTAAAATCCTGGGTATTAATGCCGCATATCACGAATCAGCGGCCTCTTTACTGGTAAACGGACAACTCATCGCCTCCATAGAGGAAGAACGACTGAACCGGATAAAACATGCTAAACCAGCACAGATAGACAATCCGGACGAACTCCCCATTGGCGCAATAATGGAATGTCTCCGCATGGCTGACCTCTCATTAGCCGACATCGACATTATAGCGTATTCCTTTGACCCCAAACGCCGCGCCGCTCTCCATGCAAACATGGAAGATCCCACCACTCCCGGCGACTGGGGCACGCCCGCAGGTGAATATCTTTTCTGCAGCCAGCTGCTATCCGTTCCTGAAAAATTAAAACGGCTTGGCTTCAGAGGACAGTTCCATTGGGTAGAACATGCTAAAGCACATGCTGCCTCTGCATTTTACCCCGCGCCGTTTGAAGAAGCTGCCATCCTCTCTGTTGACGGAATAGGCGAGATCGAATCTGTCCTGCTGGCTTATGGGAAAAAAGATATGATCACCCCCATTAAGCAAATCGTATACCCTAACTCGTTAGGCTTCCTGT
>NZ_DATLKJ010000121.1:0-54631 GCF_035538455.1 Chitinophaga sp.
TTTGAATATATAGAAATCTGGTACAACCGAAAAAGATTACATTCTGCCCTGGGATACTTGTCCCCAGCGGAATTCGAAAGAAACTTAATCAAATTAAATATTGCAGCTTAACTGAGTGTCCATTTTATTGTTGCAATTCCAGATTTGCTATCTTTTACTTGAATGAACAAATTAAGTTCTTCTTTACACACAATAAGCTTATCCATGTCAGTCAATTTGGCCATAACTATACAAAAATAAGTAGTTAAGACCTAATTGACAGCACACGGTCTTCAGGCAATAAAAAAAGTGTGCAGCGATATCGCCACACACCTCGAAAACCTTTTATAATCAGGAAGTGACTATTTTGTTTTCGGCCTTTTGAATAAACGTGCTACTTCGAGCTGAGCAGCACCAGGTGTAACAAAGTAGGCGCGTACCAGTCCTTTTTCTTCGTTTTTGGGGAACATTAAACTGTGTTCATCAATCATACTTTTACCCTCACCGTCTTCAAAATACCAGCTATCTGTAGTACCAGCTTTGGTAAAGCACAGCGTATATTGTTTGTCTTTATCTTTAAAGCCTTCCTTCGGTAGATAACTGGCATGTATCCAGGTGCCTGATTTTACGTTTTGAGCGATGTACACTATTTGTCCCGCGCCGTTCTTCAGAAATATATCTAATGCATCATTACTTTGTGGATAATGAATATAGAAACTCAGTTTATTGGTGGCAGGGTCGGCAGTAGCCGGTTCTATTTTCAGTTCGTTTCCGTTAATAAGTACAAAAGGAAAAAACAGTTCCAGTTCGCTGGTGCCAAGGGTTAGCTGCCGCTGGAACACATCCTTACCTGATGTTTTATCTTTCATCTTCAGCAATACCTCTTTTTTAGCAGGAGGATAGGTATATACTCTGCTAAATATAACAGGTTTATTGGGCTGCGTAGTGAAATCGCGGTAAACGGTGGTATCTATCGATGTTTCCAGTTCGGCATCACCAACATTGTAGCCCCATACTTCAACGTTAACTGCTTTCATCAGTTCTTCATCCTTATTACAAGCAGTAAACATCATCAAAAGGACAAGCAATCTGAGTAATCTTATATTTGACATAATCTGTTTAATTTTTTAGTAATCCAAACGGGTATTAAATCTCATCGAACTTCCGCTGGGAAACTCCGAGAAGATATAGAGTTTAGAAGAAGCGGCAGAGGACACAGGTTTGGGGGCACTCGTTGAAATGTCATTCCAGGTGTATGCTGTACCATCCACATAAGGCTTATTGGTACCCGCTTTATATATCCTTACCTGAAAAGACACCGAGGTCATTACGCCATTATAGTCCTGCTTGCCTGTCGTGAATGTGGAAATCGTTGTTGCCTGGCTAAATTCATTCGGCTTCACATTCCTGATCCGGGTAATTTCTTCAAATACCTTTGGCGTTACGAAATATTTACCGATTACAATATCCACCGGTTCACTGTAATTGGTAACATTCGGCATGAACATATAGACAAGACTGATCTTATCAGCCACTACGGCCGGTTTTTCAGGCATATCGCTTACTTTGCCATCCATGTACAGAAAACTTAAAGCAGCTGCGTCATCTCCCTTTTTATATTCCTTCTCCAACACCAGTTTCCCTGTATTTTTTTCACTGATATTCAATTTAACTACATCCTGGTCCCCTTTGAAAGTGAACGCTCCGGATTCTGCAAATGATGCCTCCAGCGCCGTTGATAAAGTAATCGTATCTACTTTAACCGTCAGCGGCTCTTGCGTAGCATTATATCCCCTGATGGTAATGGGTAATACATGTTCCTGGTAGAGAAAATTATCGTTGTCTTTATTACAGGCCGCCAGCAAAAATGTCGCTATGCCGGGCAAAAGCCAGCTTGTTTTATTTATTTTCATGTCGTTTGTTTATTGCTGTTAAAAATTGTAGGATACGGCGAGACTAAACGAAGCACCTATCTTACGGATAAAAGTATCGGCATCGCCTACACGAACTTTTGCCTTTCCATCTGGGGTGTCTTCATAATACCCTTCCTCATACTTTTGGGAAAAACCATTTTTCCATTCATATACATCAGACCATTCCTGCATATTCATGATTTCAGTACCCGGTTTTATGCTATAGGTATTCTTTCCGTTAATAAAAAAGCGGTATGGACTATTGGTGAGGTTACTGATATTCAACCTTACCTGTAGTTTCTTATCCCTCAGGAATTTGTAGCTTAATTGGACATCTACCTGATCGCGTGGCCGCTCCATTTCTGAATAATGAGGCTGCAGACCTACTGTAAAGGTTTTATAGCCCGAGTGGTTGAAGGCGATATTGGCTCCCAGTCGTTCTCCTGCATACTGCAAGCCTATATTGTATAGCACAGGCACTTGTCCGTATAAAGGACGTTTTTCTCTCAGGTACGTTTTCCTGCGGTAGGCATAAGTTATACCGTTGACATCAGCGCCTGATCCCATAGTTTCATAACGTAACCCACTGGCCTGCACCTCAGAGTTTTGTAAGGTCAGGTTTCCGCTGAAATAGAGGTTGTTCAGAAATTTCGCCCCTTTATAAATAAATCCCAGGCTCTTCCGCAGGTCCACTTCCCATCCGTTTACATTGGCGTAGTCGGAATTGGCGGTCAGCAGATCGACGGCGCCACTGGTATTAGTAATATCCAGGTACATCTCCACCGGGTTTTTGAAATGCTTTCTAAAATAACCTGCTGAGATTACCTCTCCCGGTGCAGGATACCACTCCGCCCGCAGATCAAAGTGAGTGATTAATGTAGAAACCACACCCGTATTACGCTGTATACGACCATAGAGGTAGTTAAAACGGGCGAAACTGGAATTCTCTATCAACGCGGGGCGGATGGCCGATTGGGCGAAAGAAGCCCTGATATTAAAGTTAGAGAACGGTGTAATGGTGAGATTGCCTGAGGGCAAGTACAACCATTTCTTATCCTCTGCACGGGCATCGAGGGTTTGATGCACCAGGTTGCCTGTCTCGGGGTCTACATAGCGCTGTTTATCCATATTATCCAGGTTAGCCTGCGAAACCTTATCTGCTGCCTCGTCCTTTATCTTCTCATATTTGTAATACTCTGCCCGGACGCCCCATACCAAACGGAGCCAGCTGGTAAAACGGTTGTCCATCATAACATACACAGCCTGATTGTTATTCTTTCCCTCGTAACGCTTATTGTTGAAGGCAGCCGGATAATAATATATGTTTCTCAAGGGGTCAGTAAAATCAATATTCCACGCTTGTACCGGTTTATAGGCATCCTTAAAGTTCCCAACCACTCCGATTGGCAAAACGCTCCAGTCGTAGCGCCCGTTTTTATCCATGTACTGATAACCGGCCTTGAACACCTGCGCCAACTGTCCGATCTTAAACCTATAACTCATCGCTGCATCAACCATCCAGTTGGTTTCAACATACTTATAGGAAGAGCGGCTCAGCGGGCCTGGGTTAGCCGTGGTGGCCCCTGGCAGATAGTTGTAAATAGTACCGTTCAGCGTTGTAATTGGCCCCAGGCTGGCGTCAACGGCATCTTGTTCATGGTTGGTCACCTGGTTGCGGGCCCCCCCCCAGTCAAACTTAAAACGACCAAAGTTATGCTCCCCACTTACCTTATTCTGTAACAGGTCAATAAACTTGGGCCTGTCGAATTCATGGATAGCAGGATTATCCCCAAACCCCAGATCGTCTCCCCATCCCGTTACACGGAAAAACTGGTTGGCAAATACCCTGGAATAGAAATTACGTGAAATGATTTGATGGTTTCTGCCTTTCCATCCCGCATTTAACAATGCTCCCCAGCTGGTGGTGAAATTGTATTGTTTAGCATTGGATTCCTTGATCTCCTCTCCCGTTGCCGGATCATATAAATTGTTACCCTGCTTACTGAAGGAGCCACGTTCAAAATGTAAGACATCATCTATCGCTTGTTCGTTGCGGTAGCTTAGTGATCCCACTAATCCAATCCGGCTGTTCTTCAGATCATAGCTACGTCCCAGGCTAAACTGATAATTCTGCCCCGGAGCAGCTTTATAGGTACGCGTCCCCAGTCTTTCCAGACCACCTATCCTTTTGTTTTGTGCCGCGATCATTTCCGGAGTGATTTTTTGAACACCTGGAGGCGGAATATGGTCATATGGCTTTTGGGGGTTATAATTACCCTGCGTAAATGTGAGGAGCTCTTTGGGAAAATGATTTCTATCACCGTCATCAAAACCCAAATAATCATTCTTCCCACGTTGGTAACCCATGAATTCTTTACCTGTACTACCATTGATGTATTTGGTACCGAAACTGATAGTGGTAAAATTGTTATCGGCGACGGCCATCGTATTGATCTGCACCATCCCCCCTCCAAAACCAAACCCCATGTCAGGTGTGGCTGTTTTAGATACGACAACATTATCTACCAGGTTACTGGGAACGATGTCAAATTCAAAGTCGCGCACCTGTACATCGGTGCTTGGCAGGGCGGCTCCGTCCATCATAGCGATATTATATCTCTCAGCAATACCGCGTACTACCACCCGCCTGTTGTCTGTTGTACTTACGCCGGAAATACGTTTCAATGTTTCTCCGATATTTTTATCCGGTAACTGAGCAATCTGCTCTCGGCTGATGCCATTGGAGATACCAGCTTCGTTTTGCTGGCGGCTGTACAGAGATGCAGTGGTTTCCTTTCTGGCAGAGGTTTTCACCACCACCATCGCCAGATTTCCTTTCTGCCTCTTAAGCGTGGCATTTAAAGTAAACGTTTCGTTTTCATTGATGACAATACCACTCACTTCCTTGCCGCCATATCCCATGGAACTGATCATAACTGTATAATGTCCTTCAGACAACGGTAATGAAAAATTACCCGCATCATCTGTAACCGATCCCACTTCACCTATGCGGATAGTAGCACCGATCACTGGCTCACCATTTTCTTCGTCTATGACCTTACCGACAATGCGGCCTTTATCTTTCTTTGCTGGAACGGTAACAGCTTTCTCCTTTTCAAATAATACAATCCCCCCTGCCACCTCTCTATAACCGACATTTGCTTTCTGCAATAAATACTGCAGAATTTCAGATAAGCCTGCCTGCTTAAACTCTTTCGGAGCGATACGCCATTGCGCAAGCCGTAACTTACCAGCATCATACGCTATATTTACCGGGCAGGCCTCCTTCACCTGCTGCATGGCAACATCCAACGTAACATTTGCAAATCGAATAGACAGTTTTACCGTTCCCGGCGACTGTGCCTTTAATCCGGATGCCGCCAGCATCAGGCAATACAGCATCAGCACAAGCCTTAGTTTGGTTGAGGCCAATGCTCCTTTTTCTTTTTTTTCCATACCTTTATGATTGCTTTTTTTTAGATGGTAATGTTGCTTTCGTCAAAAAATGGCATTACCAAAATGTTTGGCAAATCCCGTTACCAGCGGGATTTGCTATTAATATAATGTGATTGTTTTTCCTTGTATCCTATACCGTATATGATGAACTGCTGCCAGGGAGGCAATAATGTCATTTACAGAAGTCCTGTGTATAAAGAATTTAGCGTCATAATGCAGCCCACGGATTTCGGCATCGGAGGTAACCAGCGCTACGCCATATATTTCTTTTAGCTCAAAAGCCACTTCTGAAAATGTAGCAGACTCCAGCAGCAACACCCCTTTCCGCCAGACCAGCGCCTGCTTCCAATCCAGGCTGTCGATATGGGCATGCCTGCTAGTCCGCTCCCATTGTAATCTTTTCCCTTTTGAAAGCTCCGTTATTACCTCCGCACTATCGCTTACCTGTACCCGCCCGTATTGCACCCATACCTGTATCGACGGCTGATCACCATATGCCTGTATGTTGAAGGCAGTCCCCAGCACTTTGGTTTCCAGGTCTCCTGTCTTCACAATAAAAGGTCTGGAACCATCCTTTTGCACCTCAAAAAATGCTTCTCCTGCCAATTCAATGCGCCTGGCTTCTTTTCCGTATTGAGAACTGTATTGCAGCATAGTACCGGATTTCATCCATACCAGTGTACTGTCGGGCAACAGTATTTGTTTCACTTTTCCCAAAGGAGCTGTTATCGTAAAATACCTGTTAGGTTCTCTGAAGCGGTTAGCCAGGAAAAACCAGGAAGAACCAATCACTAACACGGCAATACAGGCGGCGGCCGTTAACCGGCTCCGCATGGACACCACTTTCCAGCCAATATCATTGTTATTTATCCGTTCCAGGATCTGCAATTGAATGCTCCCCTTGACGGAACTCCTTTTCCCCTCTTCCTGCCAAAGCTCAATAGGCTTCCTGTCGTCTACCGAATGATACCAGTCATCAACAAGTCTGCGCTGATCTTCATTTGTCCTTCCCAATAAATACTGCCGAAGTAATTTTAACCGGTTATGTCGTTTCATCATATAACAGTCCTCCTGTTATCTACATACCGGTTGGGGGCTGTAGTACTATAATTCCAATGTTACCGAATTGTGAATTCCTGAAAGAGGGCTTGATTACAGGACAAAAGGCAGGAAAATCACGTGGCTTTGCAGGCGGTAGCGAAGCCTTTTAAGGGCGTTGTGTACCTGGTTTTTGACTGTCTGCTCTGAAATAGACAGGCGTAATGCTATCTCTCTGATGGATAGTTCCTTTTCATAACTGAGAATAAAGACTTCCCGCATTTTATCGGGCATGGAGGCAATTTCTGATTGAACTTTTTCCCTTAATCTGTCAAATTCGTCATGATCCTTCTTTTTCTGTTCCGTTTCGTCAGGCAGGCTATAAACAGATAACGGTAGATCCGTGGTGCCTTGTTTGGCCTCCCGGTAGATGTGGCGGATAACACTATATTTTAAAGCAGTAAATAAATAAGGGCTCAACTTATCTTCAACAGTAATCTGTTGCCTGTTTTCCCAGGCGTGAATAAAAATGTTCTGTACAAAATCTTTGGCTGTCGCCTCATCAGCCAGCCTGCGGTAGGCCATCGAAAACATCTCATCCCAATACCGTTCAAACAAACACGTAAACGATGCCGTATCACCGTGCTTTACCTGTTGCCATAAGGCGGCATCATTTAAAATGTCTCTATCCATTACAAATTACCTTGCGGGCGCAAAGATATAGTTACAGTTTTACTTAAATGTTATTCTTTGCTGTGTTCCTCGCAAGTGACTCCAGGCCGGCAATCTCTAATGACATCGTCACATCATCTTCTTCTCAGTGGATGGACAGGCGTAGGTACACAGCTCAATGGCATTGGTAACATTGGTATTGACAAAGTTTATTACAATGGCAACAAAGGCCGTTGATTTCGTTACAGTAGGTAGAAGGTGTAAAGAAACTCGGTATTGAGAAATCATATACAAGAAGGACCCGGAAAATACAGAAGTAGATATATTTGTACCAGTGAAAGCGTCATGAAAGCATTAGACAATTTCTATCTCCGTCAAGACGAACCCATCAAGTCAATATTTTTTGCCTTGCAGGAAATCATATTATCTACAGATAAAGACATCACACACGAATTGAAATACGGGATGCCATTTTTCTGTTACAAAGGAAAGATGTTCTGTTATTTATGGACACATAAAAAACATCAACAGCCCTATATTGGCATTGTGGAGGGAAAATACTTCGAACAATCTTTCCTGATACAGGAAAAACGTTCCAGGATGAAAATAATGTTGCTCGATCCGGAAAAAGACCTGCCAGTCAAAAGAATAAAATCAATTATTCAGCAAGCGCTGAAGCTATACAAAACAGGAGTTGTCCGCATTTAAGTTTCGTTACAATTTTTAAACACCCATTATGAAGAATGATACCGGGAAACCAGAATTCTGGGAAGCTGCTTTCACTGAAAAGCAGGAGATGTGGGGGTTTGAGCCTTCTAACTCAGCCGTATTAACAAAGGACCTCTTTGTTGAAAAAGCGGTAAAGAATATGCTCATCCCCGGAATTGGCTATGGCCGGAATGCGCAGATTTTCAGAGATAGTGGAATAACAGTAACCGGAATTGAGATATCAAAAACAGCTATCGAAATGGCACAAAAACATTATGGCACAGACATGATTATTCATCATGGTTCTGTAACCGGTATGCCATTTGACAATAACAGTTATAACGGCATATTCTGTTATGCGCTGATTCATTTACTGGATAGTGATGAAAGAGCAAAACTAATTCGCGACTGCTATAATCAATTAACAGAAAATGGCTATATGGTTTTTACCGCCATCTCGAGAGAGGCGCATATTTATGGCACAGGCGAGTTTATCAGCAAGGACCGTTACGAAATGTTCGGCGGAGTGAAGATGTTTTTCTACGATAGGAAATCTATCCACACAGAGTTCGATCAGGCCGGATTATTTGAAATCACGGAAGTAGCCGAAAACTATCCACTCTTTTTAATTAAATGCAGAAAGGGGAACGTTTAGCGTATTGCTCGAAAATCCCAGCTGCGATTCAGCGAGTCTTCCAGCCGGAAAGCCACAACCTTACCTGATTGCGATTCCAATGAGGTAAAGATATATCGTTCCTCACGCGCATAATTGTACGTGAACTCGAGAAAAGTTTTCCCGTAAGTGTGAGTTACGTTCCAGGTTCCGAGCTTTTCCCATCCTGCACCTTTCCATTCCATCCCATGTTCATTTCCATCCTGAAAAAATCGTATCGTGTCTCCGGATGCTGCATTATGATAATATTCACTGGCAAATGACAACATAAGACAATATTCTCTCTGAAGTTACAACTTATACAGAAAAAGATTACTGCTGCGTGTTGGCGTTAAGAAAACCAGGAATCATAGCCATCAGTAAATCTGTCTTTTGAGTTAATGCAGTGTGCATGGTTCCGGGTAATATGGCCAGCTGTGAAGGGGACATCGACAACTCACCTATACCACCGCCACCCAATAGTCGATGCAATTCTACCACATGCCCCGGCTGAACAATATCTGCGTCTCCTGCAATAATCAGCACAGGCACTTTAATGCGCTGAATGTCATCAGCCGGCCAGTCTTGTAATTGCTGGTTGAAGGTGGTTACCTTGGCAAGATGCATAGCCCAATCCTGCGGTCGCGGAGCAGTACGGAGATATTCCGCTTCATAAGGAGTACCTTTCAATCCGTCAACAGTAAGCAGTGTTTCCAGTTTGCTGAGATCCGGGTGCCGTCCGCGGCTTGTGTAAGTAACAGAAGCCAGGATAAGCTTACTGACCAGGGCAGGCTGACGCATGGCTATCTGCAATGCAACGCCTGCGCCGGTACTATAACCGAAAAAGTCAGCGTGTTTTATGTTCAAAATACTCAGTAACGCAATAACGTCATCTGCAAACTGCTCATAAGAAAGCGGACGATCAGGAATATCAGCGGTGTGGCCATAGCCCTGAAATTCAAGCGCAATAACCTTTCTGTCAGTTGCCAGCAGCGGAATTAAGCTACCGAATGCAGTACAGATACCGGATACCGCTCCGGGCAGAAGAATAAGCGGTTTTCCGTCTCCATACACTTCATAATACATGCTCAATCCGTTGACATTTACATAGTGTCCCTGACTTGGTATAGTGGTCATAGTTTTCTGGTTTGCTTAGTTGCAAAGTTCACGAGCAATAAGCAAACATTTCTTGGTCTGCACCAAGATCAGAATTTCACATGATTGAACAGCTTACTAAAGTTCGTAGGATCTATTCCCAGGTAAGATGCAATATATTTGTGTGGCACCAGGTGCAGCAGCTGCGGGCTTTTTCGGCAAAATGTTCTGTACCTTTCTTCTATCGTCATGGCACGCAGGTCGATATGCAGATCTATCATGCCGGCCAACATAGCTTCCGTCATCCGCCTGAAGAGTCTTTCTATTTGCTGGGATTGGTCAACCAACCTTTGCAGGTCCTCATAGCTGAGGTATTCCAGCTCACTATCCGTCAGACAGGTTAGAAAGTATTTTGAAGGTACCTGAAATGAAAAGGACTCAGCAATAGCACATAAGTTAGGAAAGTAGCTAAAATGAATAACGTAGGTTTTATCATCGGTGTCGAAGTAAGCCATCTGTACACCGTTTTTTACGAAGTACAGTTCCCGCTGGATCTGCCCCGGTACAGTAATGAACGCTCCTTTCTTGAATGAGCGTGGCTTCAGGTTGTCCGTCAGCAAATGATAGTCTGCTATGCTGATGTCGTGAAATTGTTTGAAGTACTGATAGCGTTCCATAAGATCAGAGCCAGGCACAAAAATATCGGAAATAATTCCAAATTTCATACTGCCTGACTAAGGTCTCATCACACCTGATCTACGCTCCAAATTGTCTTAAATGATGATCAAAATGTTTATACGCCAGGATTCCAATCTGTTCGTATGTCATTTTCCCAAAGAAGTCATGAATGAATGCAGGATTTGAATAATTTTCATATTCGTCTATCTGACTAACCCAGATCTTTTTCTCTTTTTCCACATCGCCCTGGCCTTTCACAGTAAAGGCTTTCCCCGTAGGCATATTCTTCAGCATCGGCCGGTCATCCTTTGTATTACTTTTCAAAGCCATACTCCCGAATATCCTTCCCAGTAAATCCCGTTTGTATGTGGGGTTGTTTTTACCAAATACCCAGTCATTCCAGATCGTACAATGCTTTGCCATCTGATACACATTCATTTTACCCCAGTTCGCTTTGCAGTGTTCATCGAGTGAGTTAATCCTTTCGATTAACTCACTCCTGACTGCTTTGTCAAATATCGTTTTCATTTGCCAAAATTGTTGATGGGTTGTAATGAAAAAAAGTTTCCGGAATCATCTTTGAACAGTGCCTCAGTACCATAAAACTCTTTGGTAGGTGGTTTGATAAACTCCACTCCTTTTGCTTTGAGCTCTTCGTAGGTAGCAAAAACATCATTACAGGTAAGTACCCCGCAACCAAACACACCCTGCTTTATAAGTGATATCAGGGTTTCAGCGGTTTCTTTCGGAAATATCTTGCTCACTTTTACCGGAAAAAGCACCAGTTGTAAATCCGGCTGCTCTGGCGGAGAAACGGTTAGCCAACGTGCGTCTGGGCCCATGGGGATATCATCCACAAGTTTGAATCCTAATTTATTCACGTAGAAATCATAAGCGCTATCCTGGTTTATGACGTGAATATTGGTGATGGTCATTTTTGTGATCATAGTACATCTGTTGTTGTTGAAGCAAAGGTCAACAACAACTTAAATATTCCCTTCTTCAAAATTGCTATTTTCCAGCCAGCCGTGCTGATAGGCGTAACATCCGGGAACAAATGTTAAAGGGGCCTTACGGGCCTGCTCTTTGGCCTCTTTATGGCGCGCTGCGTAAGAGGAAGGTGATTCGCCTGCTACCTTCTTGAAAAGTCCGCTGAAGGTGGTTATGCTCTTAAAGCCTACTAGAAAACAGGCTTCGGAGACAGTTTTATCATTCCGTAACAATTGCTGAGCCTTTTCAACTCTCACTGATATCAAATACTGATGGGGGGTCTTTCCATAAATAGATTTAAAGAGACGAATAAAATGAAACTTGGAAAAATAGGCTTCGTCAGAAATATTGTCCAGATCGATCTCCTCAGCGTAGTTATTGTCAATAAACAGCTTAGCCTGCACTATACGTATGTATAGATAGAACCTGGGATACTCCACGGTTGGAGTCTTTTTGCTATTGCTATGCCGGGAGATGTTGTTCATACATGACAGCTGACCCTGAATATACGTAATAACGCCGAAGATTAATAATCCCTCGCTAAATATTTAGCAGAAAGTGCATGCTATATCAGGCCGGTCTGCTACGCTTCATTGCTTTTTATCTTTGTGTCTGAAAAGCAGAACGCTAAAGTTGTATCAGGGAATAATTTAACGGAGAGATGTTTTGCAGGAAGAACAGATGATTTTTCTCTCGGGAATGCAGAACAGATCATCATTGCGACGATATAAAAAAAGCTTCAGGTAATACCGAAGCCTTTATCCTTTTAAGGACCTTATGTTAGTTATAGTCGTTAATAAGATTGACTACCACCTGTGCAATAATATCTTTTTCATCCGGATTGCTTTCTGCAATCATCAGCGTAAGTGCAACAAGCGCATTATCTGCAATCCGTTTAGTTCCATCCGTCCTGTATAAGATATTATTTTTTTCAAGAAACCATACGAAGAGAAAAGCAGCAATCCGTTTATTTCCGTCAGAGAATGAATGATTCTTGACAACGAAATACAAAAGGTGCGCGGCCTTTTCTTCAATACTGGGGTATAGTTCATGTCCATTAAAAGATTGATAAATGGTAGCAATGGAGCTTCTAAAAGAATCATCCTTCTCATTACCGAACAATTTACTCCCGCCAAACTTATCTCTTAGCCCCTGAATAGCCTTCAATGCATCTCCATAAGTAGCAATAAATACCTGTTTTACATGAGTAGCTTCTATGGTCAGGTTACGATGGTCGTACTTATCCAAAGTATCCAGCGCATAGGTATAATCAGTAATTACCCTTAACAGGCCCGTTGCTTCATCAGAAGATAAATTCTGCTTATCCAGTACATTTCCCATAAGTTTCACCGCTTGCTTCAGCGTCTCGAACTGCTGACTTTGCTCACGCAACCGTTTTTCATTAAGGGAATAACCATTAACCAGGTATTCTTTCAGAATTTTATTTGCCCAGGTACGAAATTGCGTGCCTCGCTTGGATTTAACTCGGTACCCTACTGATATAATAACATCCAGCGAGTATTGCTCAATTTTACGCTTAACCCTCCTTCTTCCTTCCTGTTGAACTGTCAAGTAATCCTTGACAGTTGCCTTCCTTTCAAGCTCACCTTCATTAAAAATATTATTTATATGAAGACTGACATTTTGTTTAGTACTTTGAAATAGTTCTATCATTTGGTTTTGGGACAGCCAAACGGTATCATAATCAATTGTAACATCTATTGATGTTTCTCCATCTTCAGTCTGATAAATAATTATTTGATCTGTTTCCATTGTCAATCGCTTATGAATATAAAGATAATACGACAGAAATTGTCAATGGTTAACTATATGCAAACAATCAGGAATTGCGTCTTTACCTTATCAACGTTACCGTCCCTTTAATAATCTGCACAGAGCCATCGGTAAATTCAATAGTAGCGAAGTAAACATATGTTCCTATATCGGCCCACTGCCCGTTGAATGTACCGTCCCATCCATAACTGCGGTCGTTGGCGGGTGTATTGATCGCTTCAAATATTTTGTTCCCTGCACGGTTAAATATGGAAAGGTTCTTCACCTTTTGAATGTCCAGGTTGCCGATTACATAGAAGTAGTCATTTTGACCATCACCATTGGGAGAAAAGGCGTTAGGCATGGTAATCCCGGCCCCCACAAATGTTTTAATCTGTACATACGCCGTATCCGTACAATAGTAATTATTGGCAACCGTTACACGGTATTTCATGGAAGATGTAGCAGCGGCCACCGGATCAGCACAGCCGGTGCAGGATAAGCCCGATTGCGGCTCCCACAGATAGCTGGTGACTATTCCCCCACTCACGGTTGTATGCAGTTTTACATTGGCGGGTCGCGGCAATGTGATTAAGTCAGGCGCCGCCGTCACAGCAAACGGCTCATAGTCAAGATCGCTACGGTTGTTTTTATAGTTTGTTTCGTTAAACACAAATCCCTCCTTCTCATTTACCAACGCTGTCACTTTGTTGGTGCCAGGTGCATTCAGTACATAAGTAAACTCACGACAGTCACCGGCTTCCGGAGCAGGAGTATAATAACGGGGAAGCAGCAGCCTGGTTGTTGGATCAGCCGGATCGCCGTTATAAAATGATACCGGTATCTTCTGAAAAACAGAATCGTAACCATTGGACATACATATCCGGAACTTCACGAGAATATGGTCGTTGTCATAGCAATTTGCAGACAGTAACGCCACTGTCATGTCCGGTGGAAAAATGTGTACATACTGTTCTGCTTTCAAAACGCAACCATACTGATTGGCCATTTGTATACCCACCATACTGCTGTCGAGCATTTTCGCTACCGGCGATGCACAGGTATAACAACTAAGCGTATAGGCATCGCTGTTATCCCATCGGAGCGATACAGGAGTAAATCCAGTTACACCGTAGTAAAGATTAAAAGGCGCTTTGCGGAAAACGGTTGTATCCTTGGGAAAGACAGACAACACCGGCGGTATATAGTCCCAGGTATAGGTATTATTATCATAAACGGATTCATTCAACCCTGTTGCCGGTGGATATTTCAACCGGTCTTTGTTCACAATGGCCAATACTTTACCAGTGGCGGAGCTGTGGATATATTGCCCGTAATTACTGCTACATGCCCCTGAAGTCGCCATAGGCGTGATAAAACTGTTGCCAAGCTTTATTGCGGCGGGATCGCCGGGAGCACGATCATAAAAGTCCACCTGCAGGGAAGCCGGTACGTTTCCTTTCGTATAGGCATTACAAAGCGAGAAATCCACATGCAGGCTGTCGCCGCGGGAACAATCTACATTATTCAGTTTCACCGAATAATCGTCTACTACCGGGATGTGAATAGTGGCCATCGTGTCGCTGAAGCAGGCGTATTTTGAGTAGGCGCGCACTTTCACAGTGGTAACTGTATCCAGGCGGTACGGCGCCGTGAACGTAGCATTGATACAATTAATACAATCCAGGTAAGGGGAACTCTCCCAGGTAGCAGTAGCAATAGCGCCGCCAGCAGATACCGGTTTTAGTACCAACTGCTCCTGCGGCGTCAGTGTATAGTCGCCGGGAGCCAGGGATACACGGAACCTGAATCCCTTCTTTATGCTTACGTTATTACCATAATTCAATTCTTCCACGACTGTATTGGGCAATGCCAGCGGGAAAGTGCTGCCATTGTCATTCATGACAGTCACCAGGGTATCAATATTCGCACGGGCAGCATCTACGATAGTAGTGTATAATACAGATACACATTTCCCCGGAAGATCATCAGGCAGCAGAAAAGGAATCCCCAACCGGTGACCTTTACCGGCGCGGGGATCATCATCGTAGAAAGATACTGGCGTACCTTTGGGAATGGTTTTGTATCCCCTGTTTTCAAAATAGATCTTTACTCTTAATTTATCCTGCTGATAACACTCCACCGATGACACATATACCAATCCGTCAGCAGTAGGATCATCCACTATTATAGTAACGGGGTTTGTATAGTCTTCACAGTGACCATCGGTAGCATACAGGCGAACCTTGTAATTACCGGGCGTTTTGAAAATATAATCCAGCTGCTCATCTGTACTCACCACCTGTTCTGCCATGCCTTTGTCGTTGCTGATCAGCCATTTCCAGGAAGTCGCATTGCGGGAGCGGTTGGTAAATATAACATGATCCGTTTCCACACCTTCTTTGGAAGCAATCTTCCGCTTGTCCGGATAGAACCTTGCAACTACCCCGCAACTCACGGGCATAGCATCTGTAGTGGATGCATGGCAGCCACTCACGTTATCGGTCACACGCAACTCCAGCAGGTAGGTCTTTATATCGGTAACGGTCAGCGCCAGTGTTGTACCGGTACCAGCAGGTACGCCATCCACAAGCCACTGGAGGGTTTGACCAGGAGCAGAGACTGCTGTGAAGGTTACCACATCGCCAACTACGGGATAGGCAATATCACGGGTAAAAGAGGCTGTCACAGCAGCGCCGCATGGATCATTGCAAACCATAGTCGGCTGCATCAATGGCAACGCAGCCGTGATAAAGTTGCGCATTCTTTCTGCCTGTCCAAGTGTAAAACCCAGTATACAACCCGTTCCCGGGCCATAGTCCATAAAGTTGTCCGGCAGATCAGGTACATCTATTGTAAAGCCGGAAAGGGTATCAGTGCTGCATGAGTTCTGTGGCACACTGCAGGCATAACCACCGGTAATGGTTTTCTCAGGCGGCGTATCACATACCATGTCTCCATCTGTAAGGCAATCGTCATTCTTACAATCCCTCGCAGCGAAAGTGTGGGCAAGGCTAAGATAGTGTCCCATTTCATGCGCTACCAGGTCTACTCCGAGACCACCCACCACAATGTCGCCACCTGCGCTGGCATATCCACCCATTGTGAGGCGGCTCCATTTGCCACAACTGAAATCCTGCATGTAATCAGACCTGATAGTAGACACCACCCATATGTTGATATACCGGCTTCTGTCCCATGCGCCCATGGCGGTGATTTCACCACCCTCCATGTCCACGTCAAAATCTGAAAGATACGAGTACGTGCGTATGATCCCGGTAGTACGGCCGCCATCAGGAGCCGTTTTAGCGAGACAAAAACGAATCTTCGTATCCGTGCGGCCACCTGTGAAAGCGCCGGAAGCACTGTAAGCCTCATTGAGCGCCTGTATAGCATTGGCTACATCGAGATCCGTATAGGCGCTCATGTTTTCATTGATGATATGCACCACTACAGGCAGTGTAATAACAGCAGGATCCACAGCAGGAGCGCCTGGAACCCTGATATAATGCTGCTGCAACAGCGCCCGGTTGATGGCCCGTTCCCTTTCAAGGAAAGAGGCGTTTTTTCTCCATTGCTCCAACAATCTGTCTGTACCACATGGACGAACAGTAGCTGGCATACCTTCCTGCGCATAGGTCATAAAAGGTAATAGGAATATTAGCACTGACAATAGTATCAGGCTTCTTAACTGAGAAGTGCTCATTACGACAAAAAAATAGTCGTGTAAATATATAAAATAACTTTAATCAGTAGATTAATTCTGGCAGATATATCAACATAAAAAAAGCGCTATGATCATAGCGCTTTAGTAAATTCCGTTAAAAGATCAGTTTACCACTTAAACTCCTTCATGCTCGTCAGTCCGCTCAGGTTAATACTTTTCAGGTTCGTATCAGTGCAATACTGTTAACATTAATGATCTCTCCTTCTGGTTTACCTCCGCATATCCGTTCACTTGTTTTTCTACATCATAGACAACTTTTCTCAACGCTGATACCGGCTCCTATCTTGTTATTCCGTAGAAATTATAATAACAGTAGGGATACGCGCATTTTCGGAAACATGGTTCTGTATGCTTTAATACCACTGCGAAAATAGTTCATCCCTATCAGTGCATCATCAATGTAATTGTCATTTAATAAGAAAATACCTGTTTCGGGGCAGTTATTCGACGGGCATTACACCATAAAGAGAAAAAGTTTTTGTATTTTTAATAGGCATGTAGAAACAACCTGGTTCAACACAAATCAACTCTTCAGATATAATACGATAGTTTAGCCTTTAACCCACTATTTTATGAAGCGTAAAAAGAGCAACCCTGAGAGAAAAAAATTACGCCTCGACAAAAAATAAATTTTACCGTTGACAGCAACTCAACAATATCGCCTGGCGGGGCCCACTTCCTGCGATGCTTATTTGAATGCTGCTGATGCTGTAAATGCTTGTGCATAGCCAGCTTAGACAACAACTATCCCTCAATGGATTCAATCACCTTTAATATCCTACATTATGAAAAAGAAAAAACTTGCACTCGACAAGAAAATGATTCTCGACAAAAAAACAATTGCCGAATTAAGGTCAGAACAACAAGACATGCTTGCCGGTGGTATCAGCGGCATCCGTTGTACATTAGACACCAGACGCCCCAGTGATTGTAGCGCAGGAAGCGGTCAACAATGTCCATGACACATCTCTGTCAACAAAAAAAGTGGATACCTCCATCAGGTATCCACTTTTTTATGGAATGCCACACAGAAACATGGCGCCTTCTCTTTATCGCTGCATCAGATCAGAAAGTACCGGATGGTAAATACCATCCGGTCATTTTCCCCTGGTATGAATCCACGTCTGGATTTATGGCTTATCCCACCATAATCTTGTACCGCCGTTATCTGGTCCGTTCAGTGTAGACACAGCACGATCCACTGCGGCTTTGTTATTACGGTATTCCTTCTGCGGAATGGGTAATCTTCTTACACCAGGTACCGATGGGATCTTTCCGCCGCTGAGGTTCACCACTACCGGGAACAATACAGGATAGCCTGTTCTCCTGTATTCTGCCCAGGCTTCTTCTCCGTCCGGATACATCGCAATCCATTTTTGGGTGATGATCCTTTCCAGTTTACGCGCATCAGCGTCTCCATTATTCCATTTGATGGTGATAGTGCTGATACCGGTGGTGACGTTGTTCTCTCCCGCCTTTACCGATTAGGATCGATGTATGGCTTAGGCAGGCTGACCGCATCGTTCTTATATGTCGCAGCGTCCAGACCATATTGCTGGAACGAGTGGTCTATACCAGCTTCGTAGTTAGTCTGCACATCTCCGGCATTAGCCCAGCCTTTCAGCGCTGCTTCCGCTTTGAGGAACCAGGCCTCCGCAGCCGACAGCAGCTGCACTTTGGCAGGGAAGGTCACCAGCCTGGAATAATTTTCATACCGGCTCTTCGCATCTATATTTATTCCCTGGCGGATACCTTTAAACTGCCCGGTCACGGCAGCATCGGTGGCAGGCACAAAATATTTGGGCAGGCGCGGATCATTATAACCGCCCATAATGGATTCCATCGGTGCGCCCATATTTATATCATGCCAGTCGTTATTGATAGTATTGATGGAATTTCTCACTACCAGATCAATGAGAAAACTCTCGCTGTTGTCAGAAATAACACCACCATTAGCGGGATCCAGTGCTTTCTCCCCTTCGGCTTTGGCTTTGGCAGCATCTACTTTAGAGATACGGAGGGCCAGACGCAAACGCAGGGTATTGGCGAATTTCAGCCACTTTTTATAATCGCCTGCATAAGCCAGGTCACCTTTCTTCATCACAATAGAAGGCGATGCCGTCGTCAGTGTTTTGAGCAATGCAACCGCTTCATCAAGATCCTTGAAGAACGCACTGTAGACATCCTGCTGACTGTCATAATCCACACCGCCTTCTGCATTGGCCACATTATACTTTGTGTACACAATCGGTCCAAAAACATCACTGACACGATGCATGGCCTCTACCCTAATTACCTTGCACAACGCCACTACATCCTTGAACTGATCTCCTTTCTGTTTGGCGTAGTTTTCTGCGCGGTAGAGCGGATTCATCACATTGGTATAAGATGGGTTCATCACCCATTCATTCCATCCGTCTACCAGGTCATAGGTAATATTATTGGAGTTGCCACGGAAAGGTGTAGGGCTACTCATATAACCGCTGTAGATGTCGCCGTTAAGGTTCTGCTGTAACTGGTAGATCCATTCGTCATTGGGGCCATACATAATAGCCCGCTGTGCCTGGCTCAGCTGACCAGCCACCAGGCCATAATCGGCGTTAGCCTGCTCGTCAGTCACACCAACAGGACTGGTATTTAAATCTTCAAAGCTCTTCGTGCAGGATGATGCCAGTAACATAACACCTGACACAGCAGCAAACAAATATTTTCTATTGTATTTCATATACAGATTTGTTAGTAGTTATTAAAAGATCAATTCACCCGTCAGATCAGAAAGAACATTTCAGGCTCAAACCATAGCTACGCACAGCAGGTAGACCAAACACATCGAAGCCTTCTGCCTTGTTGGTACCTGTAGACATGCTCAGCTCAGGATCATAGGGTGCATCTCTTTTAATGAAAAACAGGTTGCGTCCAATCAGTCCGATACGTATATCCCTAACCTTTTTCAGGTTAAATGGTAATGCGTATGACAATGACAGTTCGCGCAACCTGATATTGGTCGCACTGTATACAAACGCTTCGTCGATACCGCCACGATCACCGATACCCTGGTAGTAGGCCTGTGCCGGTATCTTGCCGGACCAGGCGCCACCGCCGGTTTTGCTCGCGGTAACGTTTATGCCGCCCGCATCGCGTGCATCAGCGCTTTCACGGCTCACACCAAAGCTGTTAAGATAACCCTGTGTAAGACTGATCACCTGCCCACCGAAACGGCCATCCACCAGCAATCCGATCGTGAGGTTTTTTATTTTGATGGTGTTGTTCCAGCCCAGCATAAAATCAGGATTGGTGTTACCAAGGTATCCGTCAGAACCACCCTGCGGCCTTCCTGTAGCGGCGTCTACTACCATATTACCCGCGTCGTCACGCAGGAATGTCTTACCCCACAGATCACCGAAAGAGCCGCCCAGCCTCAGTACATAATAGCTTCCTCCCAAACCTTTATACACATCGCTCAAGCCGGGAGCCAGCTCCAGTACTGTATTCTTATTGTGTGTATAGTTGAGCGCCGTATTCCAGCTGAAGTTCCTGCTACGGATCACATCATAGCCTAAAGATATTTCCATACCCTTATTCTGGATATTACCAGCATTCAAATACGCTTTAGAAGTAAGGAATCCTAGTGGTACATCAATTTCCACATATTGATTCAGCACATTAGACTTATACCAGGTAAAATCAAAGTTCAGGCGATTGTCCAGAAATCTCCATTCCGTACCCACTTCGTATGACCTGTTCAGCTCAGGTTTCAGAGCGCCCCGTAAAGGTCCGCTGGTAGGTGCCGTCAGATTACCGTTGGCCAGTTTATTGAGCGGATAGGTCGAGAAGTTTTTAATGTCATTACCTACCTCGGCATAAGACACTCTCACCTTACCATAGTTGATAGCTGCGGGCATCTTAATCATATCAGATATTACCGCACTCAGACCTGCTGACCAGTAAAAATATCCTTTACCCGAACTTGGTGTGAAGGCCAGCGTGGAAGACCAGTCATTTCTTGCAGTAAGGTCCAGGAACAATTTCTCTTTATACCCCAGGTTGGTAGTGGCAAATACCGACTGGCGCTGCCAGCGTTGTGCGTTCTCTTCCAGGTTGCTTACAGGCACTGTCTGAGAGAGATTGCCCAGCTGGAATACATTCGGAACAACGAGGTTCTTCGCATCCAGCACCCAGCCGTTCTGCTTGAAATCATTGATAGAGCCGCCCACTGTGAAGTTCAGGCCCAGATCATTGGAGAGCTTTGTATCACCGATAAACAGGAGATCGCCGTACAATGCAGTCCCTTCCAGCTCCTCACGCTGATAACGGCCATTATCGCCGGAGAGCGTAGATTGCGTGCCCGCATAGGAATTCCGGTTGAACTTATCCCACAGCTTGTTCAGTGTTCCTCTGGCCTGCACTTTCAGCCAGTCTGTAACCGGGTAAGCGAGTGTCAGAGAGGTGATCAGGTTCTGTCTTTTCTGATCATTGGGATTGCGGTTCAGTATCCAGTAAGGATTCTGCTGGTTGTCCTGTCCTTTCATTTCTGCATCGTAGTTGAGGTTCCACCAGTCCTGCATCATCATGTTGCGCTTGGGCGACATGTACTCGAACGTTTTGTATTTGTTGAAATCGAGACCACGGGGGAAGAGATAAAGACCAGTCAACGCATTGTAATAGATACCGCCCGCAGGTCTGTTATGTATGCTTTGGTTACTGTACATAATGTTACCATCCAACGATAACTTATTGTCGAAGAATTTGGAGGTTTGGCGATAAGTCAGTGTATGCTGTTTGAAAGTAGTAGTAGGAAGAATACCATGGTTATCAGTATTTGAATACGAGAAATAGTTCTGTATTTTCTCATTACCGCCACTCAGGCTCACAGAGTTAATCCATGTTCTGCCCGTTTTGAAAAAGTCTTTTACAGGATCAGCAAAGTTACCTTTGGCGCCCCAGCTCTCCATAGCGCCATCTGACGATTGGCCGTAGGTATACTGTAGGTCGGGTTTGTAGGCTGCCCGGTCGATAGTGAAATCGCTGGAGATGTCGATGCGGGTATTACCGGCCTTCCCTTTTTTGGTAGTGATCAGCACCACGCCGTTACTACCCTGGCTACCGTACAATGCAGACGCTGAAGCTCCTTTCAATACGTTGATGCTTTCAATATCATCAGGGTTGATGGTACTCAGTACATCCCCCCTGTCTACAGCGCCGCCAAAGGCATCTTCAGAACCGGAGCCCTCTGTGTTGGTAACAGGCGCCCCATCGATCACATAGAGCGGCTGGTTATTACGTGTCGATTTATTACCCCTGATAGTGATACGTACAGAGCCCCCTACACCGGAGGAACTTCTGTTGATCTGCAGACCAGCCACTTTACCCGTAAGGCTGTTAAAAGGGTTAGGATCTTTTACCCTTGTGATTTCCGCATTGCTCACTGATTGTGTGGAATAAGAGAGGCTTTTGCGGTTACGCTGGATGCCCAATGCAGTCACCACTACCTCGCTGATCTCTGTGGAGCTCTGCGCCATGGATACAGAAACATCATTGTTATCGCCAACAGTAACGTACTTTACCTGGTAACCCAGAATAGAGAATATCAGTACATCGCCTTTTTTAGCACTGAGGGAGTATTCTCCGTTGGCGTTCGTAACGGTACCCTTATTGGTACCTTTCACCTGTACGGATACTCCTGGTAACGGTTCGCCTTTCTCATTCAGGATGCGGCCGTGAATCTCGGCCAGGGGAGCTACTACAGAGGCTGACGCAGGTTTCGCCATTACCACGATAGTTTTACCTTCAATAGCAAACGATAACGGTTGGTCCCTGAAAATCTCCTCCAGCGCGTCTTTCAGAGATGTGTTCTTCAGCCCTACCGTTACAGGTTTCATTCTTGCAATATCTGCCTTGTCATAAAAGAAAGCGTATCCTGTCTGGTTTTTAATGGCTGCGAGTACAGTTTTCAGTGTAACATTCCGTCCGGTATAGGTAACGGTTTGTGTAAGGCCCTTTGCACTTATCTGTAATAGTGCAATTGTTAATAAGGGGAAAGTCAGCTTCATAACTCTTAGCATTTGCGGGATAAGCAATTGCCTACCACAATTCTTTAATTTCATACTTTTGGAATTGTTTGGATAAATAATGATTGAATAGAACACTTCCGGTTAGCACCGGATCAGTAAATCGTGGATTTGTCCAGGCATACGGCCGCTTTGTCTGGTACACAAAGCGGCTTTTGCTTTGATAAAGCATTGTGATTATTGTGTGACGTTGGTTACTCGCGATTTTGGTTGTTAATAATTTTTGTTGCTTAAGGAAGGATAACGATCCGTTTGTCTTCTTCAATGCTGAAATGTACTTTCATACTTTCCAGTATTGCCAACACCCTGGCCAGGGTAAGCGACCGGTCTATGGAACCTTCAAATTCTCTTTTGGGAATATCACCGCGGTACTCCACATCTACGTTATACCAGCGGGCCAGTTGTCGCATTACAGCAGGAATATCGGCATTATGGAAGCTGAAGAATCCATTTTTCCACGCTATAACCTCATCGGTATCAATGTCTGTAACGAGGTTCATTCCACCTGCATTGTTCATCTGCAATTGCTGCCCGGGCGCCATTACCAGGCTTTTGTCGTTCTTCACCACCGTTACGGCTCCTTCCAGCAAGGTTGTTTTCATTGTTGATTCATCATCGTAGGAATTTATATTAAAGTGTGTGCCTAATACTTTTACTTCAGTGCCGTTTACAGTTACACGGAATGGTTTGGATACGTCAGGGGCTATTTCAAAATAAACCTCACCCGTCATTTTCACAGTTCTGTTGTTACCCGTAAATGCGGTGGGGAAAGTGATACTGCTGCCCGCATTCAGCCAGACCCTGGAACCATCAGCCAGCATAAGGTTGTATTGTCTGCCTCTCGGGGTTGTCATAGTATTATACACAACAGCGCCATCACCAGTAGCAACATTGTATTGCAGGCTGTTGCCCGACTTGGTGACGCTGGCATCTCCCTGCTGTGGCAGAGTGCCGTTATGTGCGCTGTCAAGTATAACGGTAGTGCCGTTGGCAAGGGTCAGCACCGCGCCGTATGATCCGGGATTCACATCATTCCTGAATTTTGTCTGTATCTTTTTACCGGCAACAAGACGATGTTCCTGCACCTGTAGAATATAGAAAGAGGCAACCAGTAACATCGCAACGACGGCTGCTGCTGCAGCCCACCAGTAGCGGATACTGGATACTTTCGCCTGGGGCCTGTTTTGCCGTATCTGTTGCTGCAGATAGTCATGAATGGAGGCTTTCAGTACAGGATCTTCTTCCCCCTCAAAAACATTATCCATGAAGCTTTGCTTCAACTGGGATGACACCATATCCTCATACTCCGGACGGGCCAGCGCTTCCGCCAGCTGCTCCTTGCCGCTCTCCGAAATAGTGCCCGTAAGGTACTGATCAAGCAGTTCTTTCAATAACACTTCATTCATGGTGTCATGGTTGAGGACATCCTGTTTTTCATAACCGGATATTACAGTATACCTGCTTCTGATATAAAGACGCCATTCATGAAAAGAGAGGGTGGGTGTCTCCTCAATTTTTTTTTATTTTTCTCCGGAGCAGAGAACAATGGCTCCTAAGACGGTAAGGGTCAGCATCTGGTCTGAATGGGTATGAACATAAGTCCGGAGAAAATTCAATCCCAACACAATGTGCTCTTTAACGGTATTACGGGATATATTCAGTGTCTGGGCAATTTCTTCATAGCTAAGCCCGTCCAGGCGGCTCATTTTGAAAACCTTCCGGCGCACAGGTGGCAGTTGCTCTATGCCCTTCAATACAATCTCATATACTTCCTTGAACTGTACCTGCATATCCGGTTGCATCACCTCTTCCATGATCTCTCCGGGATCTTCTGCAGACAGCTCCCGTAACTTTTTGCGCATGGCAGAAATAACCTGGTTACGACTGAGAATGAACAGGAAGCTCTTAAAATCGTCCACTTCTGCCAAAATCAGCCGCTTTTTCCATATTTTAAGAAAGACATCCTGGGTAATCTCCTGGGCACGTTGTGTAGATTTTGTATAGGCTAATGCATGACTATACACCCTGTTCCAATGAATATCCACCAGCCTCGTGAAGGCATGTTCATCTCCCTGGCTCGTAAGGTTGCATAATTCTTTTACTTCCCCTTCAGGGTAACTATGCGCTGCGTGCTCGCTCAAATTGGTACTGGTTTAATACCCGATTTTGGTTGACTGAATCACTTAAAAGGGGATCAGCTCTTCTCCCCTGGAAACATTTACGTTGACAAAAATCTACCGGAACTAACGTTGACGTTTATACGGACAGTTACGACGCGCTCATTTACTCTCATTGTTGCTAAACACCAAAGCTCCCCATTTATAATTTCACCAGCTAAAATTATAAATTTTTACTTGAATTAAATATATAGAAAAGATAAAAACCCGCCGGAGAAATGGACAACCAATAACCAAACATTAACATAGCGGGCGATTTGAATAACTATGGCGATGACTATGAAGGATGACATGATTACCATTCATCTTTTTTGAAAAATCTATTATCTTCAATCTTTCTTTCAGTAGAAAGACACTGTATACAAACTGGCATAATAAATGATCGTTCGTTTACCCGAGACGCACTAAAGGCCAACAACAGGGGCACTAAAGCTAAATCGTTTTATAACAAGGAGTTATAGACGATAATATTTTCTGAGAGCATACTTTTTTTTGTGTTTACTATCCTGAGAGCAATATCACCTTTTATGAAAGGGTGACCCAGGCACTATAATATTGGATGACATGAGCAAAGAGCAATCTAATTACAGGATATTCCTGCAATCAAAAGACCCTGTGTCCTTCAGACAACTGATGCGCGAATACGCAACGTCCCTCCATTACTTTGCCTCCGGCATCGTGAGCAATGCAGCTGAAGCGGAAGAAATCGTGTCAGATGTTTTCCTGAAGGTCTGGCAACAACGCGATGCATTGCCCGACTGCGACGACTTCAAACCCTATCTCTTCAAGGCCGTTAAAAACACCGCACTCAATTACCTGAAAAAAAGCGGCCGGCGAACCACCGGCCGGAATCAGTGGGAAGCACACATAAAGCACAACACAGGCATTACTCCGGAAGAAATGATGATCAGCAAAGAACAGGTACAGATCATCCGGAAAGCCATTAACTCACTGCCGCCACGCTGCCGGGAAATCTTTACGCTTGTTAAGGAAAAAGGTCACAGCTATGAGGAAGTAGCGCTACAACTTGGTATCTCAAAAGCCACAGTGAATGTACAGATGACGCTCGCCCTGAAAAAAATATGGAACGGCCTTCAGCTTAAATAACGCAAAAACGGTTTTGCACTTTTTTTTAATATATACTAATTGTTTTCCCTTTTCAGATTGTTATAGTAAGGAAAGTCATTTGGCAAATCTGCTCTTGAGCACTTCTTATTTCTATTTCCTCTTACTGTAGCTAAAAGAGGAAGATAGCCGGAACTTTATATGTTGATCCCCTGATGAATCGGTCATCAGGGATCTGTTAAGTAATCAGATATCTGGCGGAGTCCCCGTCTCCGCGCGGGATATTTATGTCCTATTCCATAATAAAACTGGGTTAAGCAGCAGAGGGCTGCCTCGTTTACAAACAAAGCTCCCGGCCATTTACTCCGGGAGCTCTTTTTAATCAGGGCATTGTACATCAGATCAGGATCTCCAGCTTTTCATTTTCCTGTATACTGATACCGCTTTTTAATTCTATCCACACATCCTTCTCCTTTACGCTATACACAGCCGGTTTTACCACACCATTATGTACCACGCTGATACCTGTTACGGGTCTGTCATTCAGTAAGCGGAAACGCAGCTTCTTGAGACCCAGTTTTCCGTAAGCCAACGCCAACGTATGCCGCTGGCGGTTCCCTTCTTTACGTTGGGAATAGCTTCCCCAGCCTTCCGCTGCCGTAAAAGCAGCACTGAAATTATCCGCCTGCAGGCGCGGCGCAAATGCAATATATCCTGCAGGTCCGTGGTATTCAAAACCACAGGCACTGATAAACGTACCGTAGCTGGCCATTGCACGGGCATAGTGATCACTGCATTCTATTTCATTGAACGGATTTCTTTTCGCTGCATGATGCCGGTCATGAATAACACGCGTAAGTACGAGGCTTTCATCCGTCATGCCCTCCGCCATCATATGCGCCGCCACCTGGTGCTCAAAGCCACTCATACATTCATGGAAATAACCCAGCTGCCAGGTAACATCCTCTCCGTAAGGCTTCGGCTCATTATGCGGATTGGTGTTCATAATCATACCACCCTCTCCCGGCAGTGCATAAGGGCGGCCACCGGTATGCGTTTTAATATATGGGCCCACATCTGTAGTGAAGTTATATTTCCACAATGCCTTCAATGCAGACATCGTTTTCTCTTTATTAAGTATACGCGGCAATCCCACCTGGAAGGTCCACGCCTGGCCATATACCTGGTCTATATGACAGGTATTGTAAGAACCCAGTTTCTTCCTGCCGGCAACTGGATCAGGCCTGTGAATAAAATATTCTCCATTGAATAACGGCCCTTCAATATGCTTACTTCCCTTGCTCACATAGTCAGCGCAAACAACAGCAAATGCCCGGTCTTTCATCTCTTCAGCCATTGCCTGCGCCGCCCTTGCAGCAGCTACACACAGCCCGGCGATCCAGGCTATCTCCCCTTCCCATACGGCGTCTAGCGTATTCTCCATCGGCGTATCTGTCATACCATCACCGTTCTTATCCTGTGCCAGCATAAACTGTACAGCCTTTTTTATCTTCGGCCAGTTCCTCCGGAGAAATGTATCGTCTTTACTCATTTGGTGCTCACGGTAGAAACGGAGGATAGTCCCCGCTTGTCCGTCGATTGCAGGCCTGGTTTCATTTTCAGCGCGGAAAATGATAGCGCCGGAATCTTCCCTGAAGCCGGCGCCAAGATCCACCCGTTCCCGGAGATCTCGTTCCAGTCCGGGGAATATACGCGCCATGCTCTGCGCATATTGCCACACATGCGTGCAGGTACCCGCACACGCGCCTACCCCTTCCCAGCCCCAGAAGCGGCCATCTGCAAAGCGATAGGTGTTGGCCGTTGCCAGTGTACCAATATTCACAAAAGTGCGGTTAAGGAACCAGTGTGGTAATGAAGACGCGTTCCAGGTATGCTGCCACAGCTCTGTTAATGTAGTAAGCCTGCTGAAATGGCTTGCCAGATATTCACTCACCGCCAATCCGTCGGGAAAACGCACCGCATAAAAGTATCCACCCGCTGCGTCTTTCACCAGCTTAGGGAAATTCGGATGCAGGTGATTGAAATGCCACGCGATGGAATAATCCGCCTGAAATACTGCGCCAGGACTTACCCCACCTGATGCTACAATACCCGCGGTCAATGTATCCGGCGCAGCAGCGGTGGCTTCCTGAGCTGCCTGTACATCAAAAGCAGCAGCAGTTACTGGCCATATCCGCATATCCGTATTCTCAGCAGCTGCATGCCCGTGCAACGACAAACACATAGAACCCATATCCTGTGCAATTTTCAACGCAGGGTCCATTGTCACATAGTCCATAAAAACAGCAGTATGGTTTTTACCTGCTACTACGCGATTCCTTTTCTTTCCGGCCCCCGGCTTTGCTGACAGCTTGCTGACGCCATTTTCCAACCACCCCATCAATGCTACCTCCAGCGCTGCATTTGTAAGGTTCTTTACTTCCACTCTTAATATAGTAGCGGGCAATGAAGAGTTTTCTTCATCCAGTGGGATAAAAGGGGAGTATACTTTCAATCTCACTTCCACCGGAAAATCCTTTGCACTATAGGTAATCTGTGCAACCGGGTAAGTTCCCGTAAAGGCCACTTCATCCCAATGTTCCTCCTTCAGCTCCTTCACCCACGTCTGCTGGTCCTTCATTACCCTTATAGCAAAACCCTGCTCCAATACTCTCCTGTTGGCAGCAATCACCGGTTCTACATAAGCGGAACCATCACGCGGACGTATCTGGCGTGTTTGTATGCCATCGTTCCAGTTCACCGTTACAGGATCAATCCCCTCATGCGTACCTTCCATGCTCTGATTATATATCTGCCAAAGCCACAGTCGGCCATCGCCACCTGCATATACCGTTCCTGCATGTAGGCCCCCGGCAGGCATGCCAATATATCTCAGCTCATTTCTGCTTTTGAGATAAGTGTCTGCAACACCGCGCTCATAGAGAGATTTCAGCCATGCAGCATCAATCCCTTTATCCAGTGGAATATTATGCAGCGGCTGTCCGGGTGACAAACGCATCGCCCACGCCGGAAAACGGGGCATGGCAAGTACAGCGGTAACAATACCCGTGTTGCGAAGAAAGCTTCTCCTGTGAAGATGCTTGTCCATAATTCATTGTTCAGGTTGATAATGCTTTTAAAATACGCAACAGGGGCGGTATTACAAAACAATGTTAACCCACGGTCATCAACGGGGAAGAAAATATGCGTTGCAAATCCGCATATTTTGTGGAAATTTATTGTGATAACACTGTACCTTACCTGTACTGTGAACAACATATTTTAACCCACAGATCAAAGAATTATTCATGACACTTACAGGCGTTTTCCATATGATCATGCTGCTGGGCATCATCCAGGGGCTTATCCTGTGCGTCCTGTTATTCATCTCTTCAAAACGTTTCCGTCCTAACCGGTTCCTGGCCGGAGTAATGCTGCTTTTTGCACTCGCCTGCCTGAACCTTTTCCTGGATGAGTCTTCTACCCCTCCCCTGCTTTCATTCCTGCTGAATTTTATCCCATTGAACCTCGCAATGTTGATAGGGCCGATGATCTATTTATATATAAGGTCAAGCGTAGATCCCACTTTTGAACCAGGAAAAAAAATACGTTGGCATTTTGTTCCGGTTATCATTGATATCGTACCTAAGCTCACTACCGTTATTTACGTGGCAGGGCTCCTCCTGAATCTGATCCCCAATCACCCTCAACCCTGGGGAAAATTCATCGACGACTATAACGTCTATTCCGATATTCCCAGATGGTTATCCATCACCGGATATCTTCTGCTGTCCTACCGCTGTCTCCGTACCATACCCAATATAGCAGGTCAGAAACAGAAATGGTTCCGGCAGTTCATCTCCATCTTTCTTATTTTTCAGGGCATATGGCTGCTATATCTGATACCTTATATTATACCATCACTTACTGATACTGTGCTCAACAACGTAGACTGGTATCCCGTTTATATTCCGCTGGTGGCGCTTATTTACTGCCTTGGCATTAAAGGATACATGATACCCCCTCCTGCGGAACCTATAAAGAAGACGACTACCCCACCTGCTACTGACGTGATCAACACTGCTATCCCATTACTCATAAAGGCAATGGAACAGGACAAAATCTATCTTGATCCGGACCTGAACCTTACTATCCTGTCGCAACACACCGGCCTCGCAGCCAAAACCATTTCGGCTGTGCTAAACCAGCATATGCAAAAGAGCTTCAACGAGTACATCAATCAGTATAGAATTGAAACATTCAAACAAAAAATACAGGAACCAGGGGCAGACAAGATAACCATCCTGGGACTTGCATTCGAATCAGGCTTTAATTCACAAGCCACTTTTCAGCGTGCCTTCAGACAAAATACCGGCATGTCGCCCAGGGAATATATCACCGAACAGCTGAAAAACACCGGCTAAATCATTACTCAAATCCGGATTTGAGTAGATGCAGCAAGGGGAAAGCGCTTCATTTGCTGCAAAAAAATCCATGAGGCACCGTTTTATTTCCGGCCTGCTCATCCTGCTGATGATGACGGGCAACAAGACCTTCAGCCAGGAAAAATTCATCACCTTGTCAGGCATTGTCACTGATGCAGAACAACATCTCCCCATTCCATATGCCAGCATCCAGCTAAAAAGGGGGAGTTCCGGCACATTCTCCAATACCTCCGGCCATTTCATCCTTAAAATCCCCACAGCTTTGCTGCCCGATACATTACTGGTATCCTGCATTGGGTATAAACCCACACTGTTGCCCATTGCCCCGCATGATCAACTCAATACGGTTATCAGACTGGAATCAGGCGCCATTGCCCTAAAAAGCGTAACCGTGTCAGCCCGTACCGGCCTCGCCCTTTTAAAGGAAGCCATTGCCCGCATACCGCAACTCTATGACACGACAGATGTTCGACTCACTGCTTTCTACCGTGAATACATCCGGTTCCGGAAGGATACGCTCAACTTCAATGAATCAGTCCTGGATATTTATAAAACATACCACACTGACAAAAACCGGCAGGACCAGATCCGTATCCTCAAAGGAAGAAAAAAAACTATAGACATTCATGTTGATCCCCGGTTCTTCGGTTGGATAAGCAACATCACCAATACCGCCTACAGCTCCCTGTCAGAAGATATTCAGAAAAATATCCAGGCAGAACAGTCATTTATGAATGAAAAAAACTTCCGCTATTACAATTATGACTATCAGGAAACTGTTGTGGACGGCGACAGAACGCTGCTGGTCATATCCATATCTCCCAAAAAGCCCGGCCGCAAAGCATTAATAACCGGAAAACTCTATCTTGATGAAGCAACGCTGGTTATTGCAAAATGTGACTGGGCCCTCACGCCTGAAGGCATAGACTACGTCAACCGGCATGGGAAAGGCGGAGTCGGATACACAATTATGTCTGTCATACTCAAAAGCACCATCGATTTCACTGCCATAAAAACCAGCATTTCATATAAATACTATCGCGGCAAGTGGTATCTGGCCAATGTGCAGCGACACTGGAATGCAGATGTGAACAGCAGGAAACGGGGCATCACCGACGCACCCTGGGAAGGCGATTTCAATCTTTCCGTAACAGATATACACACCGGCAATGTGCAGCGGTTCTCAGACAATGTCAGCAATAAAGTATCTTCCGTCAATCAACTTATCAGCAACAATTATGATACCGCCTTCTGGGAAAATTATAACATCATCCTTCCTGAATCGCCTGACGCTTTAAGGAAGCCCCCGCCGGCAAACAACAACCAACAGCTCATCAACATGCCGCATGTATCCAACCGGCAGAATGACTTCACCCATGCAGATACCCTGCGGGGCATGCTCACGCCATTTCGCACATGCTATGACGTTACCTTCTACCATCTCGATGTAGATGTGGACATGAACAATCACTTCATAAAAGGTAGCAACAGCATCCGCTTCAAAGCGCTGCAACCTTTCAGCATCATGCAGGTGGACCTGTATGCCAATATGCAGATCAATAGCATCCTTTACAAAGGGCAACCGCTCACTTATACCCGCGAGTATAATGCAGTGTTCGTCCGGTTCCCGGAGACAATGCCTGCCGGCAGTACCGCTGAAATTGTTATCAACTACGAAGGCTCCCCGCAAGTACCAGACACCCGTATTCCCATGTACGGAGGTGTCCTGTGGGGAAAAGACAAAACAGGTAATCCCTGGGCACAGGTGGCATGTCAGGGCTCCGGCGCCAGCCTTTGGTGGCCTAACAAAGACCACCAGTCTGATGAACCGGACAGTATGCGTATCTGGGTAACTGTAGCCAACGGCTTTACAGAAATATCCAACGGGCGGCTGCAACACACAACGCCGGTAGGCACAGATAAAACCCGGTACGAATGGTACGTCAGCTATCCCATCAACAACTACAACGTCACTTTTAACATCGGACACTATGCTCATTTCAGCGATACGTATATCCGTCACCGTGATACGCTCACGCTGGATTATTACACAATGCCCTATAACCAGGAACGGGCAAAAGGCCTATATGTAAATGTGAAACCAATGCTGGCCTGCCTCGAGCAGCATTTCGGGGCATATCCATTTCCACGCGATGGCTTCACGCTGGTGGAAAGTCTTTATCCAATGGAGCATCAGAGCGGAGTATGTATAGGAAGAATACTCGATGATACCACCCTTACTGATCTCCCTTCCGTCATTTGGCATGAATCCGCTCACGAATGGTGGGGAAACTCGCTGACCAGTAAAGACATTGCAGACATGTGGATACACGAAGCATTTGCCACCTACGCGGAATCACTGGTGATAGAGTGTGCTTACGGCAGAAAAGCCGCGGTTGATATGCTGAATCAGCAACGGGAACAAGTCCGCAACCAGGAACCGGTAACCGGCGTGTATAATGTAAATCATATCTTCTATGACATCGGCGATATGTACACCAAAGGCAGCCTGTTGCTGCACACGTTCCGTCATGTGCTGGACAATGATACCATATGGTTCAACCTCCTGAAAGATATACAGCACCATTTCCGCTACCAAACGCTTTCGGCCGGTGAGCTTATCAGCTATATCTGCGAACGCACGCACCACAATTACAGCCCCTTGTTTGAGCAATATCTCAGGTATACTAACATCCCGCAACTACAATTCTCTTTGAAACAACTGGGGCGTAACCTGGAATTGAAGTATCGCTGGAACGCCAATGCCACCGGGTTTGATATGCCCATAAAAGTTAGCACGTCCCGCAATCATTTTAGTTTTATCTATCCATCCAAAGAATGGAAAACCATTACATTGAAGAATATGAATGAAGGCGATTTCGCGGTGGATGAAGATAATTTTTATGTAGATGTACAACAGCGCTGAAATATCAGATATCTACCATTGCCTGCGCCGCTTCCATCGGCACATCGTTACCGGCATCAATGATACCAACCAGGGAATACTTCCCTTTGGGCACATTGTCCGGGATAACGAATTCCACAATCCGCTTCTGTCCGGGGAATAAAGGGAACAGGGAGGCATCAATGCGGGTCTTGTCGCCGGTGAGGGTATTAGACAACTCAATGTAGCTGTTGCACTCTAACTGTACACCACCGGTATTCTGGCAAACGATGTGGCATTTTCTTTCGCTGGCTTTAGGCTGCTCAAAGGCGATGATCTTCACATCTTTGTCAGTGATGGAAGGAGGCGTCTGATAGAGATGAATACCGACCCTCATTTTGTTATTTACATGGGTCTCCAGTCCCGTAGCAGATCTCACCACCTGTTCTTCAATGGTTTCCACGAAGAGCATGGCCCATTTCATTTCAGCAGTGGCTGCTGCAGAATCAGGAACCAGCAGTTTGATATTCAGCTCCGCAGTCTGGCCAGGGTCCACCTCAATAAAGGTTTTGTCAACTTTCACCCAGTTAGCGCAGGAACGTGTGGTACTTCCCGGTTGCGTATACACATGCTTACCCTGTGTATCCCTGATCCAGTCGCTGAGGTATACCGTGAACTGCTTTTTCTTGTTGAGGTTATTCGAGATAAACACTTTTCCATTGCCGGTTTGTCCGCCGGTGAGGGTAAAGTCAATAGTTGCGGGTTTTATCAGGATGCCTTTGCCTGCCTCCTGCTGCGCACTAACAATCAGGGGCAGGCATGACAGCATCACAATTACCAGGGCTTTCATAGGGGTATCTTTATTCGTTGGCCTGGGCCGCCGGTTTTTTGTTTGAGTAGATCAGTTGTTCAAGCTTGCGGGTATCCGGTATAACAATCTTGCCATTGCGGATATCGATGAAGTTTTCATCACGCAGATCACTGAGCGTACGTATCAACGATTCCCTTGCTACGCCCGCCAGTGCAGCGAGGTTATAGCGGCTGATGTCTATGCTGAACTCCTGCAGATTGTTAGGATTATACTTCCTGTAAGTATGTAGGAGCGCTTCAGCTACTTTCTTACGTAAAGGGCTATACGCCATTCGCAGCATCTGTTCCTGCTTCTCTGCAATGTTGCCCGTCAGGATGTCTACAAACTTGCGGAGGAAACTGTTGTTGTACCTGAAAAGGAAGTCAAAATCGGCGCGGGCAATCTCTATAAACGCCGCCTCCTCAATTACCACGGCAGTATCGCGGTAGCGGGCGCCATCCATCAGCGCATCAAAGCCAATGAAGTCGCCTACCTGGTACAGGCCTGTAATTAACTCTTTGCCCTCTTCATTCCATTTACAGGTTTTCACCTTCCCCTTTAAAATGTAAAAAACAGCGGTGGCGGCTTTCCCCTCAGCGTATACAGCGCGCTTCTTTTTTACATGAGTAATGCTGCCCGCTGCAATCAGCGATTTTACAAGTTCGTCAACGGTGGCAACCGGGTTTAATGGATGCACGACTCTGGCTAAAGAGGTACTTGAATCAGGGCCTTCTTCTGGTATCATTACCTTTTTCATCTTTAAACGATTTAAGCAATCGAAATTTTGGTTATGGTTTTTCTCACGATTTCCTTAAGGTTATTTTCTGAGGGCAAGACAGGGTAGCTATAGCAGCTGCCCGAAATACAGTAGGAGGGAGCTATCCGAAATTTATACTCAGCATCGAAACACTATTTTGCATTACTGTTAAAAAATCTTATTCTCCTGCTTTTATCTATTACTTCAAAATTTATAACTACTGTCGTATCTCTGTTAACATCTGCTACGTAAGACATCTGCCGCGGTTTTATCTTTCCGTCAAATGCCTGCGGGTTAAGCGACACCACATATTTACCAGCCGGTACATTCAGGAAATAATCCCCGGTATCATTTGTCAGCGTGCTGTATATAAGCCCGCTGCTATCTGATGCTGTCACTTTGATATTGCCACGCGAAAACTGGCTCTTACCCAATGAATCAGCACTTACGGTAACATTACCGCTGATAACCCTGCTCTTCCTGAATGGCAGCATTACCGTAATATCATTTTTTACCTGTATTCGTTGTGAGAGACCGGCGGCAGGTACTAAACCCCTGATATTGCTTATTCGCCGAAAGTCAAGCTGGTATTCACCCTGACTGATATTCTTGTAGGAGATATTCCCTTTTTCATCCGTGATAAAGGGAATATTGTTGATATCTACCTGTAGATCGCCGATTGGCTTTTCTGATGGTTCCTTTATTCCATTGCCATTAACATCGGAAAAGGATATTAGGTTCAAAGTTGAATATTTTTTGCGAAAAAACAACGGAATATTAAATCTTTTATTCACCGAAACATTCACATACCGCTCATTCAGCCCGTTAGGCGCAGGACCAGACGACTGCAACGGCAGAACCGCCGTACAGTTAAGCGTCAACCCGTTGCGGGGATGGCTATAAGACACATTGCAACCCACCCTGTTGGAAATACTGTTGTCATACAGCGACTTTGAAAAATTGTAATAAACATTTGCCCGGATATGTTTAAGAAAACTGAAACCCGCAAAAGGCCCCACCAGCAGCGTCTGATTATAACGGAGGAAGTTCCTGTGCCCCATAATATCAAATACCGGCATCTGCATGAAATACCCCTTTATACCCATATTACCACGACTGAGAGAGATATTGGTATTTGTAACCAATACCTGTTTCCTGTCAGTTCCGTAGGCATTGTTATACCCTCCCGTAGCATTAATCATCAAACTAAAAATCTTGCCTGCATTCATTTTCAGCAACAACTCCATAAATGCATATTCAGGCATGGAGCCCGAAAACCCCTGGCTTTGTTTCATAATACCCCCACTCACCGAGCAAGTACCCTTCCCATTCCTGCTATACCTCACGCCATAACGCGCCATATCAAACTTCAGCGCATCCGTATTGTAAATGGTATCCCGCAACGTGGTAACATCCGAGTGATTATACTGATAGAATATCCCCACCACATTACTGCCAAACTTCCAGTTCACATCATGCATATGTATAATCAACCCCTTGTTCAGACCAGGATAAAACTGACTGTTATACTGCACAAAGCTCGAAAGCTCCAGATGTTTCCCCCTGTAACCAAACACATAACCCCATGCGCCCCCCGGCCTCTCTTCCCGCAACGGGAGCCGTTTTGAAGTGCTCTGCACTTTTCCTATACCCGCATTCACCTGCAGGGATATTTTCTCTTTACTAAAAACCTGTACCTCATTGTACAACAGGTAACCATTATATTTCTTCGCCCTGTCTATATCGACGGATACCGCATGCAGTACCGACATCTGTTTCAACGGATACCTGATACTGCCTGTAACATTATTGTTCTTGTATATAGAGATGCGATTATGTTTTACCGCACTTAAAGATATTTCTGTCTTTCCCGCTGGTCGGTAGTTAATCCGGAAGCCATTGCCATAAGTAAAGAAATAACGGATCCCACTCAGGTGGCCGGCGTAGATGTCCCACTTCTTTGTCTGATAGCTGACGCCAAAAATGTTCTGCTCCAGCGTATTACCCAACCCATACTGCTTGCTGCGGTAAAAAAATCCAAGCCGGTTCCTGCCCAGCATAAGCTCTCCCCTGGCAGCTCCGAAATAACTGAACTGATCCCCCCACTGCATAGAACCAGACTCCACATACAGTGGAAATACCTGGTAAGGCGATGGCCGTTCTTTCAGCGTATGCTGTATTCTCTCCAAATCAGTATGCTGCTGATAGCTTACGCCCGTAGTGTCAGTTATATCTATGGAAATCCTTTCGCGCCGAAGCTGCCTCCATACCTGCTCCCCCAGGCGAAGCGCAAAAGTATATATGGTATCTGTACCCGGCTTCAACCGGATTGTCACAGCATGATTCACCTCCAGCCTGTTGTTTCTGAATCCCGCTGTGTAAAGGCTACTCACGGTTCCGGTATTCTTTATCCTTACCGGAATTTTGATTGCATCATTATTCCCCTGCAACTGGATCAGCTCTTTTAATGGAGTGATCCTGAAGGAACATACCGGGTTAGCTTTAACATAAAACCTGTATACCGCAGGCTTTAGCCCTTGTATACTGAGTTTCATGACTACAGGCAGCCAGCCGGCCGCCGCATGATGTAGCTTCATCAGTACCACCGGTACAAGCTGTTGCCCGCCGGGTGGCAGCTCAATGTTGAGTGTCTGCGCCGGAGCCATCAGCTTCCATCCTTCAGGAGCCTCCAGTTGGTTTTTCAATAAAAGATGCTGGTTGCCCTTGTTTATTACGCTGATATTATTATAAAGGAAATCTGCATTCCTGTCCGCAATGATGGAATCTTTCATTGTAACAGCAAATGCAATATCCTCCTGCGCCAGCAATGTCTTACAAAAAGTGTTACAGATTAACAGCAACACGAAGTATATATAGGGAAAACAATTCCGCATGGTTGGTTGACGCTGTGCAATCAGTCCGCCGGAATAATTTCCGGGATTCCCCGGCATGCAGCCTGGACACACGTTACACATACAACAGCACCGATTATGTCAGATGTTTTCTATGCACTGTTATATGAGATCTGCAAATCAGGGAACCCGGAAACTGACAAGTACAAAAGAAGAACTGGTTGGTGTAAGCAAGCCTCCGGAGAAAGCTCACCTCAATAAAGCCATACTACAACTGCGTAGCCGTCAGGATTACACCCACAGCATAAGAGCCGCCTGTAAAGTTCCATCCCGGCTCAGCCTTCAGTTTAACAGCAAACGTTTTGGCAGCTCCATATGTACCGTTATTAATCAGCGGCGCAGGAGCAATCGTCAACGGAGTCCAGGGGGATGAAGTTCCGTCTGTACCACCTGTATTGTTGCTGGCGAGGTTGTAACTCAGCACAGTACATGGCATCACATTGTTACCGGTTCCGCTGCCGGTGTAAGAAAAGTTAGGAGCAGCAGCATTGATAGTAATGTTGAAATTCCTGTTGGAGCTAACAGTAAAATCACTGGAAGGATTGCCGGTCGGGTCTTTCAGCTCCTCTCCGTTATTGTAGTCTGACGATTTGTTGAATATAGCACCCATCTGGTCCCTTGGAGGATTCAATTCAATAATGTTCGACAAACACATACTTACAGCTACATTGGAACGATCTGATGGAAGTGCAGCTGCATTGGTGGGAGAAGTAGAGGTTTGTGCATAACCCGAAACTGCAGCCAGGGCTACTGCTGCCGACAATAAAAGTTTTTTCATTTTGGATTTGGGTTTATAATTTTAGAAATAGCAACCTGAAATTGAGATGCGCATCCTCAAGTTTTTCGACGCAATAGTAGAGCTTATATTTTTCTGCGCAAATGACCTCCATCACCTTTTCATTTATCCCCGGCAATAGTTGAAAAACAAAAATAACACATCCACTAAAACACAATACAGTAAAGAGTTACAACTCATTGACCCATCTTTTAATTAACAGTATATTAACATACTTTACATTAGAAAATGTCTGTCATTTCAACATCTGCTCCTCCTCTTACAAATAAAAAAACACCCGCTATATCAGCAGATGTTTTTCGTATAATCATCATAGTTAGTACGCACAAAATATCAGACACCAGCCTCTTCAGCTGGCGCCGCCGGAATCGCAGGCTCATCATCCATACGCACCATAGGCCCTCCGGCAGATAGCTCACTGTCCGGCGCCTTCGATTTCAGTAAAGGCCATAGAAACTGCGCGTACCATTCATCTTTCTCATAATGCGAAATACCATACTCTTCAGGATACTTGCGGGTGATCAGGCCGGTACCGAAGATAATATCCCAGATAAAAAACATGTTCCCGAAATTCCCCTTATAATAACCTACATCATCATCAGACGTTACCGCATGATGGGCATGATGTGTAGCAGGAGTGGAAATAAACCGCTCCAGTACCCAAGCTACAGGATGCAGCCATTTGATCCGGTACATGGGCTTATCCCAGGGTATGCTGGAATGTGCCGCAGCAACAATCAGCGACTTCATACCCGCTACAAACAATGCCGGGTAACCCAACCCCAGATAAGCCAGCGTAGCCACAAGATATACCTGTGAAAACAGCAGCACATGTATCAGGTTATTACGGAAATATACCGCCACTCCCATGTATGGCGCTGAATGATGCGTCCGGTGAAAGCGCCACAGAAAAGGAACCTGATGGTGTAGCCGGTGATTCCAGTACTGTGTCAGATCGTCAGCTACAGCAATGATTACCACCCCCCAGAAAAATGGGACCCATGAAAACATATTCCGCCAGGCTGGTAATAAAACCGGCAGGAACTTCAGGCTAAAATACGCCAGCACAGGAGGAAACAGCACTTTAGGTATAGCAAAGCTGAGCAGGTCCAATATAAATTCATTACGGTCGTTCCGTTTGTTGTACAAACCAAACATCGATTCCAGAATGCCTACTATCAGCAACAGTACCGGTAAGCCCCATGTATTGAGTTGCTGAAACAATGTTTCAATAAATTTCATGACGCAGTTATTTTTATTTGCTGATAGTAATAATACCCTTCCCTTCCTGCTGCCTCCAGGGATGTTCACCGCGCATGCAGAAGTAAAGAAACATCAACAGTACTGGTAATGCATACAGGAAAAGCGAGATAATACCATCCTGAATGAGTTTCCTCCATACAGGTCTTTCCAGTTTCATAGCTTAATATTTTTCGATTTGACAGATAATTACACTCACAGGTAGTGCATCATACACCACAGCCCTGCCAGAAACACCGACAACGGTATCAGCACCAGCAGAAGCGCCAGGATTGTCTTAATGATTAATAGCAACACGTCGGAAAATGTCATAACAGATAACAGTTAAATTTATTTTTCAGATCCGTATATGCTTCCACTTTCCTGCTCTGAAGATAATGACACAACCAGTCACCAGCACCAGTTCGGAAAACAGTATTGCACTAAATACCCCCCTTGATCCCCATCCCATGCCTACACCCAGCCACCAGGCCAATGGCAGCTGAACGATGTAAAACATCAATACATACAACAGCGTTACCGTACGCACCAGCCCGGCAGCATTAAGTGCACGTGATATTACCATAGTATAACCAAAGAAAAAGAAGGCAATCGTCATACAACGCAGATAGAGAATAGCCTGCTCCGCCACTGCCGCCTCAGTAGTAAACCAACCAACGATCTCGTGCGTGAATAAAATCATTACAAGAGAGACACATCCCAGGAAACACATATTGAACAAGCCGGTTTTCCAGACAGATTGCTCCGCCCTTTCCGGCCGGCGTGCACCCAGATTCTGCCCCGTAAGCACCCCCGCAGCATTGGCAATACCCCATGCAGGCAATGTTGCACAGATAATGATACGGTCTGCAATAATGTAGCCGGTCAATGTTGCCTCTCCCAGCTGCGAAACGATCCTGATCATCAGCAGCCAGCTGGAAGCCGGGATCAGATATTGTAACGTACCCGCCGATCCCAGCCGCAAAATCCGTTTCATGATGGCAGGCATAATCATCAGCTGCTGCCGGCCTATTACCAGGTTATTGTGCTGTCTATACCGGAGATAAGAAAACTGATAGATCACTGCAGAAAGGTTGCCGATGCCATTGCCAATAGCAGCGCCTGTAAGGCCCAACGCAGGAATGGGACCAAATCCGAAGATGAAGATTCCACCCGCCAGTGCATTCATCACAAAAGCCAGTAGGAAAGCACGCATAGCCATAGCCGCATCCCCCGACCCACGGAAGATACCATTCATCAACACCCGCAACATCAGGAAAATAATGCACCCGAACCTTATCTTTGAATACAGGTCTCCCTCCGCTGCATGCTGCTCAGAAGCACCAACCATATAAAACAGTTGCCTGTTGAACAAAATCGCCAGGGTACTAAAGCATATGGCAGCAAATACCCCCAGGTATATAGACTGCACAGCGGTAAGCCCCGCCATTTTGGGTTTCCCCTCTCCTATTCTCCGTGCAATCAACGAGCTGGCAGCAATATTCAGCCCTACAGGAATGGAATAGATCACCAGTATTATAGTACCAATAATCCCTGCTATTGTAATCGCACTATCCCCCAGCCGGCTCACATACAGCAGATCTACCACCACGAACATAGACTCAATCAGCAGTTCTACCATCGCGGGTAATGATAACAGGAACGCTGCACGCGTAACACTACTGGAAGTAAAATTCTTCTCTGTACCCAGCATAGCGATCCTGCACAGGTTAAAGACAGAGCGGGTCCTGACAAGCAATGAGTTCATAGTGTCTCTTGTTTCTTTTTATCGATTTAATTGTAACAGATAGACCAGTCATGATCATATCAATAGCTCAGTGATACAGCAGGTGTTTCGGTTATGGTGTTACCAAAATGTTGGAAAGCAACTTCTTCCTCCAGCCGGTACACCTCCCGTCCTGTAATGTTGTTGATAATCCAGGAGTTTCTGTATGCACCCAGACTCAGGTCCGGCGCAGTGAACCCATGGGTATAGGTTTCTGCATTCTGAATGAATATCTCGTTGTGATTGGCATCTATCGTATAATTCCTGCCCGTATTGAAAGAGCCATCGGCGTTGCGGTTAATCCTTTCCGCTATACCCTCCAGGCATGCAGGCTCATTGTACCGGTAGCCGGTAGCCAGCAACAGCGGCCCGGCCTCATGAGCAAAGGCTTCCTGCTGCTGCACCTGGGTAAATTGCAACGTGTATCTCCCCTCTTTGTCTGAAGGCACTATGCTTCTAAGCTCACAGTTCGCGCGCAGATGCACATCTACACGTTCCCCACCCACCGTCATTTCATACAAAGCATCGTAGATCTGGTCCACAAGACTGTAGTTTATTCCTTTAGACAGCGAGGCTTGTGCACTAAGTATTTTGCGCTTCTGCTCCGGTGCGAGGCCGTAAAAATAATTGATGTAGTTAGGAGAGCTGATCTCCAGCGTCAGCTTGGAGTGCTCCATTGGGAAGAATCTGTCCGAGCGGGTAAACCAGTTCAACCGGAAGCCGCTCTGAGCCTCCGGTAGGAGGTCATAGAATATTTCCGCAGCGCTTTGTCCGGAGCCCACAATCGTGAGCTCTCCTTTTCTCAGTATATGTTCTTTGTGTGCCAGGTACTCCGAAGAATGAATGATGCCGGGCACTGCTTTCCTGTCTGCAAAAGCGGGCAGGAAGGGCTGTGTACCCGTGCCAAGCACCAGTTTTTCAGCATAGTGTACGGAGGTCTCTCCGGTTCGTTTATTCAATACCGTTACCACATATACTCCATCCTGGTATGTTAATGTGGTCACCTTATGAGAGAAGCGGCAATTATCAAGCTGCTTCACCACCCACTGACAATAAGCGTTGTATTCGCGACGGAGCATGTAGAAGTCATGCCGGATAAAGAACCGGTACAAACGGCCGGTTTGTTTGAGAAAGTTCAGGAAGCTATACTTACTGGTGGGGTCGGCCATAGTCACCAGGTCGGTTCCCATGAAAGGATCTTGCAGAGTAGTGTTCTGGAGCATCAGTCCGGCGTGCCAATTGAATTCATCTGTTTGATCAAAGAACAGGGCTGTAACATCACTTACCGGTTGCAATAAGGCTGCGAGGCCCAGGTTAAAGGGGCCAATCCCAATGCCTATAATCTTATATACTGGTTTTGTGTCCATTTTTTCAATTTATACTGTTAAAATTTATATTCTATCTGCAGTCTGAAATTACGTCCTGGAGCGGCTTGCCATCCCAGATGGGTATACCCCCAGGCGCCTGGAAAGAATCCCGTTGTATAGTTGTAATTATCTGTCAGGTTATATACCAGCAATGAAATACCATAGTTGTTCTTCACGTAAGACAAGCCGCCATCCAGGCTGAAGTAGCTATCGGGCAGAAAGTTCGCACCGCCCAGATAATAACCAACCCTGTCAGCCTGCAACTGATGACCGGCTGAAATACCCAGCCCTCTTATCTTTCCTTTAGGCGCACGGTAGGTAAACCAGCTGTTAAAAGTGTGCTTTACAGAACCCGGCATATAATCGCCGATATTCTTCGGGGTCGCATCTTTAGTAACGCGGGCATCATTGAATGCGTAGTTCAGCACCATGTCAAAAGAGGGCAGCAACTCTCCCTTCACATCCAGCTCCACACCGCGGGAACGCACTTCCCCGATCTGTATGGCGTAGCGTGGCGTTACGCCTGCCGGCGATTGTGTAGTGATGTTATTCTTAACAATGTTGAATACAGACAGCGTGGTATTGAAACGCCCGCCGAACCAATCCGCCTTGGCTCCGATCTCCATATTCACGCCACGGGAGGGCTTTGCAGGATCGCCGTTCTGTAATGGCGGCGCATAGTTTTCTTCAAATGTCTGATCATATACTGCATATATGCTGGCATCTTTCAGGAAAGAATAGCTCAGGCCCACTCTCGGAGTGAACACATCATTATTAGTGGTCTTACCATTATACTCTCTTCTGCGGGTGCTGGTATAACGTCCGCCCAATGTGAGCCGCAGCTTATCGTCAAAAAAGCCGATCTCGTCAGCAAGATAGACCGCCAGGGAAGAGTTGAGCTGTGTATTGGCGCCTGCCCTGTTTTTAAGGCTCACAGAACGATCCACTTTCGGGAAGTTTTCCGCTTTCAGGTTAGCTGCATTCTGCTCTGGCTTGTAGATATTGAAAGGCGTAATCGTTTTGGGATCATCAATATTGGACCAGTCTGCCCAGTACTGGTTACTTTTCACATCCAGACCGGTCAGCACGCGATGTTGTACAACGCCTGTACGGAAGCTGCCATTAAAGTACAGCTGTCCGAGAGCCGTCACATTATCCAGGTCGAGCAGAGAGAAACGGCGCATGGCATTACCCGCCGAATCTATATTGTTATAGGGCGCTTTACGGTAGTCGAGCCCCAGGTGTTCTCCTCTCATACTAAAGCTTAGATAGGCCAGCTTGGCCGTAACCTTCCAATCGGACGATAGTTTATGTTCCAGCTCTACAAATGCAGAATGATCATGAATCTTTACCGGGTCCTTCCGCGGATCAGAGTAAGAAGTGTTCCGTGGAAATTCTTTAAATGCCTTGTTCGAAAAGATATAGTTGGATAAATTGGTGCCCAGTGTACTGTACTGGTAGGTATATTCAACCGTCACTCTTGTATTGTTGCTCACCTGGTAGGCAAGGGATGGAGCAATCACATAACCGTCGTTACTGTCATAATCAACAAAAGAGTTTACTTTCTTTCCCATGAGGTTCAGCCTGTACTGCCATCTGCCGTCTTTCGACAGGGTCTCATCAATATCAATTTCACCACGATACAGATCGTAACTGCCCGTAGTAAAAGCAATTCTTTTCTGCCCGGAGCCGGTAGGCTTTTTGGTAACCACATTATAAAATCCGCCGGGAGATGTATTGCCCAGCATAAATCCGGCAGGCCCTTTCACAAATTCGACACGGTCCACAAACGACATATCCTCTTTCAACGGAGCGAGATATCCAGCTACATTCATACCGTTACGCGCGCTCCCGGCACGGCTGTCGAAACCCCTCATATATACACTGGCATATGTTGCATGATGTTTCAGAAAACGTACTCCACTGACGTTCCGTTCCAGGCCGTCATCAATATTAAATACCATCTGCCTGTTGATAAGCGCGGCGCTTACCACCTGTATGTTCTGCGGTATCTTTACTAATGGCTCATCCAGCCGCAACCCGGAAGATACATGGCCATTGACGATTCCCTGCTTGTCAGTAATCTGTATTTCCTCCAGGGAATTAATATCCGGTTCTAATACGAACCGTAATGCATCTACTGAGTTGTCTGTCAGTGTAACCTGCGTACTAACAGGCTTATACCCGATCACCGAAATAAACAGCGGGTAACTTCCTTTTTTCAATCCTTTAATGATATAGTTCCCATTGTCATCTGAATGCGCTCCGTGGTTGGTGTTCTCTATCCTGATGCTGGCGCCTTTTACAGGTGCACCTTCCTGGTCCACAATGTTGCCGGAAATGGAATAACCCCTTTGCTGGGCAAAAGCTCCAACACAACAGCAAATAATGTAAACGATAATCAATAAACATTTTTTCATCTTCAACATATTATATTTTGGAAAGGTAGATAGCACTGTTTCGTTTGATTTATTTTAGTTATGACATGACATAGATACATTCCCGGATGAAAGCCTATCTCGACCATTCCAGATTTAGCTGCCGGAACACGAAGCTCCACACGTCAGCCGCTTCTTCTATCATTTTAGTGGTTGGTTTGCCAGGCCCATGCCCTGAGTTCCTGTCTATCCTTATCAGTACCGGGTTATCGCCAGCCTGCTTTTCCTGCAGAGTGGCTGCAAACTTGAATGAATGCGCAGGCACCACGGTATCATCGTGATCACCCGTAAGTATAATTGTTGCAGGATAATGAATGCCAGGCTTCACATTATGCAGCGGGGAATATTTTATCAGCCATTCAAACTGCTCTTTGTAGTCGCTGATGCCGTATTCTTCCGCCCAGGTGGCCCCTATAGTAAATTGATGGTAACGCAGCATATCCATTGCTCCTGCTACCGGCACTATTACTTTGAAGAGGTCCGGCCGCTGGTTAGCGCAGGCAGCCACCATTATAGCGCCCGTTGACACACCTGTAACGGCAATCCTTCGGGGAGTTGTGTAGCCCTCACTGATGAGGTATTGCGTCGATGCAATAAAATCATCAAAAACATGTTGTTTGTTCTCTCTCATTCCTCCCCTGTGCCAGGCCTCCCCATATTCATTCCCGCCGCGCAGGTTAGGTTGTGCATAGACACCTCCTCTTTCCAGGAACATCATTCTTGCTACACTGAAAAACGGAATGAGGTTGCGCTTAAATCCGCCATGACCTTGCATAAACACAGGGTTATTACCATCCAGCTTTATACCTGCTTTATGAACAATGAACATCGGTACGCGGGTGCCGTCTTTCGAGGTTACAAATACCTGCCTGGTTACATAATTAGTAGCGGTGGTTTTGAATGCAGGCCGCCTGTATACTTCAGATTTTCCACTTGCAATATTCAACCGGTAAACAGTAATAGGTGTAGTGAAGTTGGTAAAGAGATAGAACAGTTCTTTATCACCGCACCCGGCGCTGAAATTGCTTGCAGATCCCAGTGCCGGCAGCGCTACTGTCCTCACCAGACAGCCGGTATAATCATATTGTTTCACCATCGTGCTGGCATCCTTCAGGTAAAAAGCCCACAAGTAATCGCCACCGGTATCAATGTTCTCCAGCGATTCCTCTTGTTCGGCAATGAACGGACGCCAGTTATGCGGTTCCGGATTCGCAGGGTCTATAAGCACCACCCTGTCGTTGGGTGCATTGAGATCTGTCTGCAACAACAGTTTATCGTCGGTATTATCCACGATAATATTATGATGATCATACCCTTTCACCAACGGCTTGATCTTGCTGCCGGGAACCGATAGGTCCTGACAGAACAGCGCATTACCTGTAGATGTCGTCAGTTTGAACCCCAGGAAAGATCCAGGTAGTACAGAAAGTATAAGAAAACGTTCGTCTGCTGTAACGTGTGCCGCTACACTCAACTTCGGGTTGGTATGATCTTCAAACACAAGACTGTCCTGCTCCTGTTTGTCCCCAATGCGATGATAGTATACCTGGTTAAGGGCATTTGCTCCGGATAACGCTTTCCCTTTTTCAACAGCCGGATAACGGCTGTAGTAGAAGCCGTTCCCCTTCCAGGCAGCACGTGGAAATTTCACCCAGTGTAATTCATCTTCAAGTGGCTGACGGGTATCCAGGTTCATGATGCGAATGGTATTCCAGTCTGAACCTGCCCCGGCTACTGCATAAGCCAGATATCGCCCATTCCGGGAAGCCGCAAGCATGGTGGCTGCCGTAGTGCCATCTGCCGACAATTTATTCGGGTCCATCAGTGGCTCTTCCTTTCCATCCGGTCCCTGCCTGATATACCATACCGCCTGGTTTTGCACGCCATCGTTGCGCGTAAAAAAATAAGACTTCCCGATTCTTATGGGTTGCGTTTCTTTTGCATAGTTCCAGGTGTCCGACAAATATTTACGCATCTCATTGCGATACGGAATAGCATCCAGGTAATCATTGGTAAGATTGTTCTGCGCCGTTATCCACTGCTGCAGATATGCGGATGTATCGTTTTCCATCCAGCGGTAAGGATCAGCCACCATTGTCCCAAAGTAATTGCCGGTCACATTCCCTTTTCTGTTATCAGGGTATGGCAACAGTTTTCCGTTGCCTGATACAGACTGCGAAAGTGCGTCGCTTATAACGACGCACTGTATCCATACTATCAGTATGATCTTAAAAGTTGTTCGCATGTGCAGCTGTTTTATGCCAGATACGCTGCCAGCGGATTTCTCACTTCCCCGATCGAAGGCACATCGAACGGGTTTGCGCGATCGCGCAGTTTCCGGTTGTTCAGTATCTGCATCTTATTTAATGCATCAGGGGATATCACATCGGTAAAGAGGCTGTATTGTGTAAACTTGTCGGACAGTTCCGGGTGCTGCTGCTCATATTCACGTATGCATGCGCCCACCAGTTGCCAGAACTGTTGCTGGGTAAGTACTTCCTCCTCAGAAAGAATAGCCGCAATGAAACGGAAAATACCATCGAAGAGCTGCGTGAACAGCGGTTTGGTGCGAAAGGCTGCAGGCACATCCACCTGGATACGTTTCGCATTTTCCGGCAGTTCCACAGTTGTATCCATCAATGTCACTTCTTCTCCTATATCCTTCATGATAGCATATGCCGGCACATGGTTTTCCAATACGAGAACAATATTCTCGCCATGCGGCATAAACACCATATCGTATTTGTAGAAGCAATGCAGCAGCGGCTTCAGGTAGCCGTGCAGATATTGCTGTATCCATTTATCTGCAGGGATAGCTGCAACACGGATTAGTTCAGGGAGTAATGCCTTTCCGGTAGTATCAATGTGAAGCAATGCCGCCATCGTCATAATCCGTTGCCCCGGCTTCAGTCGGGATACCGGGCTTTCCCTCCAGAGCGCTGCCAGCATTTTCTTATAGGGGCTATCCGTCTGCAGGGCTGCTTCATAATACTGGTTGATATAACCCACTGCCGCGAGTTCTCTCAGTATGCAGAACCCTGTTCCTTTCAGGTAAGCATCCCGTTCAACAACATTATACACCCATTCATTAATCGCGGGAGTAGTGCGCATGAAGTAGGGCGACAAGATGCGTACATATCCCATATTCAGTATCGCCAGTGCTGTTTTCACATAACACTTATGCGGGTGACTATCGTTGAAGAATGTACGGATAGACTGCTGCGGCAGATATTTATCTTCGCTGTATCCCAGGCAAACTATGCGGTTGCCCGCAATATCAGGAGCAAGTATATTCAATAGTTTGTTGTACCACTGCCAGGGATGCACGGGCATAAAGTAGTATTCATCGGGATCAAGATTTTTGGTGGTGAGTACATTACGGAACGCCTCCCTGTCTGCGGCACTAAGCTCCTGCTCTATCAGTTGCTGCCATGTCAATCCTTCAATAGCTGCAAACTCAGCGCGGCTTTTATGCCCGGCCAGCCATACCAATGAAAGTGGCGCTGCCGCCTCAGGTGCATATTGCTGATAATCCGTCATGTCAAATCCTACACGGCCGTTATTGGTAATAAACCGCGGGTGACCTGTCATGGCTCGTTCAATTTCCTGGTAGCCAGCAGTCGCCAGATAGGATGCCGGCTCTGCATGATGCGTATGAATATAAGCGCTGCCATAAAGCGTGCCGGCCACTTCTTCCATGTATTCCGGTAATGCCGCCGGTGCAATACCGATCTGGTCATTGAGATCTGTTATGAAACTCACAGCTTCCAATGCAGCAGCGCCGGTAGCATTATACTTTTCTATTGATGCAGGATCTACGATCCAGTGGTTGAGACTTAACACCTTGGCAGAGAAACGATAGGTCACATTCTCCGCAGCGCTCAGTACGTAAATGCCCCAACCATCTTTCACTGCCTCAAGCGTTGGTTGCAGTATCCCTTCATGGGCACATTCTGCAATGATCTTTTTGATGAACAACCGGGTTATCTTCTGCCATGTTTCCGGATGAACATGACTGATGCCTTGCGATTGCATTATATACTGGATTGTTTCCATTTGCTTCTTTGTTTGTAGGATGACAAATACAGGAAACCGGGCTATTACGCCACCGGCTCGGCTGGTACTGGTTGCGGTTTGTAAACAGTCATCGGATTTTTCAGCGTACCCGCAAACTGCTGGCTTTTGAATGGGTTATACATGTGATCCACCATCTTGCGGTTGTTGCGGATCTGCAAGCGGTTCAAACAGGTCTTCACTATTTCAGGTGCAAAAAGGTCTATGCGCTCAAATTTATCCTGTAATCCGGGATACCGCTCCTGGTAAGCCGTAATACGCGCCGCCACCAGCTGCCAGAACTGCTCTTCCGGGAAAGCCGCATGCTCCACCAGGATATGCGACAGAAAACGGAAGAAGCAATCAAAAGCCTGCGTGAAAATGGATAATATGCGCAGCTCAGGAGCTACCTTCATGTATATCTGTTTCACATTATCCGGCATGGGGATTTCATCATTCAATACAGCGATCTCCTCGCCAATATCTTTCATAATAGCTCCCACCGGGATGTGACGCTCATTCAGTATTAATATAAGATTCTCTCCATGTGGCATGAAGCGCATGTCGTGATAATAGTAGCAATGTAGCAGAGGACTTAAGTAAGCGTCCAGGTACTTCGTCAGCCACTCGCTGGTGGTGAGGCCGGAAGCCTTTATTAATTCAGGCAGCAGGGCATTACCGTAGCTGTCAACATGTAACAACGCCGCCATCGTCATGATGCGTTGTCCCGGTTTCATTCGCTTCACCGGGCTCTCCCTCCACAAAGCCGATAACATGCCATTATAAGAGGAGTTATCGTCTTTGATGATCGCCGCATAATGAGGATTGGTATAACCGACTGCCGCTACTTCCTGTAGCAATACAAATCCTTTCTCTCTCAGGTAATCATCAGCCTCCACCACACCATTTACCCATTCACTGATAGGAGGCGCTGTCACCGCAAAGCTGGCATGCAACCCTCTCATGAAGCCCATATTGAGGATAGACAGCGACGTTTTGGTATAACGGCGATGCGGGGAAGTGATGTTATAGAAAGTACGGATAGATTGCTGCGGTATATACCTGTCTTCCCCATAGCCAAGGTACACTAACTGGTGCGCTGCAATATCGGTCGCAAACAGGCTGGCCAGCTTATTGAACCATTGCCAGGGATGTATGGGTATGAAAAAATAATCATCGGAATTCAATCCCTTACCAGTCAGTATTTCGTTGAATTGAGCCAGCGTGCTGGCGTCCAGCTCATCGGTGATAAGTGTATTGTAGTCCAGGTCCGTAATGCCGGCGTAATTGCTGCGGGAACGATGCGCTGCGATCCATAACAGGGCAAACGGGTCTGCCGCTTCAGGAGCATACTGCCTGTAATCTCCCGCATCAAAGCCAATGCGCCCGTTATTCGCAATAAAGCAGGGATGACCAGCCATCATAGCCTGTTCTATCACCTGGTAATCGCTCGTAGCAAGCTCCCTGGCGGTGAGCTTATTATAAGTGTGCATATAGGCGCTGCCACAGAGCGTGCTATTGATCTCTTCGAGGTAAACCGGTATTACCTGCTCACTCAATCCCATTGTTTCACGGAATTCAATGATAAAGTTCAACGACTCCAGCGGTGCAGCAACATCATTGATGTGTTTTACAATGGAGGCTGTATCAATATGCCAATGATCCAGGTGCAGTAACTGCGCCCGGAAGCGGTACACAACACCAGGCTGATCAGCGCGAAGTATATAGTGTCCCCATTCCGCATCACTATGTTGCAGCTCAGGATGTATGATTAACTCGTGCGCAAACTCACAGATGATCTTACGGATATGCAGTCTGTTCACATGGCTCCATACGTCAGGATGCAGGTGAGCAACAGATTGTTCAGGGGTTACGTTTACAGAAGGTTTCATTGACAGATGTTTTAAGTACAAAATTTTATTCACTTGCGTTGATGTCTCTATCAGTTACCGGCATGAAAGCGGTGCTGTTGTACGCAGGCAGCACCGTGGCGTTTGATAATACTGATGATGTCACGTATATCATCAACGGTTGTCAACGGATTCAGTAAAGTGAACTTGAGATAAAAAGCGTCATGTATCCGGGTCCCGGCTACAATCGCTTTCCCTTCCTGGAACATTTCTTTCTTTATGTACTGATTTAGTTTATCGAGCAAAAGCGTTCCCTGTACTCCTTTTGGCGCATAGCGGAACACCAGCGCGCTGATATCGGAATGTGTCAGCAGCTCAAAATCAGGATCGCTGTCCAGCAATGCTGCCGCAGCTCCGGTCGTTTCGATGATGGTATCGGTATACTCCCCAAGTTGCTGTTTACCCATCAGGCGCAGGGTACACCATAGCTTTAAGGCATCAAACCGGCGGGTGCTCTGCGTGATCGTTTTATTAATCTGGTTCAGTCCTTCAAAATCGTTTTCCTGTGGGTTCAGGTAATCTGCATGGTGAGTGATCAGCTCCAGGTACTGACGATCCCTTACCAGGAAAGCACTACTGCTGATAGGCTGAAAGAAAGCCTTATGATAATCCGTCGTTACAGAGTTGGCGGATTCAATGCCATCAAGCAGATGCCGGTATTTGTCTGTCAGCAGCAGGCCGCAGCCATAGGCGGCATCCACATGTAGCCATATTTTATATTTCTTTGCCAGTACTGCTATGACATCGAGTGGATCTATATTCCCGAAATCGGTGGTACCGGCTGTAGCCACAACGGCGATAGGCAGGTTTCCGTCCTTTATCTCCTGACGGATAGCTTGTTCAAGCGCAACCGGGTCCATACGGAAACCACGGTCGGCCTTAACTTTCACCAGGGCAGATTCCCCAAGCCCCATCAATGACACTGTATTCTGAATGCTGAAATGGGTCATCTCAGAAACGAAGATCCGGAAGCGGGATGCTTCGGCAGGCAGGCCATGCTTACGGATGCTATGATGTAATACCGTCTTTGCATAATGATCCCTTGCCAGCAAAAGCCCCATCAGATTACTTTGAGAGCCTCCGGCGGTAAACACGCCATCTGCCTCCTCCGGGAATCCTATTTCATTGCAGGTCCAGTTGATAAGCTGCTGTTCCATCAGGGTACCGCCTGCGCTCTGATCCCAGGTATCCTGTGAGGAATTGATCGCAGCAATCAATACTTCTGCAGCCAGCGCCGGAATCACAACTGGGCAGTTCAGATGCGCTATATAATGTGGCAGATGAAAAGCCGTCGCATGATTGACATATAATGTTTCCACCTCTCTGAAAAGGCTTCGATAATCCTGCAATGGCGTATCAAAATCCACCTGACTGAACAAGCCCCGGAGCTGGTCCGGAGTTACGCCACTGAAAGGTGTACGGTTATTGTTCAGAAAGGAATTCACAAGCTGACGCGCTGCATCCATTGCTTCATTATACTCAGTAGCAGCTCCCTCGTGAAAAATATCCTTGTAGCGGGTAACTGTTGCAGTATTATTGTTTTCAGAAATGACCGGATCAATTAACATAACTGTTTTATTTGAATGAGGGTGTGTTAATAAGATTATTATCGTGTGCCAGGTATTGCTCCCGGCTGCAGAAAGCCAGGTAAGCGGTTTTCTGCGGCAGCTGTACCTGCTGCTGATATTCAAATCCTACGCGCCTGGTGAGCACATGCATCTTTTCGTTGCGTATATCCGGCTCCACGATCAACCTCCTGACGTCTGGATCTGTAAGTATGTAATCGATAATCGTCCGGAGAATATGATAAGTAAACCGGTGAATACTGCGTTCTACCGGGGCCACCAGCAGGTGCAAACCGTAGTCTCCCTGCTGTACGTCGTAATACTTCCCGATAGGATCTTTCGCCGCCCAATAGCTTTCCCACAGGAATGCCGGCTGACCATTATAAAATCCCATATAGGCATGAGAATGCCCCGCCTGTATAATGGCAGCATAAGCAGTTCTCACCTGCTCCACAGTAGTGTGCTGCATTTGCCAGTATTGTGCATAAGGACGGTTCACCCAGTCATGTATCAGTGCGATATCGCCCGATATTGCCAGTGGCCGGAAAGCAAATTCTCCCAGGCCGGGAATATTCCGGCTGTAGATAAAAGCAGTTTTATCTACAGCTTTGGCGGCAGTATATTGCTCGCGCGTACAAAAAGCCAGGTAGGCCTGCTTATGCGGCAAGTCGATAATTTTCTGGTATTCGAAACCGGCCCTTTTATTCAGTATGTGTATCTTTTCATTCCTCACATCCGGCTCCACTACCAGTCGTTGTACAGCAGGATCGGATAGTATGAAATCAATAATGGTAGTGAAGATATTCCAGGTAAAATTGGGTATCCGATTATCTGGCGGCGCTACGAGAATATGAAAGCCATAGTCGCCGGAATGAACATCATAATAGGCTCCCAACGGGTCATTCATCACCCAGTAACACTCCAGCAGGAATGCAGGTTCATTATGATGGAAACCCATATATACTTTGGCATCCTTTCCCTGCATGATACTCACATAAGCAGCTCTGACCTCTTCCAGTGTTGTGTCCTGCATCTGCCAGTACCGGGCATATTCCCTGTTCACCCAGTTATGGATAACAGGAATGTCTTTATCTATCTCTAATGGGCGAAATGTAAACGACGCCGGCGCTGCCGTAGCTTTTACAAGTGCCGCGCTTGCTGTAACAGATGTCATACGCTTAGGAATGATTTATCGGTGTTATAAACTTTGCCGTAGTGCTCTTCCATTACCATATAAGGGTTTGCCGGATGTGCAACGGACTGTATCCCGATGAGGCTTGTTTTGCTCATCATACGCAGCATCATACGGCGCTCGCATTTCACCAACTGTCCGTTCTCATTACGGTAGCCTGCATGAAAAGCGTTGCGGCCGTGCGCGCAGAGGTGGTTGTTAACAAAAATGACATCTCCCGCTTCGGGTACAAAATCGTTGTAGATAAGTGGTCGTGCTTCATGCCAGAATGCCTTCAGGTTTTCCAGCGCTTCTTCACTTTGTCCTGCTTCTTCATTATAGATCTGTTCGGCAGCATCAAAGCGGATAAAAGGCATCTCTTTATTGCCGTACAATACGGAAGTAAGCGTATGGTCACCCTGCGCTTCTTCCATATCGTAATTGGCGTCTTTGGGGCACTTATAAAT
>NZ_DATLKJ010000122.1:0-13334 GCF_035538455.1 Chitinophaga sp.
TTTGAATATATAGAAATCTGGTACAACCGAAAAAGATTACATTCTGCCCTGGGATACTTGTCCCCAGCGGAATTCGAAAGAAACTTAATCAAATTAAATATTGCAGCTTAACTGAGTGTCCATTTTATTGTTGCAATTCCATACATTTCCCAATAACTTCACCGTTTGCTTCAATTCTTCCAACTGACTTGATTTCTCTTGCAGTTGTTTCTTATTGACCACATATCCTTTGGTTAAATACTCCTTTAACGTCTTATTGGCCCACATACGGAACTGAGTACCTCTTTGAGATTTGACACGATAGCCAATTGAGATGATCACATCTAAATTAAAGTACTCAACTTGATAAATTTTCCCGTCTGCTCCAGTTGTTGCATTTTTTGCAACAACTGAATCTCTCTCTAACTCCTTCTCTTTGAATATATTAGATATATGCCTGGATATTACAGACTTATCACGCGAAAAAAGCTCCGCAATATGGTTCAGACTTAGCCAAACTGTTTCGTCTTCTAGTTTTACATCGATAGTCGTTTCGCCGTCTACTGTCTGATAAATAAGAATCTGATTACTTTCCATAAAATGTAACTATTAAGTTTGGTTGGCAATTTGCCTATAAAATGATTTTAACTTTTAAATACTCTTTGCTGCATATATCGATTAACATATTCATCCACCGAACAATCCGAACCATTCTCCAATCCCTTCACCCAATCCAATATCTCCGACTTCTTAAACTTCAACAGCTTCCCCATTCTGAAATGCGGCATCTCCCCCTTCGCACACTTGTTATAAATTGTGTTCGCATCCAGCCGGAGAAAATCCGCCAATTCCTTTACAGACATGATTTCACCGCCACCGGCTGGCCGAGGCTTTTTCGAAACAGTTTCCAGCAATTCAATCATTAACGATTTGATCTCCCGGATATCAGATTCCATACACAATAATCGTTGTTCTATTGAAGCCATATTCATCAGTTTAAGTGATCATAAATTGCCTTGTTGGCGGCTTTGGCCCTTGTTACATCAGGTATCTGCGCATAGATCTGGGTTGTTTTCACATGTTTGTGGTTCAGCATTTTGCTGACTACATATATATCTTCTCCTTTCTCAATAAGGTCTGTGGCGTATTTGTGCCGCCAGTTATGGAACTTGGCTTTGTCTTTTAATCCAACACTGCTGAACCAGTCCTGCAACTTTGTGCGTGTCCGGGAATAATTAAGATCAGGGAATACCAAGCCATCGTCCTCCGGTTTCTCTCCTAGAATACCATAAGCCTGTTTACTGATGTAATGCTTAAAAGAGCGGCCCGGTTTAGGATCGACAATGTATGCGTACCATGAATCGAGCGGAGTGGAGTAATGCAGATCGCTCCACTTTAATATTTTAATAGCGCTGAAGCGGAATCCAGTGAGCAAAGCAAAAATAGAAGACCTGAAAACAGTATCATCATCCACTGGGTTCTGAATTAATAACTTTAATTCCGCATCATCCAGTATCTGGCGGTGTGTATCTATATTGCCTATCCGTTTAACGCGGATGGTATAGTCTTCCGGCAGAAACCTGTCCAGATAAGCTTCTTTCACAATGATTGTAAATTTATCATAGTAAGAAGCGGCTGTATTCTGCGATAGCTTTGTATGTTTAGATTTCAGGGAATGAGTATTTAACAGGAATTGCTTGAACTTCTGGAGAAATATTTCATCTATATGCCTGAATTTACAATGGTCACCCATCCATTTATGCAAGTATTTAACGGCTGTTTCGTAATGAGTGGTATCAACGTTCTCACGCTGCTTTTCCCGGATGAAACTCTTTGCATAAAGAAAGAAATCCGCATCTAATGAATCTTTATTAAATAAACCATTCTCCTCCAGCATTAATGCCTTCATGCGTTTGATGTAAATTTTCTCAGCAATTTCACTGTATAGTTTGTTCTCCTTGACCTCCAGCGGGGTAGCAGGATTAGCATGTACATACAGATTTAGGAACTCCCGTCTGGTAAAGCGCTTGTTATGCGGATTCCATACGGGCGGATAATAATCGATGTATAAGCTCAGCTTCCCGCCTTTCAATTTCTTCTTGCGCAACTTCCCTCTCATTTGTTCCCGAATTTGGTGATGATATAATTCATAACTGTTTGCCGGTGAAAGAAAAGACTACGGCCAATACGGAGCCGTGGAAATTCGTTATCGTTTTTTATAAGCCGGAATAAGGTACGCTGACTTATCCGGGTGATTGCGGATAAGGCTTTAATGTCTACCAGCTCACTGGGTTCCTGTGGTGGTAATTGGATAGGAACATAAATAACCTGGGAGCCTAATGCTGATTGAAGCATTTTGTCTTTTGTTTCAACATTGGAGTCTTCTACCTTTTTATTCTTTTGACGGAGTTTATAATTGCGTCTTGCGCATTCCAGGGAGCAAAACTTGGTAACCGTCTTTTGGGCAACGAATATTTCATTACAATGTTCGCAGATCTTTCTTATTCTGATATTACTGCTCATGTGGAATTATTAAAAAACAGAAATACGGGTTATAAGAGGTATGCTTATCCGGGCCGTCTATTATTTACAAACTGTCTATTACTGTCAATTAATGCCATCATTTCTCCAAAATAGAGAATCCTGTACCTCTTTCTATACTATTCGAAAGGTACACTTTTGGGGGTCCAAAACCAAAAAAATCAGTGGAAAATATAAAAAATTTGTTCGGCTAAAATCGTTTACTACATTGAGTTTGGAAAGAATATGAAAATAGAGAAAAGTATAAGAAAGCCCCTACTTCCCGATACAAAACTTACTGAAAATATAATCCAATCTGTCTTCATTCGTTACTTCGCCAGTAATCTCACCAAGATAATGCAGGCTACGGCGGATGTCTAGTGCCAGGAGGTCGCCGGGCAGGTTGTTGTCCATACCTTGTTTTACGTCCTGTAGTGATTTTAGTACCTCCTGCAAGGCGGCATGGTGGCGTGAGTTAGTGATGATGGTATCTTCAGTATTGATGTCTCCATCCATTACTTTTTGTACCAATGCATTTTTGAGGTCCTGTATATGCTCATGGTTCTTTGCGGAGATATAGAGGATACCGGGGATATCATGGAATTTTTCTCTGATAGCGGTTTCACCACCGATGTCGGTTTTGTTACCAACCAGGAGATAATTGATATTCTCAGATTTGAAAGTAGTTATTTGATTACGTATATCCGTTGCAGTTAGTTCATTGACATCAAAGAGATAAACTACTACACCGGCTTCCCTAATCTTCTCCATTGTTTTCTGCACGCCGATACTTTCAATGGTATCCTGGCTCTCACGGATACCAGCGGTATCAATGAGGCGGAAGAGGATGCCTTCTATGTTCAGTACTTCTTCAATGGTATCGCGCGTAGTACCGGCAATATCGCTCACAATAGCCCTGTTTTCATTCAGCAAGGTATTGAGCAGCGTAGATTTTCCGGCGTTAGGCTTGCCAACTATCGCAGTATTTACACCATTCTTCATAACATTACCCATGCGGAAGGAGTCGATGAGATGTTGCAGCACATCATTAGCATTACTAACCAATGAATAAAGGCGTGTTCTGTCTGCAAACTCTACATCTTCCTGGCTGAAATCCAGCTCGAGCTCAATAAGCGCAGAAAAGGTAATTAGCTGTTCTCTCAGGGCATGTAGTTCTTTGGAGAATCCCCCACGCATCTGCTGCATGGCAGTCTGATGGGAGGCGGCAGAATTGCTTGCAATAAGATCGGCTACTGATTCGGCCTGGGTAAGGTCAAGTTTTCCGTTCAGAAAAGCACGTTGCGTAAACTCTCCGGGTTTGGCCATACGGGCGCCGGCAGCTATGGTAGCATCTATGACCTGTTGCTGAATATAAGGAGACCCGTGGCAGGAGATCTCAATCACGTCTTCGCCTGTATAAGAACGCGGGCCTTTATACAAGCTTATCACCACCTCATCAATCACTTTACCATTGGCGGCGATAGAACCGAAATGCAGGGTATGACTGGCCTGCTGAAATAGATTTTTTGAAGGGAAGATAGCATTACAGATATCATAGGCGCGGCTGCCGCTTAGCCTGATAACAGCAATAGCACCTACCCCCGGTGCAGTGGCGGGAGCAACAATCGTGTCGTCAAATCCTGTAAGTTTTCCCAGCATATTCCTGTGGTGGTTTGTGATTGAAAGGGCACAAATTTACGCAATAAATCAAAAGCCCCGTCGCAACTTTCGCTGAGACGGGGCCTTGACTTTATGCATTAAGTAGTACTACTCTTGCAGTGTAAAGCGGATCGGGAGGTTGAACTGTACAGAAACCTGGCGACCGTTTTGTTTACCAGCTTTCCATTTAGGCATGGTTTTCACCACGCGAACAGCTTCTTCTTCCAGACCACCACCTTTTGCGGCGCCTACTGTTTTCACATCTTTGATGTTACCTTCAGAGTCAACCACAAACTGTACGAACACTGTACCGGAGATACCGTTTTCCTGCGCAACGCGGGGATAGCGGATGTTTTTGCTAAGGTACTTGGCCAGTGCTTCCTCACCACCAGGGAAGGTAGGAGGCTGCTCTACGAATGTGAAGATCTCTTCTTTAGCAGGAGCAGGAGGAGCTTCTACTACACCAGTACCTTTACTGTCTTCCAGCAATCCGGCGTCGATACCGTTCGGGTCACCTTCTACAGTTTTGGTGCTGATGGATTTGTCTTTAATGTCTTCATGTTTTGGCGGAATTTCATCCGGTGGTACTTCGTTATCTTTCTTGATCACCGGAGGAGTAAACTGCACTGAAGGTTTCACTGGCGGCGGTGGAGCCGGCGGTGGAGGTGGTGGAGGTGGAGTTTTCGGATCATCCGGCAACTTCACGTCCTCCATCTTGATCTCCTGGATAACAGGCTTCTTAAGATTATTATCTCCAGAAGCTTTTACCCAGTTGGTAATGAGATACATTAGGAAGAATATGAGAAACAAGGATACGGTACCCAGGATGGCATTCCGCACGCGCTTGTCATATTTCTTCCTCAGATCATAAGCCCCATAATCCTTGTTCCTGTTTTCAAACAGGATATCCAGAAAATCGGACTTTAAGACTTTAGCTGAATCCATTGTTAATGTTTTATACTGGGATGCAAAAATTTAATTAATTCCACAAAGACTATTTAACACCATTAGCAGTTTCTGTCTGCTTAATCCATTGTTTGTCCTGGTCGCTGATATCTACCGTAGCATAGCGCTGAATACGATTGATAGCCATTTCATCCAGGATGTCCACAAAGTTGGCATAAGTAGCATCATTATCTGCTTTAATGATCACTACCACGTCTTCAGGTTCACCTTTTGCATTTCTCAGTTTAGACACTTCATCCCTTTTCTTGATGATCTCGTCTCTGATACCTCCTTTATTGGCAAAGGTTGTTGCCTTGAAGAAGTCAGGATTTGCAGAAGCGTTAGGATCCTGTGCTAAACCTTCGTAATAATATACTCTGTTATCTTTTCCGAGTAAGATGGTCAGTGCGGTACTTTCTTTTACCTTGTTCTGGTCCTTCTCATTTTCGGTATCTTTTGGCATGATCAAGTCCATTGTTTTGGGCTTGGCCATGGTAGTGGTAAGCATAAAGAAGGTGATCAACAGAAAACCTAAGTCCACCATCGGCGTCATATCCACACGGGTCGACTGTTTCTTGGATTTCGTACCACCGTGTTTCTTCCCGCCACCACTACTGCTGGTATCCATTTCTGCCATAGTAGCGAAATTTTTTAGTTCTTGAATTAACAGCCTTCCAGGTCAGGAAGTAGTTGCTGTTATTTACTACTACTTATGAGCGGCTTTTTGTTCCTCATCATAAGCTGCTGTTCCCTGAGGCGCTGCTTTCAGATTGGTCACCAGGTTCAGCTTCTGGATATGCTTCTTTTTGAAGGTATCCAGGATCTCCTTGATCTTGGGATATGGAGTAGCATTGTCTGCTTTAATGCAATACTTCAGTTTGGTAACATTTCCTTCCTGAGCAGCTATTCCATATTCGATCCAGGCTCCTAATTCACCATTGGCAGAATCAGTAGGGATACCTTTGTCCAGACCTGCTGCTTTACGCTCTGCCTCACTCATGGAGAGGTAATTTTTCAGGTCTTTGAAAGGAGTACCAACGCTGGCGCCAGTGACAAAGCTTTTCATTTCTTTATCATCCAGACCCAGTTTGTACTGCGAATTAAGATCTTCGATCATTTTCTTTCTCTTAGACTGGCCATCCATGCTGAAAAACACACGTCCGTCTTTATCTACTGTGAATAACATCACATCAGAATCAGGCAACAGGGTGGTGTTAATAGAAGATGGAGTAACTACCGTTACCGGCTCATCCGGTTTGAACTTAGTTGCCAGCATAAAGAAAGTTAAGAGCAGAAAAGCCACATCACACATCGCTGTCATGTCGACGAGGGTGCTTTTCCTGGGCATTTTAACTTTTGGCATCTTTACTCTTTTTTATGGTTTACTTTAAATAGATTCAAAACCGCTGAAATTCCACAAAATTATTTGTGGTTAGCAGCAAAGCTCTGTGTTAAAGTAAAGCCAGACTCGTCAATAGCGTAAGTGATGCTATCGATGTTAGTAGTAAAGTAGTTATACATGATGATAGCGATAGCAGAAGTACCGATACCCAATGCAGTGTTGATCAACGCTTCAGAGATACCTAACGCGAGCTGTGCAGAATCTGGTGCACCACCGGAAGACATCGCAGTAAACGCCTTGATCATACCCAATACTGTACCGAACAGGCCCAGCAGGGTAGCAACAGAAGCGATAGTAGACAGAAACACCAGGTTCTTTTCCATCATCGGCAGTTCCAGTGCAGTAGTTTCTTCGATTTCGTTTTTAATGGTCAGTATTTTCTGCTCAGTATCCAGCTCTGTGTTACCGATCATTTCTTTGTACTTTTTCAGACCTGCTTTCAGTACGTTACCTACAGAACCTTTCTGTTTGTCACACTCAGCCAGCGCTGCATCTACATTCTTGTTGGCCAGGTGATACTGTACTTTACGCACCAGCTCAGAACCACTAAACTTACCTTTAGCTTTTCCCAGATACAGGAAACGCTCAATTACGAAAGTCAGACAGATCAGTAATACTGAGATCAGGATAGGTACAACGTAACCACCTTTGTATACAGTTCCAAGCCATTTACCAATACCAGTAGCTACTGGATGACCTTCTGGATTGTTACCCTGGAAGTTGGCTGGATTACCTAATACAAAGAAGAAAAACAGGAATCCTATCACTAAACAGATAGGCACTGCCAACGTCGCAAATACGTTGGATGACTTTTTAGGTTGATGAGAAGAAGCCTTAGCTGTAGCTGCAGTCACAGTTGTTTTAGTCTCAGCCATGTTGATTGAAATTTTAGTGTTAAAAATTAAACTATTGTTTGTTAGAAGTTACGATTTACATTCTTTCGCTGAAATACTCCGCTACACTCAATTGGAACAAGTGATTCGCAAAGTTATAAGGTTGACCCAAAAAAACAAGTGCAGCCCAAAAAAACCCACAAAAATTAACCTTCACACACAAAAGCCCCACCACAGGGCTTTTTACCACTCGTTTTTTATTGAGCAAACACTTTACATTAGCAATAAACCAATATTATTTCAGTCCTATATTAACTGTTACTGTCCAATTATTGAAAGCTATTAATTTTTTTCAAAGTTGGACGCACAATTTAAGAAAATTTTCAAATGTTCCAACATAAATCTCACAAATTTGAGAACTTATTTCTTCCCGCGCCAGTTAAGAGTTTGAGACTTAGCTAATTGGTTTTAGCTGTTCACCTTACCACTTCTCTCTTACCTCATTACCATAAACCCAGTACTATAGCGAATTACATCTTCCCCATAACCGCATCTTCCATATAAACATATTAAATACTATAACAATAAATAATTACATAAAATAATCTTGTCTACAACATTTTCCATTAACAACCCTCTCCGGCTATTCCTTATTTTCCATTCTTACCAGCATTCATACGCTCATGGATTTTACTCTATAAGTTAATACATTATATACGTATTTGCAAGTCATTTAAAATACCTCCCCTACTTCATTGCGCAATCTTAAACCAACACATATATAGAACAATGTATCAACCTTTAAGTCGTAATCTGTCATTCGCTCTCGCCGGCACAATCCTGCTATCTGCAGCCGCCTACCAGCCAGCCTATGCACAACGAAAGAAACATTCCAGTACTCCACCCGCTACCGCTCCACTGGCTAAAGACTCTTCAGCGCCAGCCATGATCAAGCCAGGTCCTAAAGCAGGTCCAAAGCTGTTCTCAGAGGTTATCAACGATAAGGCAAAAGCCGACTCAGGCCTCTTTAACATCTACAAACAGGATGACCGGTACTTCTTCGAAGTAGCCGACTCCCTCCTCGGCAGAGATGTTCTCGTAGTAAACCGCCTCTCCAAATCAGCTGCCAACCTGCGTTCCATGATGCTTGGATACAGCGGCGATATCATTGGCGAAAATGTTATCCGCTTCGAGAAAGGCCCGAACAACCGTATCTTCATTAAAAATATCTCCTATTCAGAACGATCAAAAGACTCGTCACAGCCCATGTTCAACGCTGTGATGAACTCTAACCTCCAACCCATCGTTGCTGCCTTCGATATCAAAGCTTTTTCCAAAGACAATAAAGGTGCAGTAATCGACCTCACTGAATATATCAACGGAGATAACGACATTCTTTTCTTCGACAACAACATAAAATCCGCCCTGAAACTAGGTGGCATGCAACCCGATAAATCCTATATCTCTGACGTAAGATCCTTCCCGCTCAACACAGAGATCAAAACCGTTAAAACCTACTCCAAAAGCGGATCTCCCATGATGCCCGGTATGCCGCCAGCACCAGGTGGTAACGCCACTGTGGAGCTCAACAGCTCCATCGTCCTGCTGCCTTCCGTACCCATGCAGCCCCGCTACTTCGATCCGCGCGTAGGCTTTTTCACCACCAGCATCACTGACTATGATGCTGATCCGCAAGGTGTGAAAAGACTCCAGATGGTCACCCGTTGGCGCCTGGAACCCAAGCCGGAAGATATGGAGAAATATAAACGCGGAGAACTGGTGGAACCCAGGAAACCAATCATCTTCTATATTGATCCCGCCACGCCTGCTAAATGGCGTAAATACCTGATACTCGGCGTGAACGACTGGCAAGCTGCCTTTGAACAGGCAGGCTTCAAAAACGCTATCGTGGCCAAAATGGCACCTACCAAAGCGGAAGACTCCACCTGGTCGATTGAAGATGCCCGCTTCTCTGCCATCGTGTACAAACCATCCGATGTTCCCAACGCCAGCGGCCCGCATATACATGATCCGCGTTCCGGAGAAATACTGGAAAGCCATATTAACTGGTACCACAACGTTATGCGCCTGCTCCGCAACTGGTACTTCGTACAATGCTCCCCCAATGATCCCCGCGCACGTAAACCGGAATTCAGCGATGAACTAATGGGTGATCTTATCCGTTTCGTTTCTTCTCATGAAGTAGGCCATACTCTTGGACTGCGCCACAACTTCGGTTCCAGCTCTGCTTATCCAGTGGAAAAACTGCGCGATAAAGAATGGGTGAAAGAAAACGGCCATGCTGCTTCCATCATGGATTACGCACGCTTCAACTATGTGGCGCAACCCGAAGATGGCATTACCGGAGCCGACCTCTATCCGCGTATCAATTACTACGATAAATGGGCCATCGACTGGGGATACCGCCTCTATCCTGAGTTTAAAGATGCTGACGCTGAAAAGTCACTGCTGAACAAGCGCGTGATAGATAAGCTGAAAGATAAAAAATACTGGTTCGGCACAGAATCAAGCGATGCTGATCCGAGATCACAAAACGAAGACCTCGGTGATAACGCCATGAAAGCTGGTATATATGGTATCAAAAACCTGCAACGCATTATTCCTAATATCCTTACCTGGACCAGGGTTGCTAATGAAGACTACAACATTGCAGGAGAACTGTATCGTGAAGTAACCGACCAGTTCGGCCGCTACATGGGACACGTAGCCAAGAATGTGGGCGGTATTTATGAAACACCCAAAACGGTAGAACAGGCCGGCGCTGTATATGAACCTGTTTCTAAAGCCACACAGCAGGAAGCTGTACGCTTTCTCAATACCCAGCTCTTCACCACTCCCAAATGGCTTATCAACGATGAGTTGTTGGGTCGTACTGGTGGCTATGGTCCGGCGTTGATACTCTCGCGCCAGGTACCTGTTCTCAACAGACTGATGAGTCCCGGCATACTGCTCAGGCTTGTGAATGGCACTTCTTTTCCGGGTGTTAACTACGAAGCACTGGAGATGCTGAACGATCTCAAGAAAGGTATTTTCTCAGAAGTATATGCACACCAGCCGGTTGATATATACCGCCGTAACCTGCAACGCGCTTATGTGGATAATCTCACATCATTGCTGGCGCCCCCCTCTCAGAGTGGTGCACCCGGAGGTTTCGTGATAGCTTCATCCGGTTCAGGCGTAAGCAGATATGATGTAACCAGCATTGCCCGCGGACAGCTTACTGCCCTGAGAAATGAGCTCCGCACCGCAGCAGCCACAGGAGATACCATGACCCGTTATCATTACCAGGACCTGGTTGCACGTATCACCAGCGTACTGGATCCTAAGTAACATAAAAGCATATACGAAAAATAAAGAGCCCCTTTCGGCAGCTTTCAACTTTTAGCAATGAATACCTAAAAGCAGAAAGCTATCTGAAAGGGGCTCCCTACTTTTAAATAAAATGCTTAATATAGCTGCATTATTTACTAATACAGCCTCAAAAGTGAAAGAGCGAAATAATAAAATAACTATATATGATATAGCCCAGAAGCTGGACTTGTCTGCATCCACAGTATCAAGAGCGCTACAGAACAATCCCCTCATCAATGAGGAGACGCGGGAAAGAGTACAACAAACCGCTACAGAACTGGGTTATGTTCCCAACTGGATTGCTTCCAGCCTTCGGAAAAAACGTTCCAATATCATCGGCCTGATAGTACCGCGCACCTCCATGTACTTTCAAAGTACCGCCATCAGTGGTATTCAGCACGAAGCACACAAATACGGGTTCAGTATTGTGATCGGTCAGTCTGATGAAACTGTGGCCATGGAAAAAGAACTGGTGCATACATTCTATTCATTGAGGGTGGATGGATTGCTGGCGGTATCCTCCATGTTCACTACCAACATCGATCATTTCAGTCCTTTTATAAAAAACAATATCCCATTGGTTTTTTATGATCGGGTTCCAGGTGATTTCTCAGGATATACCATTACCGGTGACGACTTCCGCGGCGGTTTTCTTGCGACAGAGCATCTGATTAAACAAGGTTGTAAGCGTATTGCGCATTTCTCAGGCCTGCTTACCTGTAACCTATACCAGCAACGCCTTGCGGGCTACAAGGAAGCATTGGCAAAATATAAAATCCCATTTGATGAACAATTGGTATACATCCATAACCTGACTATGGACGCAGCCACGCAGGCAGCCAGGGAAATATTCGATAAAGGGAACCTCCCTGATGGGTTGTTTGCCGCAAACGACAGTTCTGCTGTTGCCTTTATCCAGGAGGCGAGAAAAAGGAATATCGATATACCGGGACAGATAAAAGTGGTAGGATATTCCAACGATCTTTCCTCCCGAATTATATCTCCGTCTCTAACCACCATTGAACAATCAGGATACAATATGGGACAAAAGGCAGTGGAAACTATTGTTCAACTTATCAACCATGGCGATGGAATCAAGATCACGAAGAATTTCGTATTCCCCGTAGAACTAATCCTGCGCGAATCTACTGCTAAATGAAAACCTCCCGGCCTGTAGCTTCGTAAATACCGTAATATCTTTATTCAACCTACAATTATATGAAACCGATTATCTATGCCGTACTGTTATGTAGTGTTGCTGTGATCACATCCTGCAACAAACATATCTATGTCCCCAACACCGTTAATGTTCCCTTATTGAAAGAGAAACATGAATTCAAAGGCAGCATTTCACCTACCAATCTTCAGACCGCCTTCGCTATTACCAATAACATTGCGATAATGGCTAATGGTCAGTATGTATATCGCTTTAAATTCAATGATTCAATTAATAACGATCTGTTTTCAGACAACAATACCCGCGGAGGTCTGATTGAAGGTGCTATCGGCTACTTCAAGCCCCTGGATCCCAAGAAGAGGATGGTGTTTGATGTATATGGTGGCTTTGGTGGCGGACATTTCAAAACATTGACAGTAAAGCGTACCAGTGGCTCTAACCCTGACGACTATACGATAAAGAATCAGTTCACTAAAGTATTTATTCAACCCAGTATAGGCTTTGTGCATCCCGTGATTGAAGCTGCTTTCAGCAGCCGTTTTTCTCTGTTGAATTTTTACAATACCCAAATGGGGCCCAAGGCATTTGAAAACGATGCCACAGGCAAGGCCAACTTCATGCGTATCAGCGATAAACCAGTTTTCTTTTATGAACCAGCTCTGACTTTCCGCGTAGGATATAAGTATGTAAAGTTTCAGGCGCAACTACAGTTTTCATTGCCGTTGAAAGACAATACTTACGATACTTTTGATGTAAATGATTATTTCCAGCCGGTAGCTTTTGGAATGGGGGCATCTATTAACATAGCCCGTTGGTATGATGAATTCAGAAAGAAATAATCTTCTGTATGTTTCCAGGGCTTGTAGGCCTTATAATTGGTCGTTATTCCAACGAAGGATGTACTAGCTGCAAATGAAGCAACAGACTTTAAAAGCCATTTGTTTGATAATAACATAACGTAAAGTATGTAGTTGCGGATAGTATCCGGAAGATATTAATGCTTCGGGTGAAAATATCGCCAGATTTTTTAGGGTAATATGGAACGATTAATGGAAAGAGAGACGATCTGGAAGATCTTTGGGCTTGATGACGACAAACAATCTATAGAGAAAAGATAAAATAAAAAAAGCCTTAGTGAATAATCACTAAGGCTTTTCTAATAAGTATGGCAGCTACCTACTCTCCCGCATGATAGTGCAGTACCATCGGCCATGAGGGGCTTAACTTCTCTGTTCGGAATGGGAAGAGGTGAACACCCTCGGAAAAACCACCATAAAGAGTTCAAAGTAATAGGTTATAAGTTTTACGCACAACGTATTACTTACAACTTACTACTCAATTAAATCAACATATCGGAGTTGTTAGAAAAGTATCTAAGAAAAAAAAATTAAAGCGTACGGGCAATTAGTACTACTCGGCTTTGATGTCACCATCTTTACACCTGTAG
>NZ_DATLKJ010000123.1:0-4652 GCF_035538455.1 Chitinophaga sp.
AGCAAACATCTTTATGTTGATAGCAAAATATCCCGGAGAGATAATCCCGCAATGGTCACTGCCAGTAATGAGCTGCCGCAGATAAACAACCTTCCCTTCATGAGAACTGCCTTCATCCGGAGATCCGTGAAAACAGATCCCCGTAACCCGCGGAAACTCCGCCAGCAAAAAAGATATGGTAGCATCGCTGTCATACGTATACCGCATGATCAGATCAATGGACCTGATGCGCGTATCGTCAAAGTACCGCAGCACATCTATAAAGTAGGCCACCGAACACGCACTGAAACACCTGATCTCCAGATGACCACATCCCAGGGCAGACAACTGCGCCGCCATCCGCCGCCACGGCAGTCTGGCATGAGAAGGATCTGTATCAATAATCGCATTCGTAATCCTGACAGGCGACTCATACACCAATGAAATCGGAGGAAATGATTCCGGCACCGGCGTAAAGAAAATGAGTTCTTTATCGTATAGGAACTCAAAATACTCCACCACCGTTGCCGCATTCTCTTCATCATATTGATCCAGGATAGTACTGATCTTCCCACCATCATATTGCTGCAACAAATCATACAGCTCATTAGGAATCAAATGCAGCTCCTGCCTTTGGGTATCACAGATAGCTGACCTGCTGGCTCCTCTTACCGGTAAGCAGCTGGCGAACAGCTTAAACGGCATATGTATATCAAGGCTCACAGGGGGATTATTTTACTGATGGTCTTATGATGCTTTTTAACAGAAGTATGCTGTTGAAAAAAACCGGACCGGATGATCGTTTTGGCCGCCGTCTTTACCGGCTCCATCGGTGGTAGGGACGCGGATGCCGCTTTACTACCCGCTTTACTTTTCATGTCGTTTATTTACTGATTTCGATTACTCCGAATAAAACTGCATTCCCATACTTCTGACGCGCTGGCTCTCTCGGCACAAACACGATGCTTTTTACCGCAGCAGGCTTTATATACTTCAGCGCCTCCCGGCGGCCACGGTAAGATTCATAGAAATGTTCATTGAGTACAATCGGGAGCTTAAAGGGAATAGTATCAATCTCGCTTTTTATCTTCCCAAAAAGATATTGCTCCAAGGCCGTATTGACCGTATTCGTAACATAGACAGTATCCGCCGGACTACCCGGCGCCATCGCATTAATCACGTCCTTTTCTGAAATAGTCCACTCCTTCGCTACCTCCGCAAGTGGCACATATCGCTCCCGGTGAATCACACCGTCCACGATCTTAAAATAAGAGCTGTCTACGCCAAACCGCAACACTTTGGCACTCAGTATCTCATTGACGGCAGGCTTCATGGGCTTACCATTCACCATTTGCGCAAAGCTGCGCCACGCGCCGCCCATCAGACACCAACAAAAAAAGAGTATTTGTACATGCTGTTTCATGTCAACTTATTAATTCGTTCGCAATAAGCTGTTCTAAGTTCAGGTTACATCCATTGGAGATCCATTCGAAATGACCGGATGGATTTACCTCCAGGAATACGTATTCTCCTTTCGGCGTCAGAATCAGGTCCAGCGATCCGGTATCTAACCCCTTCCCTTTCATAAAGCGGATAACAAGATCTTCCACATCCGCAGGAAGCCTGAAAGGAATCATCCTGTTGGGCCGCTGCTCATCGTAATTGCGGAAGTCCACCCGCGTAACATCATTGCGCTGAGAAAATATAGCCACCGTGTATAATGCTCCTTTCAGATAAAATACCCGCAAGTCAAACTCCTTCTCTATCAATTGCTGAAAGAAACAAACCGGCAACGGATGCGGTAACCGGTCCAGCACTTCCGGAAGAACAACTTGTGTTCCCCTTCCAAAGAGCGCATCATGCAGGTCCGTATCCACCGAATTCAGAGGCTTCACAATTACCGTACCTGCCAGCTTCATAAATTCCAGCACTTCCTGCTTAGAAGAGGTGACGAGCGTAAGCGGTGTCCGCAACCCTGCAGCCTTTGCCCGGTACAGGTCTGCCAGCTTATTTTGCCTGAACTCCAGCCAGAAGCTTCCCAACGTCTTTTCCCCGGCACACTCAAACATATGCCCCAGCACCGTCATCCAGTTGCGGTACAAAGAAGACTTCGTCTCTCTATAAGCAGGATGAAGAGCCGGCATATCAATATATCCACGACGATACCATATTTTACGTACCGACGAAATATGCATACTCCCCTTCCCTTCTACTTCTATATGGAAATCATTCCCTTTGTAAGTAGCAACTATTATGTTGTCAGTGGCGTTAATCCGAAAACAATAGTTTCCGGATGCAGCAATGTGCTCCATTACAGTATCTGTAACATTATCAGCCACCTCGCTAATGATGAGTACCATAGCTATAAACAAACGAGAAACAGGAAATCGGAGCAGATTACTGTTAACCTGCTCCCACAAAAGCGATCAGCACCAGTTGCCCGGCACTTCCTCTGCCCACCATCTGCCTTTCTCATCGATGAATATCACTTTATCCATACCGGCTTCTCCCATAGACGTAGCATCACCGATTTTCATATCTACGCCACCAGCAATACTTGCTTTTTGTAATGATGTAAGTGTTTGAAATTTTGCATCTGCAATCCTGGGAAGATTCTGCTTCGTTTTCATAGTGATCGATTTACTGGTTATTAATTGAGGTTATTGTACTTCGCTATTTTGAGATCGGGCTCCGACTTGCAGAAGGAATAGGTTATGAGAATGCTTGCTAAGCCTGAACGAATATATAAATAAATTCAATACAAAAACAAGTTTCGAAAACTTGACAAATACAACACATTTCAGTTTGCACTGCCAACTATTAAACACACATACAATAATTACCGTCCTTATAACAGGATAGCAGCATGATACTTATCACAAGAAATTGGGAAGAAATAAGTCAGGGTGACAAATACCATATTCAACCGTACCGACACACTTCCCCACCATGTAACTAAGTTCATAGCATATAAAATTTCTGCAAAAGAATCCCGAACGAGGTATATTCCCCTTACTTCAACATTTTTTGCCGATGACAGCCGATAAATCTATCGGTTGTCATCGGCAAAAACACACATCACCTGCTCATCTTATTTAAGTGTGAATGTCGGATCATCGGTTAACGTAGATGGATCTACATCTGGCAGAGGAAGATTGAGGGCAGCTATTTGCTGGTAGGCTTCCTCATCTTTAAAACCCCATTTGAAGAAAAATCTGGTAAGGTTCTTCCCTGATATACTGCATGCCTTCAACATAAAATAACGGTACTTGCTTGCTGCACCTTGCAAACTAGGCTTTTCCAATCTCGTCTGTTTATGCAGTTCATGATAAAAAGTATCTCCAAAAGCTAATTTAAGCTGAATAAGCATCGCTGATGCTCTGAACCTTGCGCCGGATGAAATAAAATTTGGAATTGAGGGGTCCCAAATTTTTGCGTAGTTTCTGGAAGAATCAGGAAGGTCAAAATATTCCTTAACCCGCTTCCATACCTGAACCCACCCGCCGTCACGCGCGATAGTCTTTCTTGACAACCCCCAATTCATTCCAACAGAAACAGCATAAAAATCTGCCATAATTTCTGCGTGCCAATCCCAGCGCTGTTGATGGTGATGCCCAGCTTCATGTCGTTGATACCAGGCATCATTCGCATAGGATTCGGAAAACGATGCCTGATATGAATATGTAGTAACATAAGGCCACGCAGCGCCCCCTGCATATACTCTGTTTACCAACAAATGAGATGTTCCCAACCTCTTATGAAGAGGCAGCGTACCATCTAAACCGCTTAATTCATCCATTGTGTCCCAGACTTTGTCGCAGGCATTCAATACTGAGTTGTTATTCTGATTTTTCAATGCGGTGTACGTACGTGGTAAAACAATGTTCACCCGCTGACCTATTAGTAATACATCATGAACAGCTGTATCTGCCTGTTCAAATAGATTCTGCCATTGAGATAATGTAGTAGTGTTCTTGATAAAAACCGGAACAGCCTTATGACCGCTAATGAAGGTCAATCTTGTTTTATTGGATGGCATCAGGCTACTATATCGAATCCATATTATACCCCCATTTTTATTAGCCACAATTACATTTTCTCCCGATTGCAATTGAATGGATTGAGGGCTCACATTTTCATATCGCTGATAAGTGCCAATTAATAATTGAGGCAACGACGTTCCAACGATAACTTCTGCTTTTATCTTTAATGTATCCAGAGGAGCTAACAGAAAACCCGTAGGATAAAAATCGGATGGAATAAAACTTTGCGTGAGCCTACTTCTTTCTGAATCAGCGCGTGGAGATTCCGAAACAATCTGAATGTTATGCCCAATAGAATCAACATCGTAATACGAATTTACAATTGCAGCGCGACTAATATTTGGGGGCACATTTTCGATGCGATTTGTTTTTGACAAACCTTCCAGATCGTATTTTCTACACGAAGAAATCAATCCATTAATCAATAGGATTAAAAATAAGACCCGAAAGTCAATGTAGTTTTTCATTGTTCTCATTTTGCTCAGTTTTAGGTTAATTATAACGTGTTGTGCTATTAACAAGGCAAATTGATTGTAATAATAAATATGTATATAGATATGAAATAAAAAATGTTGTGCATTCGTCTAAGTAAATAACTACAAATACAAAAACGATCGATGCACAACATTA
>NZ_DATLKJ010000124.1:0-2553 GCF_035538455.1 Chitinophaga sp.
GACTTCAACGGAAAGATATTAAGCACTTATCAACGGTATACTAACCCACGCAGTGGTATTACTCCCCAAACTACTGTTCTTACCATGATGGCGTATGATCAGGCGGGCAGACCAATCAGCGTAACGAAAAGGATTAATGACGATCCGGGGCTGGAAAGAGTTATTGCAACCAATGACTATGACGAACTTGGAAAATTAAAGACTAAAGCATTGGGTTTGCAGGCTACCAACCAGGCTATTGAGCAGCTGTCCTATGAGTATAATATTCGTGGTTGGCTGAAGAGTCTGAATAAAGATTATCTGATCAATGGTAATAATCTCTCTCACTTTGGGGAGGAACTGAATTATGACTATGGCTTTGATTCCAGGCTTTACGATAGTAAGATATCTGGTATTCGCTGGAAGGGCTGGAATGACCCACAACCTAAAGCTTATGGTTACAGCTATGATAAAGCAAGCCGTTTGACTCAGGCATATTTTACACAGCAGAATACTACAGGGGCGCCCTGGACAAAAGATAAGATGGATTTTGCGGTTCCCTGGGTTACCTATGATGCCAATGGAAACATTACGAAAATGTCGCAGAAAGGCATGGATGGTACTAACATTGTATCAATAGATCAGCTGGCGTATAGTTATTATCCCAATAGCAATAAACTATCTTCCGTATTTGATACAAGTGGAGTGTCCTCAGCTCTGGGTGACTTTAAGGATGGTCACAAAACTGATGGTGATTACATTTATAACCCCAATGGTAGTTTGTCAAAGGATCTGAATAAGGGGATATCTGCTATCAGTTATAACCATCTTAATCTGCCTGTACAGATCAATATTGACAACAAAGGAATCATCCGCTATCAGTATGATGCAGCTGGTAATAAATTAAGAAAAGAAGTAACAGACAACACCGTATCGCCGACCAGGGTCACTACTACCAATTACATCGGAGGGTTAGTATATCAGAATGATAGCTTGCAATACCTGGGACACGAAGAAGGGCGTGTGAGGCTGGTGTATAAAACAGGTGTTGCCCCCTCTTATGTATATGACTATTTTGTTGAAGACCATCTTGGTAATACCCGGCTGGTGCTCACAGAACAAACGGATCTTTCTATGTATGCCGCTACGATGGAAGTACCGGCTGCGGCCAAAGAGACGGCGTTGTTCAGTAATATTGAAGCCACCCGTGTACCCAAACCGGTAGGTTATCCTTCAGATGGCAGTGCAGATAAGAATGAATCAGTTGCGAGGCTGAATGCAAAAGATGAAGGAAAGAAGATTGGCCCCTCTTTGGTTCTCAGAGTAATGAGAGGGGATACCATCCAGATAGGCGCCAGAGCATTCTATAAATCCAACGGTCCTAAGGAAAAACAGTCTACAGAATTACCTGCTGAAAATATAGTAGCGGACCTGATACATGCGTTTGGCGGGCAGGCTGGGCCTGCATCAGATCACAGCACAAGTGCAGTGAATAATCCAACGCCTTTTAATACCAATTTTTACAATAATGATTACAGGAAGTTAAAAGAAAAAGACCCCAACCAGAACAAGCTGGATAAGCCCAGGGCTTATCTGAATTTTGTTTTGTTTGATGATCAATTTAAGCTGGTGGAAGAGAATAGTGGTGTAAAGCAGGTGAAAGGAGAACCTGATCAGCTGCAAACCATTGCGCAGGAAAAGATGCCTATCACAAAGAGTGGCTTCCTGTATGTATACACCAGCAATGAAAGCCCTCAGGATGTTTTCTTTGATAATATAGTAGTGACACAGGCAACGGGAAAAGTGCTTGAAGAAACCCATTACTACCCGTTTGGACTAACGATGGCGGGAATCAGCAGTACTGCATTAAAGTCTGCCAGGTACCCGGAGAACAGGGTGAAGTATAATGGAAAGGAATTGCAGGCTAAAGAGTTTGGGGATGGCAGTGGGTTAGAGTGGTATGATTACGGTGCAAGAATGTATGATCAGCAGGTTGGCAGATGGATGGTATTGGATGCGCAAAGTGAAAAATACGCCTCACTTTCTCCTTTCAATTATAGTGGCAATGATCCTATATTGAATATGGATGTTGATGGTAACAGCTTCTTCCCTTCAACAAACTGGATGGCCAGTCTTCAGTCTTCTTTAAATGTTCAGTGGACAAAATGGAGAAACGAGGCTTATTCCAATTATCAAAAACAACTGGAATACGGACATTGGATTGCTACAACAGATGAAGGCCGGTTTTATGAGATGAGGCGCCAGGAGGGGCAGGCGATACGTGATGACTTTATGGAAGCGATCCGGCCTTATATGTATACGGGAACAAAGGGTAATGTTTCCTACGGGGACGGAGGAATAGCCTCCCAGATGTTTTATGGGATAACTAATCTGCTAACTTCGTTTATACCTATCCTTGGCCCTGCTTCACGAGCAATGGCGGCATTAGGAAAAGGGGACAAAAAAGGGGCCATTATAAATGCGATATTAGCCGGAGTGGAGGGAGGTGCCTGGCTGGGTGGAGCAAGTAAGGTGGCGGGGAGAAGTACAGCTACAATAAATTCTGAAGGATTT
>NZ_DATLKJ010000125.1:0-52235 GCF_035538455.1 Chitinophaga sp.
AGTGGTATTAAGGATATCGATCTGTTCAACAAACCCTTCCTTACCATCTGTTGTAATATATTCGCCCACCTTAAATGGTTTAAAAAACAGGATGATCATCCCGCCCGCGAAATTGGACAGGCTGCCCTGTAGGGCCAGACCAACTGCCAGACCTGCAGCTCCCAGCACTGCTACGAAGGAAGAGGTTGCAATACCCAGCATCGATGCAACGGTGATCAATAACAACCCCACCAATATAAAACGTAAAAAGCTGGACATAAAATAAGCGAGGCTAGCCTCGATGTTCCGTTTTAATATCTTGTTCTCAATAAACCGTGTTGTTTTTCGGATAATGTACAATCCCGCAAATAGTGTGGCGATCGCCAGCAATACGGATGGCCCTGTGGTAAGCAGATAGTTGATAACGTAATTCCCAATTTCGGAAAGTGATTTCATGATGGAGTGTTTTTAGTAGAAAAGTAAAAAAGGGGGTGTAGTACTATTTATCATAGTTCAATTGTGATGTTCAGATTTAAGTTGTTGTGTAGGCTTACTGAAACCCGTTTGTAATGGTTACCTGAGAATGTAAAACAATATAGATATGGATACCGTTTGTAAAGGTATAAAATATGAAGATGTAGAAGCTTTACTGGTAGCTATTTTCCTGTATTTGGACAATTTTTTTCATGAAATTACCAGAATGACGCCTGTTTCAGGTATTCATTTTATTCATTTCGATTTTGAATGAATAAGCTGCAAAAAAATTAAGTAAATTAGATTGAAACTGATATGGAAACCCCAATAACATCACTATTATTTATCAGAGATTATACAGCGCTAAAACATTTTCAATTATTGTAGATAAGCGACAGGTTAATCAGCCTGCCTGGGTCACTGCAAGACGGCCACCCTTGCTGCGTGATCCTCTTTATACCGGATTACTGACGAAATACGCACTATGAAAACATTATTGATCATCTGGTCGATGTTACTCCCGGTGACCGAATTACAGGCACAGGTAGATAGTATCCGGTTGTTTAGAGAAGAAGCCCAGAAGAAAATGGACCTGAGTGACGCAGACACGCTCATGCGGAAATGGAGAAGGGGTATTTCCGGCAATCTGACGATCAATCAGACCTCATTAAATAACTGGGCTGCCGGTGGTGATAAGTTTTCAATGGCCCTGGGAGGAAACTGCCAGATTTTTGCCATCTATAAAAAAGACAAAGTACAATGGTTGAATATTGCAGACCTGGCTTACGGCATTGTTAATTCGACCTCTTTGGGAAGCAGGAAAAGCGATGACAGGATTGATCTTTCGTCTAAATATGGCCACAGGATAAACCTTAGATGGTATGGGAGTCTGTTGGTAAACCTGCGGACGCAGTTTGCAAAGGGATACCAATATCCGAAAGACTCTGCAGCCATTTTTACTTCCAGTTTCTTTTCACCAGCATATTTGCTGATATCGCCTGGTATAGACTATAAATATGACAGTGCCCTGTCAGTGCTTTTTTCGCCATGTACCGGCCGTTTTATTATGGTGATGGATAAGTATTTGTCTGGCCTGGGCAATTATGGTTTGGATACCGGTAAACATGTACGGTATGAGTTGGGGGCGTACATCGCAATCAACTATTACAAAAAGATCGTGAAAAATATCAGTTATCGCGGACGAATAGATTTTTTCTCAGACTACAGAAATCATCCGGAAAATATCGATATATTTTTTACTAACCTGCTCGAATGTAATATCAATAAACTAATCGCTGTTATCTTAACCTTTGATCTGATATACGATGATAATGTCCATGTTGTCACAGACGAAAAGACCGGCACCACCGGGGCTCGTATGCAGATTAAGCAGGTTATAGGGGTCGGAGTATGTGTAAAGTTTAATGAGCATTGGCATTGATGCCCGATTACTTTTCATTATCATGCATTATACTCTCTTGAAATAAGACATTGCGGGGGACACTTTTGACCTTGTTATACTCATCCGGAAATACCGCCACAGGATGATGGTGTTGGGCTTCTTCAGGACTCATCGCTGCAAAGGACATAATAATCACCTTGTCACCTACCGCACATAACCTGGCTGACGGTCCGTTGAGGCAGATCACGCCGGAGCCGCGTTTGCCGGTAATTACATATGTTTCGAACCGTGCAGCATTGTTTACGTCCACTACAAGTACCTGCTGATACTGGATTAACCCGGCGGCATCCATCAGGTCTTCGTCGATGGTAATGCTGCCTACATATTGCAGATGAGCCTCTGTAATGGTTGCAATATGGATCTTTGACTTTAGCATGTTTATGGTCATGATAGTTCTGTTGAAGCGTGAATTAAAAAGAGAACAGTTGTCTGCAAGTATATTTTTTAATTCCTGAAAGCCTTGGTAAGAACGTGCTTTTTTTAGGTAAAATCATGCTGATAGCGCTTAGTAGAGTGAGGTGCCTTCGTTTTTGGTGCTAAAGAAGGCAGGAAAATGCCAGTTTTCCACGTAAAAAATATTGAACTTACGGGAGTGTACTTTGCCCACACCGGATGGTCGTGTGTTACTGGTAAGAAAACCCACTGATATGGTCTCCTGTCTTAAATTCATCAATTATGAAGTTTACAGTGGTGTCTATAACAACAAAATACAGTTGCTATGAAAACATATCAATTGAAAATACTGAAGGATTTTCTGCAACGATATTATATAAACGCCAGGGAGGTGAAATGGATAGGCAGTGGATGGTTTTCGGATGCATATAAGTTTACTTTCAATAACAGCACCTATGTATTTCGTATAAATTCCTTTAAAACGGATTTTGAAAAAGACCAGTTAGCGGCAGTCCGTTTTAACAGCCCGAAAATACCTGTTCCTGTAGTAAGGGGGATTGGAAACTTCTCCGAAGATTTGTTTTACTGTATTACGGATTTTCAACAGGGCTACACACTTCATCAGATCAGGAAACGCTATGGTGTCAAGGGCGAGCTGAAGTTAGTTCCACAACTATTGCATAGCCTGGAAAAGATACACGGCTTATGCACGGACGAATATCCAGGCTGGGGACTTACCAACGCCCAGGGAACAGGCAGATTTGCCAGCTGGACCGATTTTCTGACTGCACCGTCTGAAGAGAAGACCACGTTAAATGCTACTGCTGATCTTTCCTGTATGACTCCTTACGAGAACCTGCTGGGGCAGCTCAGGGCACATATGTTCTCATTTCTGGCATTTTTACCGGAGCGAAAATGCGTGTTGCATGGTGATTTTCGCAATGGCAATCTGCTTATACAATCAGGAAAAATAGCCGCCGTTCTGGATTGGGCAGAAATGAGCCTTGGCGACCCGCTGTATGATATTGTAACAATGGAAACTCCCTGGGAGGAAGAGCATGTACCTTATACATCTTTATGGAAAAAGGCATCAGAGCGAGTTGGCAGGCTGGAGCCCTTCTTTGAGGAGCGGGTTACCTGTTATCGTATTCACAGGGCCATCTTTGAAATAGAAGCCCATGCGCTGTTTAATAAACCAGACATTGCAAAAAAGATTGCAGCCTGGGCCGAGAAAAAACTCCGGTCGCCACAACGATCGGTTGTCAGCTATTAAGATATTTCTATCGATGTACTTATCCGATCAGAGTTGAATAATGAGATATTTTTAATCTTATATCAATGCCAGTTTCCGTTTTATTCATTGTGTCTGCATATGTAGGGCATTTTAATTCTGTAGCTGGTCTGGCTGCAGCTCTTCGCAGGAAAGGTGTAGAGATTTATATCGCCGGATCACCTGTACATGAAAATGCTGCGCGCAGAAACGGATTTAGTTTTTTGTCTACACCCTATCTGGACATTATTAGTACTCCCTTTGGGATAGACCGGAAATTTACAGGAATGAATTTCCGCGGTGTCCTGAAAGAACGGATGAAGAATAAAGAGATCATGGCACGTTTTCCGGAGGTGGTTAGTGATATCCAGCGGCTATGCCGCGATGTCCGCCCGGACATCCTGTTTTTTGATCCGTTTATGCTGTTTTATTATCCGGCATTTTATCCATATTGTAAAACCATATTCGCTTTATCACCTTATCCCTTACTTGATCCGGACAGAATGGTACCGCCGTATACCAGCGGCCTTATTGAGGAAAATGAAAATGTCCTGTTCAACAAAACCATTTTGGTATGGTGCCGGCAGTTTATCAGATACACTTTGTGGTCGTTAAAAGAAAGATGGGTATATGGTGCCTCTCTTTATACCATGATGCGGCGGCTATCGCAGCTCTGTAATTTTCCGGTGAAAGGAGAGTGGGCGCCACGGTATGTTTATTTCGACGTGCATTTCAAATCGGTACCTGAGTTGGTTCTCTTTGGGAAGGAGTTTGAGTTTAAAAGGAAAGCGCCACTAAGGACCAATGTATATTATATAGGTCCCTGTGTGGATGCTGCAAGAGAAGAAGCACCGATTGATCTCCATACTATTGACATTCAGGATAAGCTTATCTTATGTACGCTTAGTACTATTTCATTCAATGATGACATCAATATAAAAACCCGCTTTTTCGACCAGCTGATACAGGCTATGCGAGATCGCCCGGAATATACTTTAATAGCAGCACTGGGCGAGGGACTCCGTCCGGCTGATTTTAAAGATATTCCAGGGAATGTGTACCTGTTTATCACCGTTCCGCAGTTAAAAATATTGTCAAAGGCCGATCTGTTCATCAATCATGGGGGTAGCAATAGCATCAAGGAAGCAATTCACTTTGGTGTACCCGTTATTGTTTATCCCAATATGGCTGATCAACCAGGTGTAGCCGCCAGAGTGGAGAGCCATATGATCGGAAAACGTGGAGACTTCTATAAAGACAATGCATCACACATCGGAGAATCAATAGATGAGGTACTGGGAAACCCGGTTTATCTTAAAAATATGTACCTGATGAAAGCAAGATTTGCGGCTTATACCCAAAAGCCAGCAGCACTATATAAATATTTAAAAGAGATTGGCAGCTATTAAAGAGCGAATAAGTTGTTATTTCAGGTGGAAAGGAGGACTGGATAATCATATTCTATTCCTTCTAGGGAGTTTATATATTTAACATAATATTAATTATGAGATAATAAAAATCTGTTAAGTATAAGAATTTATAGCCTAATGGATTAAGTTCCATATATCAGCGAGGCTAATAAAAAAGCCGCAGCGATAACCGCTGCGGCTTGCCTGTTTGAAAATTAGTTTGAGTCCAAGATTATTTTCGGTACCCCGTTCCTGGTAAAATGTTATGAGTATAACTGAAATAATCATAAGGCGTTCCCTGGGCATTAAAGAACCATTCAGACACCACTCCTGATTTAATCAACACCTCGCTGCCGCTAAACGTTACAGATCGATTCGTTGTGGTTACCTTTTTATTGGAGTCGTATACTTCCTCGTAGTTTACGGTAATGTTATTGGCATTCACCTTATTGCCCTGGAGGTCCCGTAATACAATATAGATATTGGCCGTACGCTGGTAGTGTTCCGTTTCATCTATAACGCTTAATTCCCGCTCTTCAACACTGGCCACAATTACCGATGGAGCCGGACAGTTATTGGTAATCCCGAGATTGATCCATCTTGTTGTGTTGTAGGTCGGACTCAACGGGTTCATATCTTTTTGCTCTTTCTCTTCCTCACCGGTATTCTGATTACTGGCGTCTTTCTTACAGCGTTTAACACCAGTATCCGTCCATTTTTCAAGCGGGCAACCTGCGCTCACTCCTCCATCAACCCACTTAACAGTATTATAAGTAGCGCTGGCTGGGTTGAGATCTTTCTGTTCCAGCTCCACACGCCCCGTATTGTATCCGGCAGCACTCAGCTGGCATCTTGAGTTGCCTGTTGCTTTCCATAAAGGATCACTTGTATCGAGCACTTTGTATTTGTAATCAATAACCTTGAGTATTTTTCCCTGCACATCACGGATCACTCGTAACCGCGCAAAACCGTCATATTCATAGGTCACGATCTGGTTGTTGACATCACATTTACTGGTAATGCCCTGGTAAGGATCAATCGTATAAGTTGTTATCTGCCCATCACGCGGGTACATCTTTAACTCATCAATCAGTCCTGTACCGCTAACTGTGATCTCCGTGACATTACTCACTTCATATTGGTAGTATTTCCAGCTGTTATTGCCTGTGACTCCGGTAGTAGCCGGACTTGCACCATTCACCTGTGGTACCCCATTCTTAGCCCAGCAGGATACAATGTATTTACGGGCTGCTATCGCCGGAGTTTTAATCACACCACTGGTAAGGCTATACGCTTTTCTGCCAGTGATTCCATCAGCTACGCGGGCAGTCGACGGCGCCAGCCAACGGCCATTATCACTGTCGTATTCAAAACTGGTGTAGGCAATGTCATTGCTATCTGCATTGATACTGATAGCTATGGGCAACGAATTATTATATCCCCATATATAACTTTCACGCTGGCCGCCGTTTGTAGTTAATGTTCTCAGGTTAAGACCAGGAAGGTCATACACCTGGGAAGTCCTCAATACGTACCTGGCATCTTTCTGTAGCCCGATATTATAAGTCGTTTTCACAAAACTGCCTGCAGGTATAGGATCCGCGGTTTCCAGCACATGGGCTGTACTGTGTACAATTTTGCCGGTGCTCAGTTCGGTGTAGGTGTTCAATACGCCGCCCGTTACAAAGGTCTGTGTACCAGATCGGAGAAGACTGCGTTGTTCTACCGGATAGTTGATCTGGTATGCCGTCAGCATTTTGTTGTGTACATTGGATGCATCGGCAGACGAAAAATCAAACGGATAATAAAGTTCTGTTCTTTTAATTTTACCTTCACTGTTCTGCTCCTCTGTTGCTATTACCACCCTGTAGCTGTTATTATAGGTAAGATCCTTCACAGTTGTAACATAAGTATTCAACGCCTGATCATACAAAGTAGTAGTTTGCCTGGAGGGGTAGAACCCATAATATACCAGTGAATAGGCAGCCTTGGTAGTGGCAAATCGGCCATCCTGGCTCTTGCACACATCAAACCGGGTACCGTTTACAGCTTTTGCAAACTCTGTTGCCGGATCACCTACTACCGCATACTCACTGGCATTTTTCTGCAACAACTTACCGGTATTATTGTAAACCGCCTGTTCCAGCAACTGACCTCTTTTGAAGTCCAGCGATGTGAAAGGCACATAGGGAACATTCTGACGGTTATAGGAATTAATTGTTGGAATATCCTTATAACCATTGTCATGATTGGTAAACTTATAGATCGTATAGCCACCGTCTTTTTCTTTTTCCACCACTTCTGAATAGCCTACCGCTAGTCCGGAGGTATTCAGCGATACAGGAATAATAGTATTTGGTGTATAAATGGAATAGGTGAAATCCATTCCGTTATTATCCTTGCCACTCACGGCAAACCCGTACTGCGGCTTTACATCCAGTATACCGCTGCCCGGCAGGGTTGCAGGAGAAACACCCGCCGCATAGCCGGTCACGTAGTAGTATTCTTTTTCTTTCGTTTTACCCGCTTCATCTGAGCTTACAATCTTCGCAATGCGCAGACCACCGCCGTCTCCGGTGAGACTAGTCAATGAAATCCGGTCATTGGAAACAACCTTCGTATACTTATTCATCTCATAATAGAAACTTGTTTTTCCTCCGGTTGGATAATTAATCGTCTCCAGTATCCTGGCCTTTACATAATCTATATTGGGGTTTTTGGCAGTCTGGTAATTCACATTACTTACACCGGCAGGATTTTGTGCGCCGTTGTGGAATCCCCAATGGTCGCCCATTCCCTCAAGATAATTGGGCATTTCAGTACTATTGTACCCGAAGCTGTAATCTCTCGTCCTTCCGTTGAGGTTATCCTTGAATGACAGGCTATTCAGTTCCAGTCGTTTAAGCGGATTATTATTGTAATTGAAGAGAACTGACTCGTAGGTTTTGGCGTTGTTCTTTTCTGTGATGTTGATGCTGTCCAGTTTCAGCCAGACGAAGTTTTTGTACTTCTGATTTTCCAGGCTGTGTGTTATATAATAAGGAATATCTCCTGTCGCCTGTAGCATTTCCAGGTAATAATCTGTATCTGCTGCTCCATAGAACTTCCGGCTGATATTGGAATAATATACTGACGGATAAGTATACTCATCGCTCTTCGACATATTGAAGTCTATCCGGAAACTCTTGTTTTCTATTTTACGGAGATATACCGGCGAGATGATTCTCCCATTAGGAAAAGAACTGTAGGAAAAAGCGTCGCAGGAAATATCAAAGAAACCGCCTCCCACACCTGACAGATTGGTATTGATGTTATTGAGATACAGACTACTTATAAACGGTCCCCGTTCGTAAGTAAGATCTATTACATCCTCGCCGTTGGCGCTGATGATCTTACTGAGATACCACGTGGCTGCCATATGCCCGATACCATTTCTGTAATCTCTTTTATTGGGAGCAATTTCATCATTGTATTCAATGGCACTCGCACCGCCAAAGATATACTGATTGCCGTATTCGTCTGTAATGGTGAACTGCTTGAAGGATTTCGACATCACATTTGTTTCCACTACATATACCGGCTGTGTTACTACATACGGATCTATAAACTCATTATTAAACGCAATCTTCAGCGCGCGGTTTCCTTGTATCTGCCATTTACCTTTTTCATCGAGGAAAAATTTACCTGAAAATCCGAGAAAATTAAATACAAATTCATCCGGCTCTTCATCGAGCGTTTCTGTAATAGGATAAGATTTCATTGCAATATCTGACGCCCAGTCTGCACTGTTCAGTGTACCTTTGTTGAAGTAATAACCGGTAGTACCGCGAGGTATGTTCTCCAGGTGTTGCTCATCAAAAGAGCCCTTCACAGTCCTGGTAATGGCTCCGCCGGAAATGATACTCCAGCCTAGCCCCACCCAACCAGGATGAGCCTCCACCCTGTTACCACCTGCATGATAACTCAGGGAAAGTGGTAATGACAACTTCGGGCCTTTCACTTCAAAAATGGGAATCGAGATATTAGGGACACCTGAAAAAAATGACACGGGCACTTCACCGTAGGTTCCCAGCGACGCTGCATTTGGACTGGGGATAGACTGCCCAAGCGGTTTCACCTGGGCAAGACCAATCTGCACACAGCAAAGCAGCACGCACAAAATACGAGCTTTCATGGCATAGGATCTTTTCATATTCTGACAACAATTGTTAACAATGAACTAAATTATGTAATGGAATACCAGGTAAGGGATATATCCATATCAGGATGTTACCGCTTATGTGACGGGCATAACAACAGCCAATGGTAACAACATCTATCTGGTGGTGGAATATAGATATGCCGGTATATAGGCTTTAACTGGTAAACATATAAAACTGGTCGTTGGCAACCGGAACACAATCTAAACGATTCCGGATGATTTATCAAAACAACAAAAAGCTTGATATGAATAAGCTCAAAGCTCTCCTTTATGAGAGAATTTGGGTACGGCGAGGCGCTGAGCACCATAAATACCGGAGTGCCCGCTGAAATAGTAGGCCGTAAAACAGGCCACCGCAAAATAAAGTATATGGGAGGTCCCAAACAGTTCAACCCCCATTAATGTGCAGGCGATGGGTGTATTGGTAGCTCCTGCAAATACGGCTATAAAACCCAGTCCTGCAAACAGGTCCACCGGTGCGCCTAATAGTAATGCAAGCGTATGCCCCAATGAGGCGCCCATAAAAAACAATGGCGTCACCTCCCCTCCCTTGAATCCCATGCCGAGTGTTACAGCTGTGAAAACCAGTTTCCAAAGCCAGCTCCAGGTACTTACCTCGCTATCTGCATGAAATGCATTGATGATGCTGGCCCCCCTCCCACTCTCCGTATTCACGCCAAGGCCCAGGTAATCGTATGTTCCGCTTACATAACACAGCCCAATGATCATTATACCGCCAACTACCGGTATTAACCACGGAATTTTAATATAGGCAGCAGCGTTACGTTTAATGCTATGCATCAGTAATGAAAAAAGATAGCTCGTCAGCCCGAATGCCCCCCCGGCAAGTATCACTTGTACCAGCAATAACAAGTCTGTATGTACAAAGGGGATGCCTGCGGTACTTTCAGCAACAGCTGAAAGTATCTGGTAATGAGTATGGTGTATTCCCCAGGCACTGCATACAATATCCGCCAGCACTGCTGCAATGAGACATGGCACCAGCGCATCATAACGCATAGCGCCGATGGCCAGTACTTCCAACGCAAACACCGCCCCTGTCAACGGCGTGCCGAACACTGCACCGAAGCCGGCAGCAATTCCCGTCATCAACAAAATTCGTACGTCCTTTTGCGTTAGATTCAGGGTTCTGCCTATCCACCCTGCAATACTGCCTCCTATTTGTACTGCTGTACCCTCACGACCTGCGGACCCACCGAAAAGATGTGTAACAATGGTGGTGAACAGCACCAGCGGCGCCATACGCGCAGGCACACCACCACCCGGTTGGTGTATCTCCTCCATGATCAGGTTATTGCCCTTCTCTGCATTGCGGCCACCCAATCTGTATAACCACCAGATCAGCACACCGGCAAATGGCAACAGGTATAACAACCAGGGATGTTCCCAGCGGTAATGCGTTGCCTCATCCAGCAGCCATAAAAAAAGTGCGACCAGCGATCCCGCGATTAATGCCACAGGAAGCGCCAGTAATGTCCAACGTAGCAGCTCATAAGCCACTGTAATCTGTTCCGGTCTTGATTTGAATTGTTTCATATCCTACAAATAGCAGTTAATAATGATGTCCCATACATCATTTTATTTGTAGGCGCCATCAGCTCATTATTATAGAGCGGTTTGTATCAGGAAGACACCATTTCCCGTGCGTAAATGTAAGGATTAATCTTCTAATAAGCCAGCGTAGTAAGCAGCTCCCCACAATGCGGACTTGTCATTGTTCACAATATGTATGGGTACACTGGCCAGGAGTTCAGCCATCCGGTCGCTCTGGAGGTACTGATGGTAAAATTCTCCTGTCTCCAGCAAGGGAGCTATCTTTGGAGGAATACCGCCTCCCAGGAATAACCCGCCGGTAGCTTTCATCTTTAATACGAGGTTGCAGGATTCGCGGGCGAGGTAACGCACAAATAACTCCATCGTCCTGATGCAGATAGTGATTTTACCATCAATCGCTGTTTTGCTGATCACTGCCGCAGGGTCGCCGGCATGGATTGCATCGCGCAGCTCTGTTGGTTCTTCCAGCCCCTTCACGTCCCGCAGGAATTGATAGATCGCATAGATGCCCGGTCCCGATATTACCCGTTCCCAGCTGGCAATATCATATTTTTCCTGTAAGTAACGCAGCAATTGTATGTCCAGCTCTGTACGTGGCGCAAAGTCCGCATGTCCTCCTTCTGTCGGGAACGGATGATGATACTTGCCATCCCAATAAAGGCCAGCCATACCCAATCCCGTTCCTGGTGCTATGATCGCCATATTCCCGGAATTATCAGTGCTGCCGCGGTGTAAAGTGGTAAGCTGTTGGGGGGCCAGTGTGGCCAGGCCGTAGGCGGTGGCTTCCAGATCATTGATCAGGGCAACGGTCTTGACACCTGTACTCTGGCGTATTTCGTCTTCAGATAATTCTCTCGATAAATTGGTCAGCTCCACTTTTCCCTTCACTACCGGACCGGCAACGCCGATGCATATACGCTTTGGCGTCATCCCGCTTCCCTGGCTGATAAAATGTTGTATGATCTCTGCAAAGCTGGCATAGTCACGTGATGCATAAGTGTTTTCACGAACTACATCCAGTACTCCTTCTGCAGCGCGGAACAATGCCAGGTTAGTTTTAGTCCCCCCCAGATCTCCCGCCAGCAGATAAGTTACATTATCCCCCTCATGCACCGGGGATATAAACCGGGGCAGGTAGTGCTGCTTTTTCAATGTCTGCATCATGATATAAGCTTATCCTTAAAAATAGTAAACTTGGAACAGCATTTGCCCCTGATGAACAATTTTCTGAAAAAAATGTAAACCATTAAACAGATTACCGACATGGAAAGACATACCTATCAGACTGGACTTATCGGCAATTGCGGCTTCCTGGCGCACATTAACAGAAATACAAATGTAGACTGGCTCTGCTGGCCCCGCATGGACAGCACCTTCATCTTTGGAGGATTGCTGGACAAGAAGAACGGCGGAGAATTTTCCATTCTTCCGGAAGGTGATTATGCATCCCATCAATATTATCTTGACAACACCAATGTGCTCTGTACAGAAATTACGTCCTCCGAAGGCAGTTACCGTGTCACTGATGTTGCCCCGCGCTTCCTTCAGTATGAACGCTTCTTCAAACCGCTGATGCTGATCCGGAAAATAGAACCACTGGACGGTTCTCCTCGTATAAAAGTAAAATGCACTCCGGTATGTGATTATGGAGCAGTGAAGTTGCATCCGCTGAGAGGTAGTTCCCATCTGGAGTTTACAGGATGTGAAGAAAGGATCAGGCTCACCACCAACATTGCCATCAGTTACCTGATAGACGAAGAATCTTTTGTATTGAACGATACCAGGTATCTCATACTTACCTATGGTCATCCCCTGGAAGCCCCACTAGCCAGCACTGCTGAACGCTTCCTGCGGGAAACCATTACCTATTGGCGCACCTGGATCAAACATTCATCCATTGCCAATTATTTTCAGACATATGTGATCCGTGCTGCGCTTGCGCTGAAAATACACCAATATGAAGATACCGGCGCGATCATTGCCGCCAGTACCACCAGCCTGCCTGAGTTCCCTGATAGCGGCCGCAACTGGGATTACCGGTACTGCTGGATGCGCGATACCTATTATGTGATAATGGCGCTAAACCATATCGGCCACTTTGAAGAGATGGAACGGTACTTCGGATATATCACCGATATTTCCTTCTCCAGTGATTTCCGTTATCAGCCATTGTATGGCATTACAGGTCAGAAAACGCTGGTAGAAAATATATTACCGCATCTCACCGGATATATGGGTAATCAACCCGTACGCGTTGGCAATCAGGCATATGAGCACATACAGAATGATATCTACGGACAGGTGCTGATATCCATGCTTCCGTTATATACAGATCATCGGTTTATTTTTTCAGAGAGAAAGGATTCAGACAGATGGATCAATTTTCTGTTGAAGAAAATTGAGCATACGATAGATGAGAAAGATGCAGGCATATGGGAATTCAGGAACATGGCCAACATCCACTGTTATACCAACCTGTTCCAGTGGGCTGGCTGCAATGCCGCAGAAAAGATGGCGCGTACTATCGGCAATGACGACCTCGTGCAAAAGGCTATTGAGTTGAAAGAACGTGCAGCTGCACACATAGAAAGCTGTTACGATCCTGTCAGAAAAGTGTATACCAACGCTGCTGGCAGTCAGCATCTTGACGCCAGTACCCTTCAGCTCATCATGATGAACTATCTGGATCCGGCATCAGAACGGGCACGGGATCACCTTGCTGCGCTGGAACGAGAACTGAAAACACCTGAAGGGTTATTTTACCGCTACCTCCACTCCGATGATTTCGGTAAACCGAAAACTACCTTCCTCGTTTGCGCCTTCTGGTATGTAGAAGCGCTGGCTTGCGTAGGTCGTCTGGAGGAAGCACAGCGTGAATTTGAAAGACTGCTCCAGTACTCCAACCACCTGCTGCTGTTCAGTGAAGATGTGGAAGCTTCAACTGGCAGCCAGTGGGGGAACTTCCCCCAGGCATACAGCCATGTAGGCCTCATGAATGCAGCATATCGTATAGCCATGAAACTGGATATGCCTATATTTCTATGACTGTGATTCACGTGATTTTTGTGATTATCCTGATGAGTGAACAAATGTCCAACCGTCATCTTCTTTCATCAGGATAATCACAAAAATCACATGAATCACAGTTCAGACTTTCGCGTTAACGTCCTCAGCAAATGCCTTACCTCATGATAACTCCGTAAGTAATACTGTGCGGCTGACACCTGACTGCCAATCTTAATAGTAAAGGCATTGGAAGGCATCGACTTAAAAATATCTTCATCCGTCACATCATCTCCCATCGCCATTATAAAATCATACTTCTTATGATTCAGCCAGCTGAGCGCCGCTTTACCCTTGTTGATCTCAATATTTTTTACCTCGATCACCTTATCGCCGGGCAATACCTGTAACCCTTGTTCTGCAGTATAAAAACGTAACGTATCTGCCAGCTCATTGGCACGCAGCTCGCCGAGGCCAGATTCTACTTTCCGGTAGTGCCACACCAGCGAGTAACTTTTTTCTTCTATGAAGGCCCCCGGCGTGCGGTCAGTGAATTGCTCCATTACAGGTATCAGGTCCTGCTTCCAGCTGTCGCTAAGCCCGGGCAGCTGATACCACTCTCCTTCTTTTGTCTTCTGCCATGCCCCGTGTTCAGCGATCAGATCCAGCGGCATGTGCCCGAACCATTCTCCTAATGTTGCATGGTTACGGCCACTGATCATCACCACATCATTTTCGGGAGGAGCAGCCAGGTCGCGCAACAGCTGGTACAGATCCGGGTCAGGTGAAGCCTGGTCGATATTCGCCTGGAAACCTACCAGCGTACCATCATAGTCGAGGAAGATAATCCGCTTGTTTGCCTGTCGGTATTCTTGCCTTAGTTGCACCGCTGTTTCCTGGTTCACCATACGTGCCAACATATTTTGCTGCATCAGGTTTACTTCTTCGAGTTTTGTCATGAACAGCTGTACCCAGTGATGTATGTTGAATTTGGATACGACCTGACGCATTTGCTTCATCCTTCGTTCCTGTTCCGCCAGCGGCATATTAAGGGCATCAACTATGGCGCGGGCTATAGCGCCAATGTTATTGGGGTTTACAATGATAGCATCAATCAGTTCTTTAGATGCACCAGCCATTTCACTGAGGATCAGTACACCGTCATTATTAATCCTGCTGGCCACATATTCTTTACTGACAAGGTTCATACCATCACGCATGGGTGTTACCAGACCAATATCAGCAAAACTATAGAGTGCAGACAATACTTCTACCGGGTAAGAGCGGTAGAAATACTGTACCGGATGCCAGCTGAGTGTACGGAAACGTGCATTAATATTACCCACCTGCTTGTCGATGTCGTCACGCAGTTCTTTGTACTTAGGTACCGTATCCCTTGAAGGCACCACGATCATGTATAATATGACCTTGCCCTGGTACTCCGGGTACATTTGCAGCAGCAGTTCGAATGCTTCCAGTCGCTGCAGGATGCCCTTGCTGTAATCCAACCGGTCGATGGACAGCACCATGCGTTCCTGCTGAAAGTTCTCCTTCAGCTGCCGAACCTGTTGTTGTACTGCGGGGGTACCAACCAGGGACGAATATTTGTCGTAGTCAATTCCCATCGGGAACGTTTCCACCACAATTGAGCGATCGTTATATGATACCACATTGGCTGCAGTGGTAACAGGGAGTATACGCGTCACCGCTTCCAGGAAATGACGGGTATCGTCATAAGTATGAAATCCCATCAGATCGGCGCCCAGCATACCTTCCAGAATCTCGGCCCTCCACGGTATCAGGCGGAAGAGTTCAAAAGAAGGGAAAGGGATATGCTGAAAAAAGCCAACAGATATATCTGGCATCTCTGCCCTGATCATTCCTGGCAATAGTAGTAACTGGTAATCATGTATCCAGATCGTATCCCCTTTTGCAGCAACCTGCAAAATTATATCTCTGAACTTTTTATTCACCTCGTAATAAGTGTCCCAGTGTACCTGTTCGTAGCGCGCATACACGGCCATATAGTGGAAAACCGGCCACAGTGTTTCATTGGAAAAGCCTTCATAATAGTTGTTGATCTCTTCCTGCGAAAGAAATACCGGCATCAGGTTAGACTGCCGTAATTGCTTCGTAATCTTTTCCTGTTCCTTTGGATCGCTTATTTCTTCTCCGGGCCAGCCTATCCAGATGTTATTTCCATCTCTGTAAATAGATCCCAAACCGGTAGCCAATCCGCCTTCACTGGTCTGCAGTGTAAGTTCGCCGTTCTTGTCCGTAATTTTCACCGGTAGCCTGTTCGATACAATAATGGTTTTTCGCATAGTCAGTTTATATATCTATTAACAAATTACTCGCTAAGGGAACGCACCAACAAAAACAAATAATGCACCCAAAAGAGCGGAACCCGGATTAATCAGTAAAATGCTGCTAAAGCGGCGGAGGTTCATCAACAGGGTTTATCCGGAGCGGATAAAGGGCTATTCCTGGATTATGTGAGATTGCAATATAAGGTTTCCAGGGGGTAAAAGGAAGGTAAATATCTCAACAGCAGCTGGGCACGGTTAATATCTGCCCAGTAATTTTTCCATTATATCCATACCTGTAGCAGCTTCAGCAATGCTGCAAGGGTTGGGGCCTTCGCCCCTGAAATATTTTATCACATCCAGAATAAATGGCTCCTGCACATGCGCAGGTATGTCAAACCGGAACGCTTGTGTACGACCATTGCTGTGAAGCGTTACGTGGTCGAAGTTGGTAAAGAAGCTGAAATGTATGCTGCCATTGCTTCCTGTGATGATGCACTCATCGGCCGTTTCTTCTTCGGGAACGTTGAAGTCCCAACTACCGTTAAATAAGATATCATTCTCAAACAATATCTGTCCACTAACGGTCTGGGCTATACGTGGATCAGGTCCGGTACTCATCCCGTTACATGCCTGAGGCATACCGAAAAGCCAGAGCATAATATCAAGCTGGTGCGGAGCCAGGTCATGAAAGATACCTCCACCTGATTGTGCCGGGTCCACCCGCCAGCCAGCCTGCTCCAGAGACACATGTTTCCAGAGACGCAGCTGGATCGCATGCACTTTTCCGATGAATCCTTCCTGCAATAGTTCGCGGACACAGGTAAACGGGCGCAACCTGCGACGATAATGAGCCACCGAAGCCTTCACGCCACTTTCGCTAACGGCATTGGCTATACGGTGCGCAGCAGCAGCATCCGCTCCCACCGGCTTTTCAATATAAACAGGATATCCCCGGGCTATGGCGGCCAGTGCATATTCTTCATGACTGCCGGGCGGAGTGGCTATGTAAATTGCATTGGCGGCCCGCTCATCCAGCATCGTATAAGCGTCATCGTAGTAACGCCCCACTCCGAACCTCGCGGCATACTCCATCGCCAGCTGCCTGTTGCGCCGCATGACAGCCGCCACGGTACTGACGCCTGGCTGCCAGAAAGCCGGACCACTCTTTACTTCGGTGACATTGCCACAGCCGATAAATCCCCATTGCAGTTTTTCCATATGCAGAATATTATTTCTTACCAAGTGTCATCAGTATCACGCCGGCAATAACAATAGCAGAAGCGATTCCTATCAGCGGCGTCACCGCTTCGTTACCGATGGCCCAACCCAGCAACATTGCTACTACCGGGTTCACATAGGCGTACGTAGCGGTAAGTCGCGGGGGGGCATTACGGGTAAGCCAGCTGTAAGAAGTGTACCCAACCAGAGAACCAATGAACACCAGGTAAAGATAAGCTGTGGTAGTTTCTGCTGTTATCCCTGCCAGCGTTCCCCAGGCATCCGGTTCCAGAAAGGCGCTCGCCGCAAAAGAAAAGATGCTGCCCGCCAGCATCTGAATAGCCGTACTCGTCATTTGCGTTGGCATTGGCAGCCGCTGCACAAACAGGGAACCGGTAGCCCAGCAGATACTACCGAAGGCTACAATCCCTACTGGCCATAACGGAAACGAATCTATGTTTCTTGCGGAGAAGGGATTGAAGAGGATGAATAATCCAACGAAACCCAGCACAATACCAGCCACTGTAAGCAACGCGGGCTTCTTTTTACTGAAGAAGGCCCAGTCAAGCCCAACAAACCAGGCCGGCATTGCCGCCACAATAAGCGCCACCAGCCCCGACGGCATATAATGTACTGCGAGGGCCACACTGGTATTCCCGATCCCTATCAGTAATACGCCCACGAAGCAGGCAGACAACAGCTGCTTTTTCATAGGCCACGTTCTCTCTTTATAATATCCGATCGCCAACAGGATACTCCCTGCCAGCAGAAAGCGCAGGGCGGATATGAGAAACGGTGGTACTGCCCTGGTGGCAATCTTCATCCCCAGGTAGGTGGATCCCCATACAATATACACAGCCAGCAGACACAGGATCATTTTTGAGGTAAGCGGGTTTCCGGTTTTAGTTGTCACGGTCATGTTGATTCTTTTTAGCTATTGATCTTTTCGTTTCCGTTGATACCATTGCTGGACTTTATTGACATCTCCGCAGGTAGCCATGTTGCACCATCTGCGGGAACCATTGCGGCTTTTGTCGAGGAACAGCCAACCGCAAGCCGGACACTGTTTTACCTGCCTGAGCCTTTCCGAAGTGTACAGGTCTGTCAGTGATTTTACGAGCAGCCAGTTAACCAGCTCCAGAGCTGGCGCATTGAAATGCAGGACTCCCCGTTCTTCTGATTGCTGCCAGCCGATCTCTATGTTGGCATATGCCTCTGCAACGAATGTATTGAGCAGCTGCATATCTTCCGCCGCCGCTTGTTTCTGAATCATGGCTCTGCCCAGTACCCGTACAATCAGTTCCCTCAGCTGTATACTCCTGTTAAATACTGCAGCGGCTTTCTGCGGATATCCCTTGGCCAGCCGTTCAAGGGTGTTAATAGTTTTAGGAGACAATGCCCCGGCATGACCACTCCAGACAAGCAGATCTTTATAACCTGAAAGGTAATCATGATTCTCGGGCTTCATCCTGTTGCTGACTGTATTGGCAAAATCAAGGCACAGGATTCCTCCATCCAGCCGGAGTGTTTGTATCGGTTTTTGTGTTGACATAAACGCCCGTTTCACCGGGTTTTACACAAATATAAAACATATTACTAACCAGCTAAATTAATTTTACCGGTTAATAAAAACAGGTGATTACTCATGATTTCATCAACATAAACAAACCTTATAACAACATCGGAATAAGAATCTAAAAATCAACCTGTTACAATATAAAAATCGCCCCGGGAAAATATGTTCCGGGGCGATAACTGATAGTATTTTAAGCGGCTGCTACAGGCAGATTCAATATATTTTCACTTCACGCATCAATGGCGGAAACAGCAGGGATTCGAGTATTATCTTCAGCCACACAACAGAACAAAAAACAGCCTTTACAGCAAAGGGCTCGATATAAGTTCTGGCTATCCAATAGGGTGTAATAAGATCCGTAGATGAGAACGAAGTGAACACAAGCGTCAGCACTACGAGAATTGTATTAATGGGTTTCAGAGGCTGACTGAAATACCAAATGGCAACTCCCATCATCGCCAGAATATAAGTAGGCGACTCTCCCTTATGATTGAAGATCACCACCCATAATAAAATGGAGCATAATATCTGTAACCGGAAAGAAGGCTCCCGGTAATAACGAAAACGGATAAATGGTAACGTAAATATGGCCGCAGCAGAGAGCACAAATGCCTGTTTATTGATAGGCATGTTAAACCAGGTATGCCACCAGCCCATCACCGAAACGCCATAGGAAACGGAATAGTCATTGCCCAACAGTCGCCCCCAGCTTTTGTAAAGAAACAGCATCTGGTCCCAGCTAACCACCAGTAAAGGCATCAACCCAATAAGTAAAGTCCATAATACAGTATACGCTGCCGCCTTCCAGCGCTCAGGGTACAGCAGGAATAATGACAGCGCTACGATACCGAAGATTTTAATATAGATGGTGATCACCACCAGCAAAGTGGCAGCCCAGACCTTTTTGTTTTCCATGAAATGCCAGGCGAGCACCAGCGCTCCCCCTATCATCACATTGATCTGGGAGCTGGTCAACGCAATCATCATTTCAATCGCAAGAAACAACATCATCGGCGGCTTCCTTTCCTTCAGTACCGGCACCACCTGCATAGCCCAGATAAAAAAAACCACATTCATAACATTCCAACTTATCAACGCAGGTACATCGGGCATCCAGGCGAAGAGACCCATCCAAAGAGCAAAAGAAGGACTGTACTTATATAGGTCGTAATACTCCGCCGGATAAAGCAGGTAAAGATCTTTATACGCAATGAGGTGTTTCCACGAACTCTTGAATATCAGAAAATTATTGTAGCGGGTCCAACCGTTCTCATCATGCGCTACTAATGATGAATGAAGAGAAATGACCACCGCCATCAGCAGGAAAAAGAGATAAAGATATTTCACAGGGATCCTGCTTACGACATGACGTAGTTTCTCCCAGCGGCCCCTTGGCACAATTGCTTGCATGTTCCTTTTTTATAGTGTCCAGTTATGGTTTAGTTGTTTATAACAGCGGCTGCAAGCAAAAATATATAAAAATTTAATGTTTTACATAAACTTCAATAATAGCATTGGTTGGCCGCCTGGGAGCCAGGAAGCTATCCACCTGCCGATAGTGTTGTTTCAACTCGTCCCTTAGTGCAAAAGGGAAAAAGTTATTCAGGGAGGGTGCATATTCATACAGTACCAGATCGTAATGCTGCTGTTGCACTTTTTCACGGAAGGCGGCAAGCTGGCGGTTGAACATCCCTACGCCCAGGTGATACCACAACGGGTAATCAGGACCCGTTTCCAGTTTGAAAGGCATCGCTGCTGCCAATGGCGTCAGCTCCGTCATATTCAGCACTTTAATGTCCTGCTTCTTTTCCTTTACTACCGGTAACGCCAGTAGGCGATTAATGCCTTCCACTGTCTGAGGCGGCATATATATCTTATGGAACACTGGCTGGTCTGCAAATACCCATTTGGAGACCGGCACATCTGTTGTGTCAGATGACAGCATAAAGTTACGACGCGACACCACGTTCTCATGACTCATATCTCCGGGAGTATAGGTTACCTCTTTCACCGGGAATAAACGATCGGTAAAACGGCCAATGTATTTCCACCAGGTACCGGACCACCAGAATAAGACCAATACTGTTGCAGCCAGCAAAGACTTACCGCCATCAATCTTTAATGGCAGCAAGCTGCACAGCCAGCTGGCAATGAAGGCAAAAGCAAAGCTGTGGAAGAAAATATTGTTATCCGGCGGCGTATAGCTGGTCACTTGAAAAATAGCCGCTTCGCCGAGGATACCAAGTGTGAGCAGCGCAAACAATACCTCCCTCCGCTCATGTATCCATGTACGCCATTGCTTCACACCTGCTGCCAGGCATAACACAGCAAGCATAAGGTACCCCTTGATCCAGTCGGAGTTGCCCATGATCTCATCTGTAAAATCATTCAAGGCTAACCGTGAGTTATGTGGAGGCTGACCATGGTTGTACCAGTAAGCAAAACCCGGCATCAACGGTACAATAAAGATGCATGCAATGATAGCAAACATAACAAGGAACACTGGCAGGTCCAGCCAACGGCGCGTTTCAAAGCTATTATAGGCAACGAGCACCAGGCACAGCATTAATGCCATTCCTCCGCCATCCTGTTTTGTAAAGATGGAAAGAAACACAAACAAGGCAGCCAATGCCATCCTGATATAGCGGCCCACAGCCTTCTCACTGAAAAAGGACGCCAGCAGAAAACCCAGCGCCACCAATTCATACACGATGACAGTATGATTGTACCAGGGCCAGAAATTGAAAAAGGAATAAGATAATACAAACACCAACACAGATAACAGTCTTACACCCGGAGAAACACGTAATGTTTTCAGAATGGAACGAAATGCAAGTCCGGCTATAATATTAATGAACACCTGGGCTTTTACCAGCGTTATCAACTGTGGACCAAATAACTTAAAAAAGATAGCAGGTATGATCCAGAATCCGTATCCCAGCGGCGTTCCGAAATCTTTGAAAGGAACCTGGCCGGAAGATATGCGGTAGGCGCCTTCCCACGACAAAAATATGTTTACCCTGTAAGGAAACGTTACAAACAACGGCACCAACGCCAGCGCAACAATAATGACAATTTCTAAGATGGCCCACCGACGGCCCTGTTGGGATAATGTAGACATAAATGATAACTGGGATTGGCTGCAAAAAAACAAAAATTACAGCAATATAAGTGTAACCAAAAGTAACTGAATAAATTGTAACTTGCGACGTCAACTTTTACTACGCCCCATGGAATATATCAAACTACTGCGGCTGAAACACTGGGCTAAGAATACCTTTCTTTTTATCCCCCTGTTCTTTGCGGGGGATCTCTTCAATGTAGAAAAAATATTACAGGTACTTCTGGCTTTCTTCGCCTTCAGTATTACCGCCAGCAGTATATATATTATCAATGACTACCGCGATATTGAAGCTGACCGCAAGCACCCGGTGAAGTGTAAACGCCCGCTGGCTTCCGGCAAAGTATCGGTCAGTGCTGCACTGGTGTTATTTGCATTGTGTATTATTGTGGGCTTCGGGCTGGCCCTGCTGGTGAAGCAGAAGTTTGCCTTTGTACTGGGCATTTACTTTATTCTCAACCTCCTGTACTGCTTCGGATTGAAGATCGTATCCATACTCGACATTATAATATTGGCTGCAGGCTTCGTACTACGCGTGAAAGCAGGCGGTGTGGCCGGAGAAGTGGCAATGTCGGAATGGCTGATGGTCATGGTTTTCCTGCTGGCCCTGTTTATGGCGGTCGCCAAGCGCCGCGACGACGTGCTGATTAAATTGAACTCCGGCCAGGAAATGAGGAAAGCCGCCAAAGGATACAACCTCGATTTCATGAATGTGATGTTATCCCTTGTCTCTGCGGTGATCATTGTCGCATATCTCATGTATACAATGGCCCCCGAAACACAGGAACGCTTTCATACCTACCGTCTTTATTACACAACACTTTTTGTAATTGGCGGATTATTGCGATATTTGCAGATAACCTACGTGGAGAACGATACCGCTTCTCCCACCAAGATCCTATATAAAGACCGTTTTATTCAATTAACCATACTCCTGTGGGTCCTGAGTTTTTATGTAATAATTTATTTGCCCACTAACAATAGTTTTTTTGAATAATGCAGAAACGGCTAGCAAACTGGGGAAACTACCCCGCCATCGTGTCTGAGGAAAGTAGCTTTACGCAGGAAGATCAGCTCCGGCGGTTTATCGGGGAGAATACCCATCTCATTGCCCGCGGCAACGGCCGTTGCTATGGCGATGCTTCCCTTGGGGAGCACAGTATTTCCATGCTGAAGTACGATAAAATACTGGACCTTGATACCGACAACGGCATCCTCGAAACACAGGCAGGTGTTACCCTGGATCAGATACTGGATCTTATCGTTCCCAAAGGATGGTTCCTTCCTGTAACCCCCGGCACCAAATTTATTACTGTCGGCGGCGCCGTAGCCTCAGACGTACATGGCAAAAATCATCACGTGGAAGGCGCTTTCTCCGGTCATATTATTGATATGGATGTGATCACCGGAGATGCCACTGTCACCTGCTGTTCTCCTGAGCTACATGCCGATCTCTTCTGGGCTACCTGTGGAGGTATGGGGCTCACAGGTGTCATCACCCGCGTGAAATTCCGGCTGAAGAAAATATCCACCGCCTATATCAAACAAGCGCAGATCAAAGCTAAGAACCTGGAAGAAGTGATCCGCCTGTTTGAAGAATATAAACATTATACCTATTCCATGGCGTGGATCGACTGCCTTCAGAAAGGTGATTCTTTTGGTCGTAGTATCCTGATCGTTGGTGAGCATGCAAACCCGGATGAACTGAATGCACGGCAGCAAGCGTCCCCACTAAAATTAACGCCTAAACGAAAACTGGCGGTCCCCTTCAATCTTCCGTCTTTCATACTAAACACACTGACCGTTAAAGCCTTTAACTGGCTTTACTACGGGAAAAATATAAAGCGGGAAATACACAATGTTGTGCCTTACGAACCTTTCTTCTATCCGCTGGATGCCATCCTTCACTGGAACCGCGGCTATGGCAAGGCTGGCTTTGTACAATATCAGTTTGTGCTGCCGCTGGAACAGAAAGACGGCCTGGTAGCTATTCTGAAGCGGATAAGCGACAAAGGCTGGGGATCATTCCTGGCGGTGCTCAAGGTATTCGGAAAACAGGAGAGCCTTATCTCCTTTCCAATGGAGGGATACACCCTGGCGCTCGACTTCCCCGTACGCAAAGGTCTCTTCGCTTTCCTCGATGAGCTGGATGAAATTGTGCTGCAATATGGAGGAAGGCTATATTTGTCTAAAGATGCGCGGATGAAGCAGGAAGTGTTCTGGAAGAGCTACCCCCATGCTAAGCGCTTTGCAGAGATTGTGGCTCGCTATAATTCAGGTAACCGTTTTATCTCCCTGCAATCAGAAAGATTATCACTGACAAAATAATCAGGATTCAAAAGACCATTACATGCCCACAGTACTACTTTTAGGCGCCGGCTCGGATATGGCCATCGCGATAGCCAGGAAGTTCGCCGCCGAAAAATATAACATTCAACTGGCTGCCCGCAATACGGCTGCCCTGGAACCACTGCAGAAAGATCTGCAGATCCGATACGGTATCACCGCTACAACGCATAGCTTTGACGCCACCGCTTTCGATACACACCCGGCCTTTTATACTGCCCTCCCCGTACAACCGGATATTACCATTTGCGTATTCGGCTACCTCGGTGATCAGACCAAAGCCCAGGAAGACTGGACAGAAGCCCGCACAATCATTGACACCAATTATACCGGCGCCGTATCTGTGCTAAACGTTGTAGCTGAAAGTTATGCTGCAAAGAAGGCAGGCGCCATAGTGGGAATCAGTTCAGTAGCAGGTGAAAGAGGAAGACAGAGCAACTACATGTACGGCAGCGCCAAGGCAGGTTTCACCGCTTATCTCAGTGGTTTACGCAACCGCCTTTTTCGTAGTAGCGTACACGTTATGAGTGTGCAACCGGGCTTTGTAAACACCCGCATGACCCAACACCTGACACTTCCGCCTTTACTTACCGCCCAGCCGGAAGCCATTGCCAATGCAGTTTTCAGTGCAGTAAGGAAAAAGAAGAACACTATCTACGTGAAATGGTTCTGGCGTTACATCATGTTGATTATTAAACTGATACCGGAAGGCATTTTCAAAAAACTCAAACTGTGAAAGGCATTGCATTCTTTGATTTCGACGGCACCATTACCTGCAAGGATACGCTCTGGGAAATTATCCGCTTCCAGAAAGGCGCTACTGCTATGTATGCCGGCATCATCAAACTGCTGCCCGACCTGGTTCTGTTTAAGTTAAAGAAGATTCCTGCACAGGATATGAAGCAACGCGTGCTGGAATATTTTTTCGGAGAGATGAAGGAGCAACAGTTTGCCGATGCATGCCGCAACTTCTGCCATAACAGGCTGCCACAGCTGATCAGGAAACCAGCATTAACTGCTATACAAAATCATCAGTCAAGCGGACACCAGGTAGTGGTAGTTACCGCTTCCGCTTACCACTGGGTAGCCCCCTGGTGTCAATCCCTCGGTATTGCCTGCATAGCCACACTGCTTGAAGTGAAGGATCATCGTATTACCGGAAGAATACTGGGAATCAACTGCAATGGCCACGAGAAAGTAGCGAGAATCATGCAGGAGTATAACATGGAAGATTATGGGGAGATATATGCTTACGGCGACAGTGAAGGAGATGCGCCCATGCTTGCACTATCGCCTCAGCCACAATTTAAACCATTTAGATAAGCAGATCAGGCTGACTCCAAATAAAAAATGTCCCACAAATGTGAGACACTTTTTATTATTGTAACAGATTGATTGTACTTATTTTCCTTACGCTGCTTTTGATTTCTTCAGCTGCGCAGGCGCCACCAATGCAGGTTTCAGTTTAATGATTCCTACAAAGTTCATCAGTTTCATCACCTGGTAACTGGGATCCAGCTCATACCATTTCTTGGCGAAATTAGGACTGTCTTTAAATTTATGGTGATTGTTCTGAAACAGTTCGCCCAGCAGGATAATGCCCCAGGGGGAAGTGTTGCGGGAATGGTCACCGTTATCAAAATTGCTGTAACCATATTTGTGGCCGCACCAGTTTACGATAGCGCCCTGTACAGGTCCCATCAGGAAATGGATCGGGAGCAACAGGTACAGATACCACATGCCGGCAGGCACAAACACTACATAAAATGCAACATAGATAGCCATCCATGCAAAACGGGTAATATTACTATCACCAACCTTGTCCATAGCATCCCATTCAGGCAGTGGCTCAGACGTGAATTTAGCATCCACTGTGCTGGTACGGGTTACAAAACCGTTATAGATCTTACGGGTCTGCACCATCATCGTCCAAACATCCTTAAAGAAGTGTGGAGAATGCGGATCCTTTTCAGTATCACTGTACTCATGGTGCATGCGGTGCATAACGCCATAGGCTCTCGGGATCAGGTAAGATGAACCCTGGAAGAACCAGGTGCAGAAGTAAAAGAACTTCTCCCAGAATTTATTGGTGGTATACATCTGGTGAGATGCATAGCGATGTAAATAGAACGTGTGGAAGAACAATGAAAAGAACCAATGCACACAGAAGAATATCAGAATCGCCGTCATTAGAATTTTTACGTTGAAAAGTGACAAATAATCACCAAAGGTACGCTAAATCAGGGTAACTTAAATTAAAATGTCAGCTTTCCTGTGAAGGAAATGTTAAAATAACTTATATCTATATTTTTCTTACCCTCCGCAGGTCCAGCAGGTTCATTCCATGTCCGGTGAACCCCTTGATACCAGGTTGTATCAGCCGGATTACCTCATCATAGAACAAAGGTACTACCGGAGCATCCACCATCACCATCCTGTCCATCTCCCTGTATAATTCATAACGGGTGCTGTCATCATTCTCTTCCAGCGCCTTTTCATAGAGCTCGTCAAATGCCGGGTTACTGTAACGCGTATAGTTTGGCGGTGCAGGATTCTTACTGTAAAACATAGCTAGGTAACTTTCTGCATCGGGGTAATCAGCAATCCAGCTGCCGCGGAAAAAGAGCGCCTGCGATTTGGCCGTCTGTTCCAGCAGCAAACTTTTCTGTATCACTTCCACCTGAACACGGATGCCGGTTTCCTGCAACTGATTGGCTACATAGTTGGCCAGGTCTGCATATATAGGAATAGACAACAGCTTGATAGCCGGCATCCCTTTACCGTCCGGATACCCGGCCTCCCCCAGCAGCTGTCGCGCCAGCGCAGGGTTATATGGATACCCTTTCACCTTATCTGCGTCGAACGAAGGCAGGCCGGCAGGTATGAATCCTGACAATGCTGCCGTTCCAATGCTGTTGCGGAGGTACATCATCATTTTCGTACGGTCGATACCGTAGTTGATTGCCTGCCGTATCTTTCTGAGCTTCACGGGAGAATGCTTTACCACCGCAGCGCTGCTGTCTACCAGGAAGCCGAGGTACTCCACATTCAGGTAAGAATGCTTCTGTAGAATCATCCTGCCCTCCCATTCCTTTCGGAGCTGTCCTTGCTTGGTAAGCACTTCATCTTTAAAAGAAGCGTCAATATCATTCATGAAATCCAGTTGTCCCTGCCGGAACATCAGGAACTCAGAAGCTTTGTTGTCCAGGAAACTGATTTGCACGGCGTCCAGGTATGGCAGTCCCCTGCCGGAGCTGTCGCGTTCAAAGTAAACGGGATTCCGGTGCAGTACAAGCCCCTGCCCTTCATCCCAGAAGAAGAAACGAAAAGGCCCGGTGCCACAGGGATGGCTGCGGAAATCTTTCCCGTATTTCTCTATAGCTTCGTGCGGCACAACCGAACAGTATTGCATACTGAGAATACCCAGGATAGGATGAAAGGGATGGATCAATGTGAGCTGAAAGGTAGAATCGTTGAGCGCTTTGAACCCTTCTCCTGCTTTCACCCTTCCATTGAAGATCCAGGCGCCGGAAGATGCAGTGGCCGGGTCCATGATGCGTTGCAGACTGTATACCACGTCTTGTGCAGTGAGCCTGCGGCCTTTACCGTCGGGAAAGATTTCACTGTCATGAAAATACACGTCTGTCCGCAGATCAAAGGTATAGGTAAGATGATCATCCGATACGCGCCACTGTTTTGCAAGCGACGGTCTGATTACCAGTTCATCGTCTGGTTCTACCAGCGTATTATATAGCTGCTTTACCGCCCAGATCACCGCCTGGTTCTTGGCAAAGGCAGGGTCCAGGCTGCTGATGCCTTCGGTCTGGTTATACCTGAATACCTGCCGGGAACCACTTTCCTGGCCTCCACAGGCCGCCAATAATAAACTGCATAGTCCTGCAAAACAAATCTCTATAATAACCGCCTGACAATAACAACTTTTCATTTGACGGTAAATTAATATCTTTCAGAATAAAAACAGAAGAATAAATATGCGTAGCATACCTATGCTTTGTATGGCTCTGCTGGCAACATTTACAGCAGGAGCTCAACAACGCTTCACCAAAGCGGACACTCTCAGAGGCACGATTACCCCACAGCGCGCCTGGTGGGACGTTACTTCCTATGACCTCCATGTACAGGTAGATCCTGACAAACAAACCCTCATCGGTTTCAATACCATCACCTACAAAATACTCAAGCCTGACTCTACTATGCAGATAGACCTGCAGGAGCCGATGCTGATCGATAGTATTGTGCAGGATAAAAAATCACTGGAATTTACCAGAGATGGCAACGCATGGTTTGTGAAGATGAAATCACCCCAGCTGGTAAATAAAACCAAACAGCTTACCATCTATTATAATGGACAACCTCACCGTGCTAAAAATGCACCGTGGGACGGCGGCGTGGTATGGGCAAAAGATAGTCTCGGACGCCCGTGGATAGCCACCGCTGTACAGCACCTCGGCGCCAGTGTATGGTGGCCCAACAAAGACCACCAGAGCGATGAACCGGAAGACATGACCATCAGCGTTACCGTTCCGTCAGAGCTGACTGATGTCTCCAACGGCCGTCTCAAAAAGAAAACAGAAAACGGTGATGGCACTGCCACCTATACCTGGTATGTAAGCAATCCGATCAACAACTATGATGTGGCACTCAACATCGCTCACTACACAGAGATAAAAGACAGCTACTCCGGTGAAGGCGGCCGGCTTGAGCTAAGCTACTGGGTACTGGACTATAATGAAGATAAAGCCCGTGAGCATTTCCAGGTGGTGAAACCTATGCTGAAATGCTTTGAATACTGGTTTGGCAAATATCCTTTCTATAAAGACAGCTACAAACTGGTGGAAACGCCATACCTCGGAATGGAGCACCAGAGTGCTGTGGCATATGGCAACAAATATCAGATGGGCTATATGGGCCGCGATCTTTCCGGCAGCGGCTGGGGCCTGAAGTGGGACTTCCTCGTGATCCATGAAAGCGGACATGAATGGTTTGGCAACAGCATCACCACAAAGGACATTGCTGACATGTGGGTACATGAGGCTTTCACCAACTATTCTGAAACGCTGTTCACCGGCTGTCAGTATGGTCCAAAGGCTGCCAGTGAATATATCCAGGGTATCAGAAAAAACATTAAGAATGATGTGCCCATCATTGCGCCTTACGGTGTGAATGTGGAAGGCAGTGGAGATATGTATTACAAGGGTGCCAATATGATCCACAACATCCGGCTGATCATGAATGACGACGAGGCTTTCAGGCAACTGCTGAGAGGACTGAATAAAACATTCTATCATCAGACTGTTACCACGCAGGAAATAGAGAGCTATATCAGCAATGCCCTTGGCGTGGATCTAAGCAAAGTATTCGATCAATATCTGCGTCATACTACCATCCCCACCCTTGAATACCGGATCAATGGTCAGCGTCTGCAGTTCAGATGGGTGACAGATGTGAAAGACTTCAACATGCCAGTGAGAGTAAAACTGGATGAAAGCGGGTACAGACTTATATATCCGGGTACCTTATGGCACACTGTTAATATTACTGTACCAGGTGTGAAAACGCTGGACGTGGATAAGGGCTTCTACATTAATGTAAGGCAGGTACAATAATTTCATTGACAGGCTTGATGATGAGCGACGATATTGGTATCCGTGTATAAAAGGGAAGGCCGGTATGAATGATTCATATCAGCCTTCCCTTTTATAATATCTTTTAATCTGCTTATTCTCTCAGCAGTTTGAAGGCATGGCCGCTGCTGTCATTCAGGTAGCCGTAGGCGGTCCATAAAATAGATAAGGGTTCTATACTGCGGCTCATCTCAATGGTGCCCATATCAGCAATATCGTTCCAGCCAAATTCGTGTAGCAGGTTTATTACCAGCTGCTTTGCTTCGGAGTTATTGCCAGCAATAAACATGGTGGGCGAGCCATCTTTGAAATTAGGCTGAAGCATATGCTGATGGCCGATACAGCTGAGCGCCTTTACCACGCTGGCATCCGGAGGAAGCCATGCCTGGATTTGTTCTCCGGCAGAGTTATTATGTCCTATTACAAAAGTGAGCCGTCCATGCTCATCGGGGCCTTTCCCATCAAGTGGATTCGTTACATCCACAACGGGCTTATGTTTGAAGTTCCAGATACCTGCAGCTTCGATGGCCTTCTTCGTTCCTATCCAGCTGGTACAGATGATAATCAGCTCTCCGAATTCTGCAGCTTGTCTGAAAGTGCCTGCGGCAGCCTGTTTCCCCTGCCTCTTGATCCATTGTTGCAACGACTCCCTGGATGGATTACGTGTGCCAATAGTAACATGGTGGCCTGTTTGAATAAGCCCCTTTCCTAGTGTTAGCCCTACCGGACCACTGCCCAGGATGCCGATTTTCATGACCGCATATTATTTGGTGAGAATATGGACTATCTGTGAAATATGAAGATACTTAATAATTGTCATATAGCGATTAGGGATTGGCATACAGCATTCAGCCCCAGGAGGATAACCACCAGGGGCTGATACAAAGAGCGCTCAGCTGATGCCTTTACTGAAGATAACCCAGGAACTTCAACATGCCCTGGCGTTTTGCAGGCGTAAGCGGATAGCTGATATTATGGGTATAATAAACAGAAAGATCATACAGATCGTAAGAATTCTCAGCCACTACTGCAGGAATGTTGTGAATACCCGCCCCCGTGGCTTCATTGAACTGGCTTGTGAATTCTTCGGGTAGCTGCTTGTTGCTGATCCAGGCGGCAAACACAAAAGGAAGGCTTGTAAAGCGCACCCAGTGCTCTGCAAGATCATATATGTAAGGAGATACTTTACGCTGGGCCAATGCGCGGTCGCCAATCACTAGTCCCGCATCCGTACCTTTTATCTTATCCTGGTAATCGTCTGATGTGGCCACAAACTCTACATCCAGCTTCCAGTATTCACGAACCAGCACCTGCAACAGCGCTACGGATGTACGGCTCTGGTAGTCGAGATAGATCCTCTTTATTTCATTGAGCGGAACATCACTATATAAACACACGGATGCAACGGGTCCTTCTGCACCAATACAGTAATCTGCTATAATATGGTATTCTTTCAACCTGGGGATGACAGCCACAGGCACCAACGCCACGTCTACCTCCCCATCTATAAGCTGCTGGGCTATCTTAGCCGGATAGTCCATCGATAATTCCATCATCTCCATCACCGGATGATCCCTGAATCCAAACAATAAAGGCTTCGTATTCAAATAACTTACAGCCGCAACTTTTACTTTCCGTTCCAATTTCAGTAATTTTGAAGCTGCAAAAGTAACTAAATCCGGAATAACAAAGTTCCAAACCGATAATTCATTATGCAACTACAACCATTAACTGCCATTTCCCCGCTGGATGGGCGCTATCGCAAGCAACTTGACGAGCTGGCTAATTATTTTTCTGAATTTGCGTTGATCCGTTACCGTGTGATGGTAGAAGTGGAGTACTTTATTGCACTGTCCGAGCAAAAACTATTCTCACTGCCAAAACCTAAAATACCGGCACTGAGAAAGATCTACCAGGAGTTCACTATTGAACATGCACAGCTGATCAAGGACACTGAGAAGATTACCAACCACGATGTAAAAGCCGTAGAGTACTTCCTGAAGAATGAACTGAAAAACCTTGGCCTGGAAGACAAACTGGAATGGGTACACTTCGGCCTTACTTCCCAGGATGTCAACAACACAGCCACTCCTCTCCTCTGGAAAGATGCTGTGGAACATGTTTATATGTCTGCTCTCGCCAATCTGCTGCTCTCACTTAAAAAGATGGGCCAATCATGGATGAAAGTATCCATGCTTGCCCGTACACACGGACAGCCCGCATCTCCCACTATCCTGGGAAAGGAAATAATGGTATTTGTAGAAAGACTCGAAGGCCAGATCAAGCTGCTGGGCGATATTCCGTTTGCAGCCAAGTTTGGTGGCGCTACCGGCAACTTCAATGCCCACTACGTATCTTTCCCTAAAATCAACTGGGAAAAATTCGGTGAGAAATTCGTGAATACCACACTGGGCCTGCAACGTATGAAGTATACCACGCAGATCGAGCATTATGATAACATCTCCGCGCAATTCGACGCATTGAAGCGCATCAACAATATCCTGATTGATTTCTGCCGTGATATCTGGACATATATCTCTATGGACTATTTCAAACAGAAGATCAAAAAGAATGAAGTAGGCTCCTCCGCCATGCCGCATAAGGTGAACCCGATCGACTTTGAAAACGCAGAAGGTAACCTGGGCATCGCCAACGCCGTGTTTGAACATCTCAGCGCCAAGTTGCCTATCTCCCGTTTACAGCGCGACCTCACCGACTCTACAGTGCTCCGTAACCTGGGTGTACCTTTTGGCCACACCCTGCTGGCTACGAAGTCGCTTCAGAAAGGACTTGACAAACTCATTCTCAATGAAGTCAAGCTGAAAGAAGATCTGGACAACAATTGGGCTGTAGTAGCGGAAGCAATACAGACTGTGCTGCGACGCGAAAATTATCCGCAACCTTATGAAGCCCTGAAAGAGCTTACCCGTGGCGGAGAACAGATCACGCAAAAGAGCATGCACAAATTTATTGATGGCCTGAAAGTAAGCGCAGCCCTCAAAAAAGAACTGAAAGCTATTACGCCACACAACTACACTGGTTTGTGGGGTCTGTAACAGCCTGACATAGAAAAAGCTCCGGGTATCTCTCCCAGAGCTTTTTCTTTTTACAATAATCTATATCTGACTCCCGAAAGCAATACAACAGCTACCGCTGCCGCGCTTCGAATTACAATATTTAACCCTACCCTTATAGAGGATGGTATAAGCAACTGTCTTAGTTTCAGGCTCCCTGGCACAAAGAAATCCAGATGGTCACGATCTGTTTGATGGTTACAGTTTTTTCCAGGGAAATGATTGGGTTTGAACGGACTGGTATCCCAGTGCTCAAAGACAATGCAGGGTTAATTTTTAAAAGCTCCGCAAAGATATATAAAAATTATTTTACAATAGTAGATTTACAGATATGTTTTTTGTTAATCAGACGTTAACGAATATACGTGTCTCTCCTGTTACAGGAAACAGCCTATATAACCGGTTTCAGAACACATCCTTGAAATGCATCAGTTCATAGCTCCCATCATCCTGGAAGGTAATAGCGATAATATCAAATCGGATCGCTGATGGATACAGCTGAAAATATTCCAGGTAGTCCGCAGCTACCGCCTGGATGTGGTCCTGTTTTCTATGATCCACAGCGGCTTCCGGCCACCCGAACCGGTTGCTCGCTCTCGTTTTCACTTCAATAAAATAGATACAGCCATTCTTCTCTGCTACAATATCAATCTCCTTCCGGGATGATACCCAGTTGCAATGTCTGATACAACAGTGTTTGCTTACATATGCCTTTGCAATGGCCTCACCACGCATGCCTAACCATGATTGCCGCTGGCTTTTGAGGTTCCGGTGATTTTTTTTGTTGATGATCGGATTTTTTTGAGTTAAAAAACTGATCACTTAAGATAAATATCTTTGGGTAAATAATCATCCGCGTATTAAAACTGATCAACCTGATCAGTCATCACGATCCAATCGATCAACTCAATAACAATCAATGACTCAGAGTGATTACAATAATCAAATAAATCAAAGGCATTGTTGTATTTTCGCCCGCACAATGATTTATAATTCTATTCATTAACTGACAGCAAACAGATTTAACCATATATGAAATTATTCAGACTGAACGGCAAGGTCCAACATTATGCGTGGGGTGGTTACAACTATATTCCTGAATTGTTAGGTGTGGCGCCATTCGGGAAGCCAAGTGCAGAATACTGGATGGGGGCGCATCCCAGTGCCCCTTCTGCCATCGCTACCGGCAACGGTGTTATTGCTTTGAATGAACTGATACTGACTGATCCTGCAGCACTGGTCGGCCCTAAAGTATGGGACCGTTTTAAAGAACTCCCCTACCTCTTTAAGATTCTGGACGTGAAAGACATGCTGTCTATACAGGTGCATCCGACAAAAGCAGAAGCAGAAAAGGGCTTTGCACGTGAAAATGAAGCAGGTATTCCGCTGAATGCGCCGCACCGCAACTATAAAGATGATAACCACAAACCGGAGATCATGGTGGCCTTGAGCGAGTTCTGGCTCCTGCATGGTTTTTTACCGGAAGATAAATTACAGGAAGTACTGACATCAGTACCAGAGTTTGTATCACTGGTAAGCATATACGAAAATGAAGGCTACTACGGTCTGTATAAAAGTGTAATGGAAATGCCACAGGCATTGGTAAATATCTTGTTGCGTCCACTTACCACCCGCGTGATATCTGCTTACCAGGCCAATCAGTTGCCCAAGTCTGATCCCGGCTTCTGGGCTGCCCGTGCAGCATTGAACGTTCCTGAAGGAGAGAGTAATATAGACAGAGGAATCTTCTCCATCTACTTCTTTAACATCGTACAGGTACAACCCGGTCAGGCTGTATTCCAGGATGCTGGTATCCCGCACGCTTACCTCGAAGGCCAGAACGTAGAACTGATGGCCAATTCAGACAATGTGCTGCGCGGTGGCCTTACCCCGAAGCATATTGATGTACCAGAACTGCTGAAGCACACAAAGTTTGAAGCAGTGCATCCCAATATCCTGCAAGGCGATGATGCAGCGGGTGGACTGGAAAAAATCTATCCTACGCCTGCTCCCGATTTCGCTGTCAGCAAAATTAATATCCGGAAAGGACAGATATATGAACATACAGCCAATGCTGCGGAAATACTGATATTAATGAGCGGAGACGCTACCATTAATGGCTCAGATACATTGACGCTGCACAAAGGTCAGAGCGTGTTTCTAGCCTATAGTGAAACATATCAGCTGAGTACAGAAGATCACGCTGAACTGTTTAAAGCTACCGTGAATATTTAGCTATTTTTTTATGTTGTTATGTAGATATTTTGTTCCAAAAGAAATCGCTTCAATGTAAAATATCTACATAACAACATAAAAAAATAACTACATCAGGATCACCGTTTTCCCAGTCGCCTTTCCTTGCCTGTTATTGGCAATGGCTTCCGGTACTTCATCCAGGGAGATCTTTCTTTCCACCGGAATTTTCAGCGTTCCATGATCGATCAGGAGCGCAAGCTTATTTAATGCATCCGGCGTGCTGACGGTTTCAAAGTTACCTCCCTCTAATCCTTTGACAGCCAATGCTGCATCATCCGCTACAAACACCGTCGTATATGCTCCTCCGCCCGGTTTCACGAGATCGGCGTTAGCATTGAATCCGGCCCCGTCGCTTACCAGGTCAATAAGACCATTGATGCCCTGCGGGAACTGTGAGTTCACCTGTTGAGTCACAGGAGCCTCCTTATAGTTGACAGTATAAGTAGCTCCCAGGTCTTTCATGCGCTGCGCATCTGCTGCGCCGCCAACCGTGGCAATCACTTTAATACCCTGAATGGCTGCCAGTAATGTAACAAAGGAGCCAACGCCACCGGTGGCGCCATTCACCAGCAACGTTTCGCCTTCCGACAAATCAAGTTTGTCCAACAGCTGTTGCGCTGTCATACCAGAAGTAGGTACTGCCGCCGCTTCAGCTGCGCTGGCGCTTACCGGCGCATAGGTGATGGCAGCGCTTTCAGGCACTACGGCATATTCTGCATAAGAGCCTTCACCAATCGGTGCATGAATAAACTGGCCATATACTTTATCGCCTTTCTTAAAACGTTTCACTCCTTCTCCCACTTCTTCTACCACGCCTGCCCCATCCACACCCATGATCATGGGAAACTGGTGAGGCATTTTACCGTCAAGAATACCATCCGCCATTTTCCAGTCGAATGGGTTAATGCCGGCAGCTGTCACTCTTATCAATACAGTCCCTGCTCTTACAACAGGTTTGGGGAGGTCCATTACAACCGGGATGTCTTTGAATTGATTAATGGCCACTGCTTTCATGATGTTAATTTTATATGAGGAAATATTTTACAAACGGGGTCCACGTAAATCAATCCTGCAAATCCGCCGCGGGGTTACGTGTAGTCGTGCTCGTTAACAAGGTCTTTCAGTTTCATGAATGTTAAAGATATTATTTTTTTTGAGTTTCATTATTAGTCCACTATATTTGTAGACTAACTATCATTTATACACGCAAAACCCGTTTCTATGTCCACAAAGCCATTGCACTTCGATACCTTACAGGTTCATGCCGGCTACCAGCCAGACCCCGTTACCAAAGCGGCAGCTGTACCTATCTATCAGACTACGTCCTATACTTTTGATAGTGCTGAGCACGCTGCAGACCTTTTTGAGCTGAAGCAGTTCGGCAACATATACACCCGCATCATGAACCCCACAACAGATGTATTTGAAAAAAGAGTGGCAGCACTGGAAGGCGGCGTTGGCGCACTGGCAGTGGCTTCCGGACAGGCGGCGCAATTCATCGCGCTCCATAATATCCTACTGCCCGGAGATAACTTTGTGACGTCCTCCTATCTCTATGGCGGCACCTACAATCAGTTTAAGGTGAGCTTCAAAAGAATAGGCGTGGAAGCCCGATTCGCGGATCTTGAAAACCCGGAAAGCTTCGAGACGCAGATAGATGCAAATACCAAAGCCATCTATGTAGAGACTATCGGTAATCCGGGGTTTGCCATCCCCGACTTTGAAAAGATCAGCGCTATTGCGCGCAAGCATGATCTGCCGCTGGTGGTGGATAATACATTCGGGGCCGCCGGTTACCTGAGCCGCCCGCTGGAACATGGCGCCAATATCGTAGTACAGGCTGCCACCAAATGGATAGGCGGGCACGGCAACAGTATTGGCGGCATCATTGTAGACGGCGGCAATTATAACTGGGGCAATGGCAAGTTCAAACAATTCAGTGAACCTGATGATGCTTATCATGGTATGAAGTTCTGGGACGTATTTGGCGCTGCCAGTTCGTTTGGGAACATCGCTTACATCATCAGGGCCAGGGTAACCGGCCTTCGCAGCTGGGGACCCGCACTGGCGCCGCAAAATGCATTCCTTTTCCTCCAGGGGCTGGAAACGCTTTCCCTTCGTGTGCAGCGCACGGTAGACAATGCACTACAGCTGGCGCAATGGCTGCAACAGCATCCACAGGTGGAGTATGTAAATTATCCCGGCCTGCCGGACAATAAATACCATGTACTCGCCCAAAAGTATCTCAGGAATGGTTTCGGTGGGGTGTTGAGCTTTAAGGTAAAAGGCGGCAAGGAAGCAGCTGACAAGCTCGTACAGTCGTTGAAGTTAATATATCATCTCGCCAATGTTGGAGATGCCAAAACTTTGATCATTCATCCCGCCACAACCACCCACTCACAACTGAGCGGGGCAGAACAAAAAGCAGCCGGTGTAGAACCAGGACTGCTGCGCATTTCACTGGGTATCGAACACATTGAAGATATCAAGGCGGATCTCGAACAGGCGTTTTGATTTTTTATACTGTTATTTCTTATGTAGAATTTTAAAGAAAAGGACAGGCCTTCTTCAAAAAGGACCTGTCCTATCAGAAGCATTTTTCCAGGCTCACGGCCTGTACATCATATGTTGCAATTCCCAATAATAACCGGTAGAAATATAATGTTCAGCCAGTAGCCGCTTTCTGTCATCGTATACCCGGGCAAGCACGATTTGCTGATCTTCGTCTTTGGGATCCAGATTGCCGTCCTCCTCATCGATTCGCGCCAGCTGTTTATCCAACAAATCTTTCTTTTTGATCTCCAGTTCCATAATAGCCTCTCCTTCCGATTCTAATTCTCCCGCCATATTGCCATCCACTGCAAAAGTGGTTATCCGCGTAATATACCCTTTTCTAAATTCAAACAATTGGTAAGCAATGCCACAATGATAGGGAATCGGATTCCGCTTGCGATCCATTCTATAGCGTAGTATATCACCTTTTCTGTTAGTAGCTTCCACTTCATCGCTGCCCACACGAACAACACGGAGTCCTGAAGTATCAAATTGCTTAACCCTGGATACGGCCAACCTGGTTATTTTATTGACTTGCTGAGCGCCGGCGCCAATGGGTATCAACACAAAAAAAACACCCCATACAATATTCTTCATTCCTGTTCTATTGTGAAATTCCGATAAAATAGTATCCATACACACAAATATAACCTAATCCCCTTTTCCTAGTTTGATCTTCACCTTTCCATCCTTCCCTGAAACAGCACGCAGATGCACGATAATGCCTTTCCTGCTGCGGCGGAACTTCTCCTGCTTGTCTGTGATTGCAGAATCTTTTGCAGGGTTGCGCAGGGGAATGTCCATATTGATATTGGTGCCGCCGCTGAGTCCATATACACCGTTCACATCGATATTCACGGCACTGGAAGCAATACGCATCGGTGGGATGTTGATCTTATCCCCCTGCACATGAAAGGTGCTGCTGAGGTTTTCAAAGGTGATGCTGTCCAGCCTTCGCTTGCGGAAAATAAAATTACCGATGTCTGCCAACGGTTCAAAGTCAAGCAATGCGCCATTTTTCAGGCTGAAGCCTATGTCGCCGAACAACGAGTGTTTGCGGATAGTACCGTCGTCCTGGATGATGCCGCGGATATTGGTTTTTGCGGAAATGATGCCTTTTAAGTTACGGCCTGTAAGGCCATCCATCCCGAAATTATCAAATGCATCAAATACTTGTGCAATGCGCATGTTGCTCACAACAGCATTCAGGTTAAAGGTATTATCATTCCCAACAGGATTCACACGTCCGCTCACTTCTGCCGATCCGCCTGCGTGCAGCATCGAAAGTTTGTTAAGTAACAAGTCAGTTGCGGTAAGCGACAGCCCCGCTTTCACCTGCTGTGCTGTAAAGTGACGGAACACTACTTTATCCAACAACACCTGCATCTGCACATTACAACCAGCCAGCACGTTTTCCAGCTGATGCGATACACGGCTCATCTTTGCCCGCTGTTTGGCTGCTGCTTGCTTGCCTTTCTTGCGCATCGACAAAAATGACCTGAACTCATTCAGATCCACCAACGGGCTCCGGATATTCCAGCTCAGCTCAATCTTGTCAGGCGCAGTAAAGTAAGAGTTCAGGATATTCTTCATCTTTCCATCCATCTGCAAGGAGCTTTTCTGAGACTGTATACGGATGTTTTCCAGTAACAGGTCCGGCCCTGTAAAACGTAACAGGGCGTTACAGTTGTGGAACGACAGATTACGGGGCAAATAGGTGAATGCGCCATTCTGCACCTGAACGGTTCCATACATTGCTGATGGCACGTTGTCATCTTTCAACACTGGCCCTTCGTAGTTCAGATCGGCAGCGGCAGTACCATCTTTGAACAGTAGCGGCATATCACCGGTCTGATCGTTGATGGCAGTTAAGGGGAAAGCTGAAGTAAAGTGACCCTGCAATACCGGACGCTTCAGGTTTACAACACGTATAGTATCTGCTTTTATAGGAACATCACCCAATGAAGCTTTCAGGCCAAACAGGTTGACCGATGAATTTTCATCTGTATGCCCATGACCTTGCAGCACCTGGTTATTGAACCTGCCGGCGAAGCTGCAATCAGACCACTCTCCTACGGCGCTCACCAATGTATTGTTCTCTGTTTTCCATCTCACCACCACATGCGGCGTATCCCTGAACTTCATATGTCCGTTTAGCTCAGCTTCTGCGTCCAGTGGCCCTTTCAGGGTGATAGTATTCAGTTTCGAAGAGATGTTGGGTGAAAGCCAGGAGGCAGCATCCTGCAGCAACACTTTGTTGGCATTGATCTTCAGCGTAAAAGCCGGCGGTTTCTCCGCGAAGGAGAACTGCCCTGCAATATCCACAGGCGTATTGTCAATCCTTATTGCCTGCCGGGGTATGTTGAGCAGCTTTGTGCTTTTGTTGAAAGTCAGTGCCAGGTCCAGCCCCAGTGTTTTATTCTTCAGGTAACTCCCTTTACTGGTATTGAATGCAAAATCTTTGGTGATGATCTGTGAACGTATTTTAAGATCGATCAGTGAATCGGTAGGCTGTATCCTGCCATCCAGCTGTTGTATGTCCAGCCGGAACATTTTTAATTTCTGCCGGTTGTCTATCACGAAAGTGATACGCTCCATAGACAGCCTGTTTATCTCTGCGTCTTTCGATGTACCCTTGCGATGCTTTGTCGAATCGCTGCGGAATATGCTGGTATTGGAATAGCCGGAGGTGTCGGTATACAGGTATATACTGCCGTTCTCCAGTGTGATCTCTTTCACATCGGTATGTTTGCGCAGCAGAGATAACGTGTTCACCCGTACGAAAATATAGCTGACATCAATTAGCGGGTGCTTATGTTGTGTCCAGAGACTGTCTTTCAGCACTACGCTGCGCAGCTCAATAGACATATTCGGAAAACTTCTGAACAGAGAGGGCTTCATATCGCCAATGGTCAGTTCACCATTCAGGTTGTCATTCACACGTGCCGTCAGCTGTTTCAGAAATAGTGCCTTGTTCGACTGGATGTACCACCCCATTCCCAGTAACAGAATAATGATAAGTCCAATTATACTTCCCGCTGTGATCAATGCAATTTTAAGCCACTTACGCATGCTTGAGGTTTTAATTCCTATAACATCAGGTCAGACAAACAGTTCAATCGTAATCAGCTTTTTAACTGCTGATTATATGCCGGTAAACCGTGTCCTTACAGCCTGCAATTCAGTTGCGTTCATGTGGGAAGTTTTCTTCAGTACACTGATAAAATAATCCACTTCTTCTTTCTTTGAAGGGCAGCCTACATTCTCCGGCTTCCCACCGTCTATAGAAGCACGGCTATCGGCCAGCAAAGTGCCGGAGGCATCAAACACAAGCCAATAGGGAATTCCGGACTGGCCGCCATGATATTGTTGTAACATGGCCTCTCCCCCGGGATTCTCCAGCGCCTTTTTATCCTTTGCCTCACTCACAGTAATATGGCAGATAACATAGTTATCATTAAAAGCCTTCCTGCAGGATACATCATTCATGGCGGTGTCCATTTTATGGCACCAACCGCACCAGGAGGCGTGGAAAATAAGAAACACTTTCTTCTTCGATTTCCCCGCCTGGGTACAGGCGTCCTTCAATACCTTTCCGGCGGAGGCAGGAGTCTGCTGCGCATTTGTGACAGCAAAAGAGAAAAGCATCACAGCGATGGATAATGACAATACGAATGGCTTCATATCAAAATGGTTTTAACAATGGTAAGGTTTATATATAATTGGCTATTATTTACATAATATGTCTTTTCCCGCACTTGGGCGCAGGTTTTGTGACAATCGGTAAAAACAATATTACCACTAAATATGTTAGTTCTCAAAGTAAATCCAACTGTGCGCTACCTCTTCACCTTTACCCTATTGCTGCTCCTGGCTGTTCAGGCCGGTGCACAGCACCAGCACCAGCATCAACAACCGCAAGTAAGCGGCCGCATAGTGACATATGATCTCTATATTGCCGACACTATTGTAAACTACACCGGTAAAAGAGTGCATGCGATGAGCATCAACGGGCAGATTCCCGGTCCGCTGCTGGCATTCACTGAGGGTGATACCGCCATAATACGGGTACACAACAAAATGATGCATGAAACTTCTCTCCACTGGCATGGCCTACTGCTGCCCAATATTATGGACGGCGTGCCGTATCTAACTACACAGGCTATACGCCCGCATACAACATTCACCTATAAGTTCCCGGTCATTCAATCCGGTACTTACTGGTACCATTCCCATACGATGCTACAGGAGCAGAGTGGCGTATATGGCTCTATCGCGATACAGCCCCGTGAGAAGAAATACAAGACAGACGATGATATTGTACTGCTGTTCTCCGACTGGACCAATGAGCATCCGCATGAGGTCATGAAAACACTGCGTCGTAAAGATGAGGCCAACGAATGGTACGCTATCAAAAAGAAATATCCGCAAAGCCTCGACAAGCTAATACAACATGGCGCCTGGAGTGAGCGTATAAAATATGCCTGGCAGCGTATGCCTCCAATGGATCTCAGTGATGTGTACTATGATGCGTTCCTCCTGAACGGGCAACGTTCCCTTGACCTTTCCGGGTATGCGCCAGGCAGCACTATACGCCTGCGTGTTATCAATGGTTCTTCTTCTTCCTATACCTACCTTCAATATGCGGGCGGCCCGCTGCGGATCATCGCTGCTGATGGTAAGGATGTACAACCGGTAAGTGTGAACCGCATCCTGATCGGTATTGCAGAAACGTACGATTTCCTGCTCACTATTCCTGAAAAAGGCGCCTGGGAGCTGCGTGCCACTGCGCAGGATGCAACCGGTTACGCGTCTGCATGGATCGGACACGGCGACAGCACCCACGCTGCCGGCATTCCCCGCCCTAACGTATGGCGCATGAGCGGTATGATGGGACTCACTGCTGTTAACATGCCTGATGCCATGAACATGGAAGGCCATGACATGAATATGCAAATGGATCACGGCAACATGAACAACATGAAGGATATGGACGATATGAAGGATATGGATCACAGTAAGATGAAATCCATGACAGCAGCAGATTCCAGTGTCTATGAGACATTCAGCTACCCGTTACTCAAATCAGCGGAACCAACGGTATTTCCAACGGATAAACCTATACGAAAAGAAACATTACGTCTTACGGGCAACATGTACCGCTATGTATGGAGCATCAATAACAAGACCTTATCCCAGGCTGATAAAATCCTGATTAAAAGGGGGGAAATTGTACAGTTCAAGCTGGTCAATGAAACCATGATGAACCACCCTATGCACCTGCACGGACATTTCTTCAGGGTACTGAATGGCAACGGCGATTACTCTCCGCTGAAGCACACACTGGACATACCTCCCATGAGTACTATCACCATTGAATTTGAGGCTACAGAAGATAAAGACTGGTTCTTCCACTGCCACGTGCTCTATCACATGATGACTGGTATGGCCAGGATCGTGGAATATGAAGGCAGCACACGGGATACAGCCCTGGATGATTTCCCCTTGAAGAAGATGTTGCGGGAAGATAAAGAATGGATCTTTTATGGCAGCATCGCCGCCAAAAGCCATATGGCTGAACTGAAGGCTAACTACTTTAACAGGAGCAATGCGTTTCGTCTTGAGGCAGACGCCAACTATAGCGGACAGTATGAGGCAGACGCCAGCTACGAACGTTATATCGGCGACTGGTTCCGTCCCTACATTGGTGTTACCAGCCTGCGACAGACCTATTATCAGGTATTCAGCGGTAAAGAAGTGTTCCGCCAGGAAGTAGATTTGGTACCCGTGGTGGGTATCCGTTATACATTGCCCTTCTTCATTGAATCAGACCTCCGCATCAATTCACAAGGCCGTGTGAGGTTCGGATTAGAGGGAGAACAATGGCTGCTTCCCCGGCTATTTTTCAATTGGAAAGCCAACACCGACTGGGAATATCACCTTGATCTGCAATACATGCTCACTAAGAAGTTCTCTTTGTCAGCAGGTTATGACTCCAGGTACAGATGGGGTGGCGGGTTGCTGTGGCGGTATTAACTGTGATGTTGATGATTGGGACGAAGACTATAAAAGAATAACCCGGCACGTATTAATGTGCCGGGTTATTCTTTTATTATATTAAGCGGAACTCAGTCAACAGGATTCAGCACCGTTAGTCGAGTTTCAGCACAGCCAGGAACGCTTCCTGCGGTACTTCTACGTTACCGATCTGGCGCATACGTTTCTTACCTTCCTTCTGTTTTTCGAGGAGCTTACGTTTACGGGAGATGTCACCGCCATAACATTTGGCCGTAACGTCTTTACGCATGGCGCTGATGCTTTCGCGGGCAACAATCTTGGCGCCTACTGCAGCCTGTATGGCAATGAGGAACTGTTGACGCGGGAGCAGCTCTTTCAGTTTCTCACAGAGTTTGCGGCCGAAGTCCTGCGCACGGGAACGGTGAATCAGGGCGCTTAAGGCATCCACTTTGTCACCATTCAGGAGGATGTCCATTTTTACGATATCGCTTTCGCGGAAGCCGATCGGCGTATAGTCGAATGAGGCGTAGCCGCGGGTCTGGCTCTTCAGTTTATCGTAGAAGTCGAACACGATCTCAGTGAGCGGCAGTTCAAACATCAGTTCTACCCTGGTAGTGGTGAGATAACTCTGGTTCAGGAGGATACCACGTTTGCCGAGGCAGAGCGTCATGATATTACCGATGTATTCCGGCTTGGTGATAATCTGCGCGCGGATGAACGGTTCTTCGATCTTCTCCATCTTGGTAGGATCAGGCATTTCGGTGGGATTGTTCACCAGAATGACCTTTTCCTTGGTGTCATATGCGATAAAGCCTACGTTGGGAACGGTTGTGATAACGGTCTGGTTGAATTCTCTTTCCAAACGTTCCTGGATGATCTCCATGTGCAGCATACCAAGGAAGCCGCAGCGGAAGCCAAATCCCAGCGCCTGTGAGGTTTCCAGCTCATAGGTGAGGGATGCGTCGTTCAGCTGGAGTTTGTCCATGCAATCGCGTAGCTCTTCGAAGTCTTCTGTTACTACCGGGAAGATACCGGCAAATACCATTGGTTTTACTTCCTGGAAGCCTTTGATACCCTCTTTGGAAGGATTGTTGGCGAGGGTGATGGTATCACCCACTTTCACTTCTTTCGCGTTTTTGATACCAGTGATGATGTATCCTACGTCGCCGGTATTTACTTCATTGCGGGGATCGAGGCCCAGCTTGAGGATACCTACTTCGTCTGCTTCATATTCTTCCCCGGTGTTGAAAAAGCGGATCTTGTCGCCTTTCTTGATGGAACCGTTGAAGATGCGGAAGTAAGCGATGATACCTCTGAAAGAGTTGAATACGCTGTCGAATATGAGCGCCTGCAGCGGAGCTTCAGGGTCGCCTTTCGGAGCGGGTATGCGTGCTACGATAGCTTCGAGAATCTCTTCAACACCAATACCTGTTTTACCGGAAGCGAGCAGGATTTCTTCTTCCTTCACGCCTATCAGTTCAATGATCTGGTCCTTTACTTCTTCGATCATGGCGCCAGGCATATCAATCTTATTGATAACGGGGATGATCTCGAGGTCATTTTCCAGTGCGAGGTACAGGTTGGAAATGGTCTGCGCCTGGATGCCCTGTGCGGCATCTACCAGCAGCAGTGCACCTTCACAGGCTGCCAGCGCACGTGATACTTCGTAGGAGAAGTCAACGTGGCCGGGAGTATCGATCAGGTTAAAAACATATTTCTGGCCGTCTTTGGCGAGATAGTTCATCTGGATGGCGTGGCTCTTGATCGTGATACCTTTCTCTCTTTCAAGGTCCATATCGTCCAACACCTGCGCCTGCATGTCGCGGTCAGAAATAGTCTTGGTCTGCTCCAGCAGGCGATCCGCCAGGGTACTCTTCCCGTGGTCAATATGGGCAATGATACAAAAATTGCGAATATTCTTCATATGTTAATTTACTGGCAATGAGCGTCAATCGCAGCCCATCGCACCTTTTCCAGCCTGCAAAGGTATTAAAATTAGTTTATTATTGTTTAGGGATGTTAATAAAAATACCTGCTTTGAAGGGAATAGTCGCCAGCTTCATTTTTGACAGATTAAATTTAAATCCTCATCTTAGTAAAAGAACAATTTAAATTTAGCAATATGGAATTAACAGCCCAATTCGAAAAAGCCGTAGCAGACAGCAAAACACTATCTGAGAAACCCTCCAACGAAATACTTCTGCAGTTGTATTCCTTGTTTAAACAAGGTACCGAAGGTGATGTAAATACGGAGCCTCCCGCCAACCCATTCGATTTTGTGAACAAAGCAAAATATGAAGCCTGGACTTCCCTGAAAGGTAAAAGCAAAGAAGCAGCCATGCAGGAATACATTGATCTCGTTAGCAGACTTAAATCGTGATTCTATTATGACTTTTTTTGATTGTCCTGATGGGAAGGAGTTGATAATGAAGCGTTAACGGCCTTAAGGTGGACTTGATACGGAGTTGACATGGACTTGATCACGATAATATATTGGGCCGTCATCGCCATCATCATATCCTCTCTGCTCTTTAAATTAATCATTTACACCCCTTCAGGATAATCACAAAAATCAGTGAAATCACAGTATTTACAGTAATTTCGTGTTATGATACCAGCATATACAATTAGTGAAAGAACCCAACATTACCTGGCACTGGAAGAACAGTACGGAGCTCATAACTATCATCCGTTACCAGTAGTGCTGGAGCGTGGTGAAGGGGTATTTTTATGGGATGTGGACGGAAAGCGTTATTACGATTTTCTGTCCGGTTATTCTGCCGTAAACCAGGGCCATTGTCATCCCCGGATCATTGCCTCTCTGATAGAGCAGGCACAGAAATTAACTTTAACCTCGCGCGCATTCCATAGTGACTTACTGGGTGAATATGCGCAATATATGAACCGCTACTTCGGGTACGATAAAGTATTACCCATGAATACCGGCGTAGAAGCAGTGGAAACAGCGTTGAAACTCTGCCGTCACTGGGCCTATATGGTGAAAGGCATTCCCGAGAACAAAGCGAAGATCATTGTATGCGGGAACAACTTCCATGGACGCACCCTGAATGTTATTTCGTTCAGTACCGATCCTACTGCGCGCAATAACTTCGGGCCCTTTATGCCGGGTTACGAGATCATTCCTTACAACAGCCTGCCCGCACTGGAACAGGCGTTGCAAGACAAAAACGTGGCTGGTTTCCTGGTAGAACCGATTCAGGGTGAGGCTGGCGTAATGGTACCTGATGAAGGTTTCCTTGCCAAAGCACACGCTTACTGCCAGGATGCCAACGTACTGTTCATGGCGGATGAAATACAGACCGGCCTGGCCCGCACCGGCAAAATGCTGGCTTGTGATCATGAGAACATCCGTCCGGATATTCTCATACTTGGTAAGGCCCTCTCCGGCGGCACCCTACCTGTAAGCGCCGTGCTGGCAGACGATGAAATCATGCTTACCGTTAAACCCGGCGAGCATGGCTCCACCTATGGCGGCAACCCGCTTGCCTGCAAAGTGGCGATGACTGCGCTGGATGTGCTGAAGGATGAAAACATGGCCGCTAATGCAACTGCAATGGGTGAACTCCTCCGCAACGGGCTGAGAGACCTTCATTCACCTTTCATCACCACCGTCCGTGGTAAAGGACTGCTAAATGCCATCGTTATTCAACATGCAGATCCGGAAGCCGCGTGGGACCTCTGCCTTACTTTAAAGGAAAACGGCCTGCTCGCTAAGCCAACACACGGCGACAAGATCCGCTTTGCGCCGCCGCTTACCATCACCGCCGCACAGGTGGCCGACTGTGTACAGATTATCAAAAAGAGCATGGATAAAGCCTTCAGCTGACAGCAGTATGAATACATCAAATAAAGCCATCCGCAGTTCCGGATGGAAGACAGATTACCTGATCGGATTCCCTGACGGGTTATTCCTGCTGTTCTTCGCTACCCAGGTTATACAGGGCTTCCCTATAGAAGTACAAACCTTCTATACCATCAACCTGTGCATATGCATCATGGGAGCCATACTTGTCATGTTTAGTGCATACCAGGCCAATAAAGGTGATACACAACACGACAGTCCGCTCCTCTCTGATGAAGAACGTACCAAGCTGCAACGCCTGGATATTAATGAAAATACGATCTCACTGATTGCTGATGAGATGGTGAAGGATGCTGCGTTATGGGAAAATACCCTGCAACAGGAACAGGTGAAAGAAACGACGTTTAGCCCTCTGCGCGCTACACGCAGTGCCTTGTTTACCGGCTTCTTCTTTTTATTGGGAGGAACTTTATCTTTTGGCCCCTATCTCTCTAACGAGAACTTCACGGCGGCCTCTCAAACTAGTACGATGCTGGTTTTTCTGGGATTAACCATCTTCAGTTTTACAAAGGCCAGGATCACCAACCAGCGCCCTTTACCGGTAATACTCCGTTACTGGTTAATGGGCGCCGGTATTTTTGGTGGCGCCTGGCTGCTGCATAAAATATTTTAAGGACGGGTGCGCGTAAACAGGACGCAGCCAAATGCGATTGCCGCAGCTGCCAGTGAAAGGTACAGGGCAACACCCGTTTGCGGGCACTCTCCCATCTCACAACGACTAAACAATACCATATTCCTGAACGTCCACGCCAGCAGAAATCCGGCTACAAACAGGTTGACACGTGCCACAGGGCGTTTCTTCACAAAGAATATAATAATTGCCACAACAGCCAGCACAATACTGAGCTTGCCCGGTTCGCCATAGTTGGAACCGGTGGTGTTCACGCCCGTAAATATGAGGTGCCTGCTTTCAATCGTTGCCCATGGCAGGAATGCGCACACTATCACTGTCAGCGATGCTATAATCCCAATAATACCCGTCTTTGACATGTCTGTTTTTTGATTTTTCTATTTCTTTATTTTCTTATTTATGATTTGGGGATTATTTGATTTTGGAATTTTTAAATACATCAAAGATGCTTCGCTGCATTTAAAAATTCCAAAATCAAATAATCCCCAAATCGGACATCAAATATCCAAATAAAAAAATAAGAAAATAAAAAAATATCTCTACTTCGCTCCCGGCTCACAATGCGTGCGCAGGTAGTTGGTATACAGGGTAGACAGGTGCTCGTAGGTACCAGCACCTTCTGATATACCGTGTGTACGGTTGGGATATGACATGAACTGGAACTGTTTGTTATAGCGGATCAGTTCATTGAGCAGCATTTCTGCATTCTGATAGTGCACGTTGTCATCTCCGGTGCCGTGAATATACAGCAGGTTTCCTTTGAGATTACGGGCATAGGTGACGGGAGAACCCTTTACAAAATCTTCCCTGTTCTCTTCCGGTAAGCCCATATAGCGCTCCTGATAGATGTTATCATAAGTCAGCTGATTGCCTACGGCTGCAATAGCGATCCCTGTTTTGTAAATATCCGGATACTGGAACAGGAGGTTAAGCGTCATAGAACCGCCGCCGCTCCAGCCCCATACGGCGGTACGTGCAGGATCGATGAAAGCATATTTCTTCATCAATGCCTGTGCAGCCATCGCCTGGTCGCGTGCATTGATAATGCCCACCTTGCGGTAGATGCTCTTGCGCCAGTAACGGCCTTTGGGCAGCGGTGTGCCGCGGTTGTCCATAGATACATAGATGTAGCCGTCGGCAGACATGTCGCCGTTATACAGGAAGTTACGTCCTGCACCGATTACATCGAGTGTGGTAGCGCCTGCGGGCTCACCGTATACATAGAATACCACCGGATATTTCTTAGCAGGATTGAAGTTATTGGGCTTTGTCATCCATCCGTTGATGGTGATACCATCCACCGTCGTCACTTCAAAATACTCTACGTGATTACGATTGACAGCTGATTTCTTCAGTGCGTTCACTACCGCGTTGGTACTGCTGGTATGTGCAGGCAGGTCCAGATTTTCTTTCACCGGGTAAGTGAAGGAGTTGCTGAACTCATGTATAGCCCAGGGACCGTAGGGCGACATTTTATACTCATGTGAACCCTGCTGGTCTGCAGGGGTAACGCGTACAGCTTTACCACCGGCCAGCGGCACTTTATAAAGATATTGCTGTGTAGGATTTTCGGGGGATGCAATGAAGTAGATAAGATTATTAGGTTCATCTATCTTCACAATACTGATCACATCATAATCACCGGGAGTCAGCAGCGTAGCTTTACCGCCTTCGGATGAAATGTTGTACAGATGGCGCCATCCGTCCTGCTCACTTACCCAGATGAATGCTTTACCGTTGCGGATGAAATCCCAACCTGCGATGTTGTCGTCATCCCAGCGTGATTTTACATCGATCCATGCACTGTCGGTTTCTGTGTAAAGTCCGCGTACCTGGCCGTTGGAAGCATTGCACACCATGATCTTACTTTCATTCTGCTTACGATTCAGTTGCTGGATGATCAGTTCATTTTTTCCGGGCATCCACTCCATGCGGGGGATATAGTGCTGCTGGTCGTCGCCGGGAACCTGCATCCAGGTTGTTTTAGCAGTCTTTATATCGGCAACGCCTATACGACAGGCGGAAGGACTTTCTCCGGCCACCGGATATTCTACAGGGACAGTAAATGAATAGATAGAATCAGTGTTGTTGATCATGAGGAAGTCTCTGATCTTGGTTGCATCGATCTGCCAGTAGGCGATGCTGTTACCGTCGGGACTCCAGCGGAAGCCGTCACGGCAGCCGAACTCTTCTTCATAGGCCCAGTCGAACGTGCCATTGATAAAGCGTCTGGTGCCATCGGTAGTAATAGCTGTAATGGCGCCGTTGCTGAGATCTTCCACATATATATTATGACCGCTCACGTAAGCCGCTTTGGAACCATCAGGAGATAACTTGGCGAACATCAGTGAAGAAGCGGGCTTGTTTTTGCCCAGTTGCTGGAGCTTTCCGCTGGCGAGATCAAGTACCCAGTAGTCGCCGCGTGTTTCATAGCGCCATACTTTTTTCGAATTGGTGTAGATGAGGAGTTTTTTTTCATCGGCGGAAAAGTGGAAGTCCTTTACCGGTAGCGGGCGGGATTGCCCTGCAGGAGTGAGTTTTTCAACCGGCACTATTATTGTTGATGATGCACCAGACAGTGGGTCGGCGATGATGCCTGTCTGGTCTGCCTTGTAAATGGACCGGCCGTCGCGGCTCCACCTGATTCCTTTTCCTGGTTGCGCCAGCAAGGTATTGCAACTGATTACAACGAGGATAATTAATAATTTGATCTTATTCATTGCTTCAAAATAGTGAATCACAATGGTAGACAATTTTTAAAATAAAAAAAATGAAGCAGGGGAAAGCGCAGATTAATGATGATGAAAGGTTAACTTCTGAAGATAGAACATTTTTCATTTTTTGTTTAGAGATGTGGATAAAATTATGCATTAATTAAAAAATATTCCTTCCAATTTTCCTATTTTTATGGGATCATTTAACAATTAGATAATGATAATCAACTGTTTAATCGGCAACTTTTAATTAACAAAAAGCTATCCTGTAGAAAAACCATTAGTTATGATACATGTCACCTTATCTTACAAGAATCAGGAATTTATTCACTTTGAAGATACCCTGCTGGCACAGATTGCAGAGAATACCAAACGACTGTTATACGCCCTGTTAGAAGATATTTACGACTTGTTGGCCCTGGAGAAAGGACATTTCCGCATCAATCTTGATCATCAGCCCAAAATAGAAGTGGAAGGATTCAGCACGGATCTGCGTAACCAGATAGAACGCACCCTGCGCGGTGAATATGACTACGACTATTGATGCATAAGCCCACGGCAATCCGGTAACTGTACACACGTTGTAATTCCCTTTTCCTGATTATCTTTATCGCGAATTTTTCAAAGAAGGGGGATGCAATTAACCTTTGTACACGGATTAGAATTACTGGGAACTTTTGCTTTTGCCATTTCAGGCGCAACGGCAGCTATCAATAAATCATACGACGTAATTGGCCTGCTGGCGCTGGCTTTCATCACGGCCATCGGGGGCGGTACTGTACGCGATCTGCTGCTCGGCGCCACCCCCGTAGCCTGGATGACGGACGAGCTGAGTAATACGGCGATTATTGTTGCCGCCATCATTGCTTCGTTATTCTTTTCCTACGTAAAAAGACTGAACCGCTGGCTCAATATTTTCGACGCCATCGGGTTGGGACTGTTTACTATTACCGGTATCAACAAGGGGCTGGCTGCTGGTCTCCCCGCTCCTATCTGCATTGCCCTCGGCGCCATCACCGGCGCCTTTGGTGGTCTGATGCGCGATGTGATCACGGGCGAACATCCTGTTCTTTTCACCCGCGAAATTTATGCGATGGCCTCTATATGCGGCGGTATCGTTTACCT
>NZ_DATLKJ010000126.1:0-41332 GCF_035538455.1 Chitinophaga sp.
AGCAGCGCTCACGGCACTTTATAATGGTCTGATGACAGGAGGATACGCCGGATGGGGCAGTGGTAATGGTTCCTGGCATGTGCAGAATAGTATGACCACAGATGAGCTGGTATGCTCATGGGGATGGGATGGCTGGAAGAAGATGAATGACCTGAATTTTGCAGAGAATTTTGGAGAGATTACCGGACATTATACTACGTTGATCAGGAAGGTGTCTGAGTGTACAATTTTTATTGACAAAGCCAATACCGTAACTATGGACGCTGCACTGAAAGCGCGCTACATTGCGGAAGCAAAGGCTTTGCGCGCTCACTTTTCTGCCATTCTGTATAGTTATTACGGACCGGTACCCGTGGTAGTAGATCCCAAGACAGCACAGGATCCGCTGGCGCCATCAGTAGCCCGGCCTACAGACGAATGGATGACCAGCCAGATAGAAAAGGACTATAAAGAAGCGGCGGCGGCATTACCCACTGCCTATGGAACATCGGACTACGGAAGGTTTACACAGGGGGCGGCCTTAACCGGTCTGATGAAACTGTATATGCAGAAAAAACGTTGGCCCGATGCCGTTAGTACCGGCCAGCAACTGCTTGCATTGGGAGACGGAAGCGTTTACCAGTTGCAGCATAAATATGCAGATATCTTCAGCATCAACAATGAAGGAAACAAAGAGATCATACTTGCCATACCTTGCCGCAATGATGCTGATCAAAGCAATATGTGGCTGGCGCATGTGTTACAGGGTGACTATTTTGATCCCGCAGGCCAGGCCTTAACGGCCTGGGGAGGATATAAGATGCCCTGGAAGACTTACGAGAAATTTGATCCGCAGGATGACCGCCTCAGCGTATTACTGAAGAACTACCCGATAGGGAGAGATGCCAGCGGTACATTGAAATATAAGGACGCCAAAACAGCAGGGCTTCCCGGTGCGCTACCTGTCAAGTACAGTCCCGATCCCGCAGCCAGCGGGGAGTCACAGGGAACAGATATGGTGGTATGGAGATATGCTGATGTATTGTTGTTGCTCAGTGAGGCAATGAATGAACAAGGGGGGCCATCCAACGCAGCGATAGACCTTATCAACCGTGTGCGTGTACGTGCCAGCCTTACAGGCTTTGCCTATGGCTCGCTCACACAGGCGCAACTCCGTAGCAGGATACAGGATGAACGCCTCTTTGAATTATGGACAGAAGGAACTCGCAGAGATGACCTTATCCGCTGGGGACTTTTTGTACAGCGGGCGCGCACAGAAGGATCTCCATTCGCGGACACCAACAAGGTATTCTACCCGATCCCGCGCAGAGCCATTGATGAAAGCGGCGGCCTGATCAAACAGAATACAGGATACTAGTTGATAAAAGCCATGGCGGGTTGGGAGGTTACTCCGGCCCGTCATTTTTCTTTCACTAAAAAAATACCAGGTATGAAAATTTTGTTATACCTCGCTTATCTGTTGACCCTGACCATCTTTACATCATCTGCCGCTGCGCAGGCACCGGCAGCGCCATCACAGTTGAAGACGCTCGGCACCAGAACCTGGATACGCCTTAACTGGCTGGATAATGCCGGTAACGAAACCGGGTACAAAGTGTACTGGTCTGCATCGGCAATCAAGCCTGCTACTCCCGGCGCTGTGTTGCCAGCTAACACTATCCGTTATTACATTAACGGACTTGCCACAGATACAAACTACAATGTGTGGGTAGAGGCCTATAATACAAGCGGCGCTTCTGTGGCATTGCAGGCAGCTGTTGTCACCTCGCAGCTATGGACGCTGGACCCCGCTGAAGCCAGTAACCTGTCTATTCCCAGTTCTGCTGCTGTACCAGCAGGTATGCAGCTCTACTGGCAAGACGAATTCAATGATCAGTTGCTTAACAGGAACAAATGGTCTACCAACTACTATTCCACGATCGACTTTAAATCCGGTACCAATCTCTCCGCTATGCTGCATGATTCATTGCCGCAACCAGGCATCATTATGAACGGCAGCACTATCCAGCTGGTGGTGAATGATACGATGCCGGCAAAACCCTACTGGTCCACAAGAAAAGTATCATCTATTCAAACCTACGACTGGCGTACAAATGAACGCTATCTCGATAATCGTCGTGGTGGTTACTACGAGATCAGAGTGCGACGCAGTAATACACCTAATGCCACGAGTGGCCTGAATGTTGTATACTGGCTGGATTCACCCGGCCCCGACCTAAAGTATTACATGGAGCAGGGTAACACTTACAACGGCGTGACAGGTGTAAGACCACGCGGACAAGCCTTTGAAATTGATGTGTTTGAGCAGAGCGGCGAAGCCACCACTACTACGGTCACACCGTTTACTATGCACGGGAATGTGGCCGCCGACGGAACCTTCCAGGGAAACCTCACTACCTATAACGCCACGCTTAGCAGTCAGCAGAACTGGGCTACGCATGGCCTGCTCTGGACAGCTGCAGGAATAAAATATTATATCAACGGTGTGCTGGTGAAGGAATGGAGCAATACCCAAAGCAATATGTCGCCCAATCATTTTATGAATATCTTCCTGGGCAATTACTACGGTTGGACCGCTGGCATGACCAACAGCGCTACCATGGAAGTGGATTATATACGTGGTTATCAGTGGCCTGTAACTACCGGTAATGAATTGCCCAATGAAGGATTCGAATATGGAACCCTGTATCCCTGGAGTGGCGGCGGCACCTTATCACCTACAGCTAAAAGGTCCGGTAACAGCGGACTGGCACTGGCAGCAGGACAATCTGTTGTGCAATACGTTTTCCTGGATCACAGCAGTAATTACCGACTGGGTTATTGGCTGAAAGGCAGTGGTATCTTACAGGTAAAGGTGGAGAATCTGTCGCAGGTAACGGGCGCGGTGCAAAGTACCTTCCTCACCAGCAGCAATGCTGCGGCTACATTCAGCAAAGATTCACTGTCATTTAAGACGGGTAGCGAATATGCGGACCACATGCGTACTGTCAAACTGACACTGACTAATACCGGTAACAGTGCTATAAATGTTGATGATCTCTCGCTGATGAAAGGCGGCGACGGCGGTACTGCTGTGACCTGTAGCGCGGCCGGTGGCACAAATGCTACTGACCGTTATATTACTTCCCTTACCACTGCTAAGGCACAGCATAACATCAGTTATACCAATAGTACTTATCCACCTAACGGATATGGCGTGTATACAGCTGATTCCATTGGTGTCTACAGGGATTCAGCGTTCACGCTGAACATGATCAACAGCACCAACACAAAATGGTCGAGGGTGAATGTATATGCAGATTGGAACGGTAACGGCAGTTTTACTGACAGTGGTGAATTGCTATTTACAGCGGGCGCTCCGAAGCAGGATAACAGTGGTACAGTGCTGAATATAAGCCGGAGCATTACTGTGCCATCCGCTGTTGCCGGTAAAGTGAGAATACGTGTCCGCTTTTATGATGCATGGAATACGGATCCCGGTCCGTGTGGACAGGTTGATTACACCACGACGCAGGACTTTTTTATCAGTGTAAAGACGGTAAGTAGTATGCAGAGAACGCAGCAGGTTATGACAATGAAATCTGCTCTTGTGTTAAATGACAATGCAGGTATTACGGTGTATCCCAATCCTGCGTATGGCAATACGCTCCAACTGGAGGTACAGCTGCCGGCTGCACAGCAATCCCAGATAGGCATCTACGACCTGAAAGGACGCCGTATGTACAATGAGATAAAACTTCTGCCTGCAGGGAGCAGTAAGCTGCAGATCCCCATTGGAGACTGGCCAGCCGGCATGTATATGGTGAATATACAGTATGGTAAAACCAATCTCAGGTATAAGTTTATAAGACAATAACGTAAACGGATATATGAAGGTAGGTAGTTTTCTGTTGCTATTGGCCATCATTATGCTGATGTCCTGCAATCACGGAGAACAGACGGCCCGTCGCGTATGCGCGGGCTGTCATCTTTTCCCGGAACCATCATTGTTGCCGGCAGATATATGGGACCGGCATGTACTGCCACAGATGGCCTTACGGTTGGGAATTACCAGTGAAGTGGGCAATAGGAAATTGTCTCCGCAGGAAGCGGCCCTGGTGCCTGAAAAACCGTTAGTAAGCCGGGCTGAATGGAAAGCGATCAGGCAGTATTATCTTTCTCAGGCTCCTGCTCATCTCACGGATAGTGTGTTTGTACCGGTGAGTGGTAACATAGGATCGCTGTTCTATATACAACAGGTGCAGTTGCCTGCGGAGAAGCCTGCCAGTATCTCCAGTATCCGTATTGATACAGCAGTGCATCAGCTGTATGCAGCTGATGCAGTAAACAATTGTGTATGGTATATTGATGCGACCGGTGTGCCTGTTAGCGCGTATAACCCGGGTGGGGCAGTTATTACAGATATGCAGTTAGCGGGTGGGCAGGTATTGGAAACAAGTATCGGTACTTCGCTTAATCCAACCCCGGAGAAGGTGGGAACCGTTTCCCGGCGTGGGCTGCAATCCGGGAGGAGAGGGGATGTGTTATTGCAGCGCCTGTACCGGCCTGTGCATACTTTGGAATATGATCTCGATGGAGATGATCTGAAAGAGCTGATCACTTGTGAATTTGGTGTGGATGATGGTAAGTTGTCTGTCTGGAGAAATTGCAATGGAAGATATGAAGAGGTAGTATTGTACCGTGCGCCCGGAGCTGTGCGTATCGCCGTTACAGATATGAATGCGGACGGTATGCCGGATATTCTCTGCCTGTTTGGTCAGGGTAATGAACAGCTCCGCTGGTTTGAGAACAAAGGGCATTTTTCCTTTGCATCGCATCTGCTGCTGCGCTTCCCGCCGGTGTATGGCTCTACTGATTTTGCGCTTGCTGATATGGATGGAGATGGCCGGCAGGATATTATATATACTTGTGGCGATAATGCCGATTTTTCGCCTGTATTAAAACCCTATCATGGCATCTGTATCTATCATAACAACGGTAGACAATCATTCTCTCTCTGCACCTTCCTTCCTCAGAATGGCGCGACACAGGCTGTAGCGAGAGATTTCGACGGAGATGGCGATACAGACATCGCAACGATTGCTTACTTCCCTGATACCAGTGCTATTCAACAGGATGAGTTCAGGTTGTATCTTAACAACAACGGGCACTTTGCGACGTTGTCCAATCACCTCGGCAACCTGGGCCGCTGGCTGGTGATGGATGCTGCTGATATCGATGGGGACGGCGACTGCGATATTGCGCTCGGCAGCTACCCGATGATGATGATGGCGCCAGGTGGGTACAGGCGTGAGTGGCAGCAGGGGCCTGGGGTAGTACTGCTGATAAACAAGCGCATGGCAGCCAATCATTGAGCCAGTTACGAAAAATGCCGGACTGGATCATTGGGCGGTCTTTGGCTCTTTTGAGTCGGACCGCCGATGCAACAGGAATGACGCTGCTTGGTAAGTGGGATATGCTGTTGCAGGAATAGCGGGGTAAGTACCGGCTTGCAGATGCTGATTGTTTTTTGCTATCTTACATGGAAGAGATTTTAAACCCCATAAATCTTCCAGGATGTACAGAAGACATTTGTTGCTGCTAGGTATGCTGCTGGCTGTAGCATTACTGCTTACCGCTTTCCTCTCTTATCCCGGAGGATCATCTGTTGATCCTACTACTGTGGGTTTTGACTGGAAGCATAATTACCTGAGTAATCTTTTTGGAGAAAGGGCATTGAACGGTGCGAAGAATGCATCGCGGGCGTGGGCTATCGCCGGATGGTGCATGTTATGTATCACCTACGCATTTTTCTTCATCGACTTCTCAAAGAAAATCCCTTCCCCCGGCGCTGCCGGTGTGATCAGGTACTGTGGCGTATCTGCCATGGTATTTGCTATGCTCATTGTTACACGCTATCATGACCTTGCGCTTACTTTTACTACCACACTCGGGCTGCTAAGTATGTTCTATGTAGTGGTTTATATATTCAGATCACGGCTTACCCTGCTGAAAGTATTTTCAGTGTTGTGTTTGCTGATCTGTTATGTTGATAACTACATCTATTACTCCGGCAGCTTTATACAAATTCTGCCAGTGATGCAGAAGATAAATATGGTGGTGGTTATCTCCTGGATCCTGTGCTTGTACTACTTTACAAAGAAGGAAGACTTCCAGCTGAAGGAAGCGTGATGAGGGATCATATTCACCCTGATACCAGCCTTTAACCATCCATTAACAGCAGTATGGGGAGAAATAACAAACTATACTATTGGGATCCTCGTAAATACTATTACCCCAAAATATTAAGTGTTTATTTATCTCTAAATAATACTGCGATGCGTACTTTATTAAAAGTCACCTGTGAAGTAGAAGCCTCCAATAAAGCCATACTGGATGGCACTCTCCCAAAACTTATACAATCAACAATGGAGAAAATAAAGCCGGAGGCGAGTTATTTTCTTCCGGAGAATGGATGCAGAACGGCGATGTTTGTCTTTGATCTTAAAGATTCATCAGACATACCGGTTATCGGCGAACCATTTTTCATGTTATTGAATGCCAGGATAGAGTTTACGCCTGTTATGAATGCGGAGGATTTGCAGAAAGGGCTTAGCGCGCTATCGAGATAGAAATACCGTGTCAACCGTTGTTGTTTATCCCTGCCCTATAAGGGAACATTCATTTGCGTTGTGAAATGAAGTGACGGGTTATATTATTACGTCTAAACCGTCATAGCAGGTACGATAAGTATACATAGATACATGTGTGTATACTTATCGTATGTCTATTTAGATTTTAGTATATCCAACGCCAGTGCGGCAATATCTTCAGTTACTTTAGTGGGTGAATTGGCGTCACAGTTGCTGAACCCTATTACATAGATGTCTTCACAGGGGATGTAGACGCCCATTGTTTTAAATCCGAAAACGCTGCCCCCATGCGCTCTCACTGCCGTACCATTTATTTCCCTGAGGTGCCAGCCGTAGCCATAGGTGAATTCTTCTCCGTTATTTAATCTGTATTTGGTGAACGCCTTCTTTGTTTCTTCTGCATTGAGCAACAGATTCGTGTTTATCGCGTTTTGCCATTTCAGCATATCGCCGACTGTCGACATCAATGCACCGGAAGAGAAAGGGACGCTGAAACTGATGCTGGTTTTATTTACATACACGCTATCCTTTTTATGGTATCCGTATGCTCGGTTAGGGATTACTTGTCTGTCACTGGCGTAATAAGAATTGCGCATGCCGGCTTTGTTGAAGATATGTTGCTGGATAAAATCTTTGTAGGGTTCTCCCGAAACTAATTCTATAACATATCCTAACAGTACATAGCCGGAGTTGTTATAGGAAAACTTTTCGCCGGGTGCAAAGTCTGCCGGTTCATCTTTGAAGAAGTCCACCATCATGGCGGGCGTCATTACCTTTTGTGCGATAGCGGAAAGGGATTTCATCTGCGTGAAATCCTTGATGCCGGAAGTATGTGTCAGCAGATGGTGCAGGGTTATCTTACCTCCTGACGGATAATCCGGTATATACCTGGAAACGGGATCGTTCACGTGCAGCTTACCCTGTTCTTCCAGCATCAGGATGGCGATGGCAGTGAACTGTTTTGTCATGGAGCCTAATTGAAATACATTTTCTGGGGTGAGGTACACATTGAGTTCCAGATTGGCTTTGCCGAAGGCTTTCTGATAAATGGGTTTACCATGCTGTGTCACCATAAATACGCCGCCGGGGCCACTTTTATCATGGAATACCGTTTGAATCAAGCTGTCTGTTTTCTGTTCGAAGCACTGTGCAAAAACAGTATGTAGCGGATTACAGGTGATGATCCAGACTAACAGCAGGGTATAGATTTGTATTGATCTTTTCATATTCCCCGCAATATCGCGCCAGCGGGGTTAGATGAAATCGAAATGGGACGAAATAGTCTTGCTGTGTGATGAACAGGGAAGTACAGGGATAAGTTCTGTAACAGGCAGAGGCGCCGATAAGGCGCCCCTGCTCCCGAAAGAGAAATATATGGTCAAATCAACTATCGGAATGTTATTGTAAAGGATCGAAATCACCTCCCCAGTTATTATTCTGTTTGAATAGGGGGTTACGATCTAAAATTGTCTTTGGAATACCGTAAATGTAATATTGATCTTTAATCGCGATATTAACGGCATCTGTTGAAATACCCGTGGATGTGAATTTGTTCCACACCGTGCTGATATCAGACAGCGGGCTTACATCAGACTGGCCTGTTTTTAACAATACGGCGATACCGTGGCGTTGCGGCAGGGCCCTCAGGTAGCCAAACATTTTCCATCTGCGTAAGTCAGTCAAACGTTTCCCTTCAAAGCAGAACTCCACAAAACGTTCTTTCTGAAGAGCGGTCCGGACATCGGATTGTATGGTCGCAGTAATGCCATAATTGCCGGGTGTACCGGGTAATACGCCTGCGCGGGCTCTGATCTGTTTTAATATATCCAGTGCGATGGCGGTGTTGCCTGTTTCATTTGCGCATTCTGCATAGTTCATTAATACTTCTGCGTAACGGATTTCAATCCAGTCAACAGCGGCATTATAGACAGTACCTTTATCAATTGTTTTATCAATCGCTTTGATGCGGTAGAAGCTGGAGTTAGACCACAGTGGATCCTGTGTTACGGAATTATGCACGCCTTCAAGTCCGGTGGTTCCGCTGTAATTTGTAATGCTGGTGAAGTATGTCCACAGGTAGGTTTTATCATCACGCATTCCCTTTAAATACTGGTTGGGAGCTCCATTATAATAGATGTTGGCATAAAAGCGGTCGTCTCTGTTGAGAAACAATGTATCGAAGCTTCTGGGCTGAGACTCCCAGGAGGAGCCATCTTTCATAGGGAATGAATTCACGAGTTCCAGGGATGGGCGATCATATCCTACATCATCTTTGGACCAGTTTAAGGGCATCAGGCCACCCTGGAAATACACAGCCTGCGGATAGTTGTAGCGGCGTACCATCACTACTTCCTTGTTTAACTCATCATCCCATATTTTGCTGTAGGGGCTGTATAGCCCTTTACCGCGGCCATCTAAAAACTCTTTGGCTGCTTTATTGGCATCGAAGGCCTTCTGCCAGGAAGCGACGCCTCCCAATCCATTGAACAGAGGGCTTGCATAGAACATTAACACCCTGCCCTTGAAAGCCAGTGCTATACCTTTATCCACCCTGCCGAGGTCATTATCGGTGAAGGCGTCGGGCAGTAATGCGATGGCGTTATCGATGTCTTTTAAGATCTGTGTTACACATTCTGATGTTTTATTGCGTGGCTTCTGCAGGGTTGTCAGATCCGTAGTGGGAGCTTGCGCATCAAGAATAAGCGGGACGCCGCCGTAATTGCTTACCAGGTTATGATAGGCCCACGCTCTCCAGAATAATGCCTGTCCTTTGATCTTATCCTTGTCTGCCTGGCTGATTGAGGATTTCTCAATATTACTCAGCAGAATGTTGATGGTGCGTATGCTGCTGTAAGTACCAAAATCGTCTTGTGAGTCGATGGTAGCAGTTCCTCTGAACCAGTCATTGGTTTGTTTCTGGTAAGCCACACCCTCGTCTGTTGCGTTACCGCTGCCGGATGTGTTCCCTGGCATCAGCTTGGAGTAGATCTGATTTAAATACGCTGTTGCCATATTTACGTCTGACCATACCTGGTCAGGGCCAACAGCAGAGAGATTCGTTTTATCGAGCACCTTACTACAACCCGTCAGTAAGAAAGGAGAGAGAAAGGCAAGTATTGCGGTATTTACGTTCTTCTTCATTTTTTTAGCTTTTAGTTTGAACACACTGTTACAATCTGACATCAATTCCTACTGTATATGTTTTTGTAGTTGGATAGCTCATGAATTGAGAAACTTCAGGATCATACATCTTGAACTTTGTGATGTTGAACAGGTTCGATCCTGCTACAAAGATCCTTACATCTTTCATTGATAGCCTGTTTAAGATGACATCAGGGAGTTTATAGTTGATGTTCAGGTATTTCATCCGTAAAAAGCCTCCGTTATAAACATTGAAAGTAGAAGTCCAGGTATAGCCTGCTGAATGCGGATTTCCTCCAGGGTATAATTTGGGTGTCGTGCCATTTGGGTTGTCAGTACTCCAGGAATCGGCGTGGTATACGGGTACTTTCCCCCCGCCGCCGAAGCCTTTGCCCCAGGGATCGTTGTACGCTATTTTGTACCCGGTAAGGCCGGAGAATAATGCTTCCAGTGTAAGGCCTTTATAAGACATAGAGATATTCAGCCCGTAGGAAATAGGCGCATTGTCTGCCCCAAAGTAGTTGCCGAGGACGATCTGATCGTAGTTGTCTACTTTATTATCGGGTTTCCCGCCTGGGCCGCTGATGTCAGCGAGTAGCATGTCCCCTATGGCAGGCGCTACTCCGTTGATGGTATAACCGGCGGGTAATTTATCCAGATCGCTTTGTGAGCGTAAAATGCCTAAGGCCTGGTATCCATATTTGTATGCCAGCGTTTTCCCATTAGGATTAGCATAATCCTGGGCGTTGGCTGCCACATCTTTCTTTATCACTTTATTGGTGGCATAGGTGAACATGCCCTTTACATTATAGCTGAAGTTTCTGCCGATATTGTTATTGTAGCCGAGTTCAATTTCGATACCGTGGGAATTAACCTTTCCATAATTTTCCGGAGGAAGGGAAGCGCCAAACTCGGTAGGGACGGCTAAGATCCTGCTGCCTAATATATCATAGGAATTGCGTTTCCAGTAATCGAAACTGAAGCGGACGTTCTTTAGTATGGTAGCATCCACACCGATGCCAGTGGAATTTGATTTTTCCCAGGTGAGATTGCTGTTAGGCAGACCTCCATATGTTAAGCGGGGTGCAGGCGTACCGGAGGCGCCGAGATAATAGTTGCCGCTCTGGATAATGTATTGCTCCATCCAGCTCCATCTGCTGTTAGGATCATCTTTATTCAGGATATCATTACCAGTGGTGGCATAAGATGCTCTCAGTTTTAAGAAATCAACTGCGTGACCAATTGTAGATGAGCTGAAGAAGTTTTCCCTGGAAATAACCCAGCCTGCAGATACAGACGGAAACCAGCCCCAACGCTTATCTGGTGCGAAGTTGGTGGAACCATCTCTCCGGACAGATGCGCTGAAAAGGTATTTGGAATCATAGTCATAATTGATCCTGCCTATATAGGATAGTCTTCCAATTTCTGATTCACCGCCACCAGTAGACCAATCAGCATTGTTTGCACTGGTGTACAGGAACTGATCTATTGGAGCGAGCGGAAAATTATACCGCATCAGGTTGAAGTTATTTGAATAACCTTCGTACTGCTCATACGCAAACAGGGCGCCCACAGTATGTTTGCCGAATGACCGGTCGTAGTTGATCTGTGTATTCAGCTGATAACTGTTGGACCTGTCATATGTATTTCCTAAGTAGGGAGTGCCGGGATCGCCACTCATGGTAGCACCAGTTAGTGTATCTGTGTAGATCAGGCCATTAGGACCGGCTTTCTTGAAGTTATATAGCGTTTGTTTTTTGGCAAATGTTTTTACATAGCTATTATCAAAGTTCTTGCTGTAAGTACCTTTTACGCTCAGCCCTTCTACAAAGGGAACTTTGTATTCCGCTGTAACGAGGGCATCTACCTGTTGATTGTTGTTACGCCAGTAACCTCCGTTCTTCATCATTTCTATGGGGTTGCCCAGCCATCCCGGATTATTCGGTTTACCATTAATATAGGGAGATGCGAATACATCCCAGTATAACAGCTTGCCCCAGAGGTTATTCAGGTCATCGGAGCCATAGTCATAGGTGAAATTGAAACGATTACGGGTACCGTAACTGGTGGACATATTTAAGCCCAGTGTGAGATTTTTCACCAGATTGGCCTGTACATTTCCACGCAGGTTATACTTGGAATAGGATACCTGTGGCAGAAACCCGTTTTCTTTGACATAAGATCCGCCAACATATCCCCTGACCTTCTCATTACCGCCTGAAACGCTGATGGCGTAACGCTGGCTGGAAGGATTTGTATAAGCTGCTTTATAATAATTGTCGCCATTGGGATTGTTTTTGAGGACCCAGTTAATTTCCTCGTCGCTGATGCCTCCATTAACTGCTTTGCTTAAATTCAAACCATCTTTTACAGGCATGTATTGTGGCAGTGCACCTACGCGTTGGGTGTTGTAGGTAGCATTAAAATTGACCACTGCCAGTCCGCTCTTGCCTGTTTTGGTAGTTACCAGGACCGCTCCGTTGGAAGAGCGGGAACCATAGATAGCTGCCGAAGAGGCATCCTTTAGAATGGTGATGTCTGCCACTTCATTGGGATCTAATGCATCGAAGCTGGTTTTATCCCTTACCACGCCATCAATCACGTACAATGGCTCAACAGCACTGTTGCTGAATGAAGAAAGAGCCCGTACCTTGATGCTGGAGCCTATGCCAGGCGTACCTGTTCTGGAGCTGACGAACACACCGGACAGACGTCCTGCCAGTGTATTAGACAGATTGGTAGCAGGAATAAGCTGAATGTCTTTGGCATCCATGGTGGATACGGCAGATGTCATTTTAGCGCGCTTCTGCGTACCATAGCCTACAACTATCACATCTGTTAATTCTGTGGTAGCGGGACGAAGTTTAATGATAAGCGAGGAAGTACCGGCCATTGCGAAAGCTGCCTGAAAGCCAGTCATCGTGACTTTCAGCCGGCTACCGGTGGGAACATTTAGTTCGAAGTGCCCCTCCGGACTGGTAATTGCTCCATTTTTGACGTTTCCTTCCTCGCTGACGGTTGCACCAGGCAACGGTGCTCCTGTGGAATCCGTGACAGTGCCCCTGACATTAATTTTGCTCTGGGCATAAATGCGCGTAGCATTCAGGACAATACACAGTAGTGCGATCGTCCATAGTAACGATTTAGACTGGTTCATAAGTGAATTATAATGGTGACTGTGACTAGTTCGCGGAATTATTTATTCATTGTTCTTTCCCATTGATCATTCTATGACATCTTCTTGGCTGACATAAAGTTCAATAACGCCTCCTTGACTGATATAAAGTTCCTTTTAAGTCAAGCGAAATACAACCTCTAATTTGACCATTACGAATGGTATTTTTGCTGGATAATTTCAGTGCAAAATCTCTATGGGACTGTCGTTTCACGTAGAAAATACTTTTTTAGCTGACATCTGACCCGGGCACTCCGTAGAAAATTCTTTGTTCCATTCCAGAAGAATGCATGATATGAATTTTTAAATTGTTAAAATTTATGAATACCTCCTGGTATTGTTGATCGGCGACATAATAACGGAGTTGGTTATACGTTTTTGATCTAAATTGCGACTGAAAAACTTATAGCCAACAAATCCGGAAGATAAGCCTCCGGCCCAACCTGATATGAAGAAGTATATTATTACAGCCGCAGCATGGCTGCTCGTTTCCTGTGCCTTTGGTCAGACGAAACCGCTTATTGGTGTTATTTTCAAAGGAGAGGACAGCACTGGCCGCCAGGATGCGATCAGGAATACAGTGGAAGACGCTTTCCTGCGTACCAAACGCTTTGATTTTGTGGACCGGTCGAAGCTCGACCAGGTGGCGAGCCTGTCAGCCGAGAATGCACAGGTTACCGCTATGCGGGATCTGAGTGCCCAGTACCTGGTAGTCGGTAATGTGGTGAGCGTGATGGATGATAAAAGACAAACCAAATTGCCCGTGTTTGGTACCGCAGTGACTCCGCAGACGGAGATCATCTTCAATGTAAAAGTGGTGGACGTTAATTCCGGCGATATGGTGGCATCCGGCAACTTTGCAAATACCGCCAAGGGAAAGAACGCATTCAACGATGCGCTGATGAGTACCCGCAGTCGCCTCGACAAATTTGTAAAGGATAATTTCAGGCTGACAGCAGCCATTGCCTCTATTGAAGAAAAGACCGCCTATGGCGACGCTGCCAAGGTATTACTTTCCGCCGGAAAAGCTGTTGATCTGAAAGAAGGAGATGAGTTTAAAGTGTACGAGTCTGTGGAAGTGACTGTGGATGGGAAGAAGATCTCCCGTAAGAAGACAGTTGGTAAAATCGTAGTATCCCGGATTGAAGATGAGCATTTCAGCGTATGTACGGTACTGGAAGGGGCTGCTGAAATTACCAAACTGCTGGGCGGCGGTGCTACACTCCGTTGTGAGCTGACCGCTGAAGCACCGAAAAAACTGTTCTTCCAGAAATAAGCAGTGAAAAACAAAACATTGAATATAACTGGTAAAACCCCGCTGATAGGCGGGGTTTTGTCTTTCATAAGGGCAATGCCTATTTAGTACATGCCAGGAAGGAACAGTACCAGGTAGTGTCTATTATGATCGTAAGGCTTGGTCTGAGGGAACCCGTCGCGGTATTGCCACTTAGCCTGTTGATCTTCATGATTTCCAGTTTCAGCCTTTTTGTTGATTGCTTTTTCATAATAACATGGAATGCTTCTATAATCTTAAAAAGCATCAAAAACTTTAGGTTTGAAGTTATTAGTAAATGTACACGGGGGTAGTAGTAACAGATAACAGTGGCAGCTCTCTTCTAACAGGAATTTAAAGGAAAATTATTACGAATTTATTCACCCCCGTGGTAATTCGCTATGGTAGCGCATTGTGTGCAGGTATGAATGATATTGAATAGGTTTCCTTATATAATGGTTAACATTTTATTGTTCACCTATTAACTTTCGCTTAATGCAACCCTTTTAATTTCATTCCGGTTTAGATATCCTATTATTAAATAACCCAAATCTACCCGTAATGAAGAGCATTAATCTGTTATTGTTTGCTGCTATCCTTGTTTTGTTGGCAAACTCCTGTCGTAAAGAAGAAGCACTTTCCCCTGTAATTCCAGGAACAAATTCCGCTTCCGGAGCTCCTGCTTTGACGGAAGCAAGCGCCACCCGCGATGATAACATGGGGCTGGGCAATCCCAGTGGAGCTGGTAGTTCAGATAAGAACAACTACCTCGTTTCGCGTTCTCAGTATGTATTATCCTACAACAATGGAAGAGGTATTGCGAACTGGGTAAGCTGGCACCTGAGCAGCGCCTGGAAAGGCAGCGCTGTGCGTAGTAATAAATTTGTATCTGATGCCAGCCTTCCCTCAGGCTACTTTAAGGCATCCACGTCTGATTACACCAGTACCGGATTTGACAGGGGGCATATGTGTCCGTCAGATGACAGGGATGGCAGTCAGGCGGATAACGATGCCACATTTATCCTTACCAACATTATTCCGCAGGCGCCTAAACTTAACCAGCAGACGTGGCAGCACCTGGAAGCTTATTGTCAGAAACTGGCAGCTAATGGAAATGAGATGTATATCATTGCGGGCAGTTATGGCAAAAGAGGTGTGGGAAGTGTTGGCAGTGCTGAAACCATAGCCAGCGGCAAAATGGTAGTACCCTCTCATTGTTGGAAAGTAATCCTGGTGCTTCCGAATGGAAGTAATGATATCAGCAGGATCACTTCATCCACGAGGGTAATCGCCGTGGATATGCCAAATAACCAATCAGTAACCGACCATGACTGGGGGTATTATAGAACCTCTGTTTCCGAAATAGAGAAGGCTACAGGATATAGTATATTCTCAGCAATACCGGCAACTGTGCGTGAGAAACTTAAATCCAAAGTAGATAACACAGCTATCTGAAATGCTTGATATTAATGATAGTGGGGCATCTCTGAAAAGAGGTGCCTTCTTTATTTACGCCGGTATTTCAATGATAAAACAGGTGCCGCCTTTATATTTTTTATCAATGGTTATAGAACCGTCATGTAATTGAATAATTTCTTTTACGTAGCTAAGTCCAAGTCCGTGTCCGTTAGGTACTACCAGTTCGTGTTCCGGAACCCTGAAATATGACTCGAACACATTGTCCATGTATTTCTCCGGAATTCCAATACCGTTGTCTTTTACTGAAATAATGATAGAACCGTTTGTTTGTGAAGCGGATATGAAAATCATAGGATCTTCGTCTGCATATTTGATGGCGTTTTCAATCAGATTGGTGAAGACATCTTTCATCCAGTTTACATCGAGATCTGCAATCAGGTCAGACGGTATGCCAGATGTATCAAGTGTTGCGTGATGATGGTTGAGCGTGATCATCAGCCTGTTTTTTACTTCGGATATCAATGTTACCAGCTTCACCGGTTGTTTTCTCAATGTTACTTTCCCATCTTTTATTCTTTGCTGAAGGAGTATATTATCAATCATGTCAGACATACGGGATAGTTCCTCTCTCATGATGGTGAGATAGTCTTTTATAGTCTCCGGGTCATGTTGGCTATAATACCGCTCAAGTGACTCAGTAGCTGCTGCCAGTGTGGTTACCGGGGTTTTAAGTTCATGGGTGATATTGTACGTGAAACTTCTCTTCAGCTCCAATAACTTTCTGCTGTCTCTGATATTTCTGTTGAGCAGGCGTAGTATTCCTATCAGTATGACCAGGTAGACGATGGAAAGACCTACCAGCGGCCATAGCCGCAGAATGGCGATATAATTCAGGTCGTGCATATGCAGCTGAAACCGCGTGTGAGCATCATTGCCAACGAGAAAGGATACGCTGGTGTCTATGAATGATTTTTGGAGATCGTGTTGTGGGTATACCGACAGTGTGTTATCAGTCCAATGCAGGAGATGAAAGGTGACTGGGATTTTATTCCTGGCCATTGCTTTTTTTAATAAGCTATATAACGCAGAATCTGTCAGTTCTTTACTGTTGTGTGTGAGTGTGGATCTTAGCTGACCATCTGTATATACCCGCAGGGTGTCGTTATTAAAGATGAAGTGTTTTGGTCTTATGGTGTCTACAATCGGTATGGTAACATTGGGTCTCATTGTAACGTCTGCCTCGTTAGGTATACTGTCCATTTTGTTGAAGTAAAAGTACATCCCGGCGTCTGATAAATTGTATCGGGCAACTGCGGTAACCTTCGCTACCAGGATCTGTTTCTGCTTACTGCATTCAGTAATTAGCCAGATAGCTTGAAATGTGATTACAATTATAATCGCGATAGAAGTAAGGAACCGGATGCTAGCCGGAAAGATGTTTTTCTTCTTTTTGAACATACTGTAAATGTATAAAATAATGTGCTCTCTATCTTATCGTGCATCGTCTGCGTTTTATTAACGCTATTTAACAAATATTAATAGTCTGATAACTAGTCAAGGCTGGTTTGCTGGCTACTTTTGTGTCAATTGTTTTAGGTGACTCTTGCATTAGAATATGCAATTATTCTTACAGATTACCGGTTGATTAACGGTCATGTCGACTGGAAAGTAATGATTCATCATTACTTTATTTATTTCGTTATAATATTCCGGCTGCTTTTTCTAAGGCGGCTTTTTATATTTGAAATTGAATTGAACAGTCTTAACATTACTTCACAATCGTTAACGCTACAATAACTTCCGTATTTATTTGATTGCCGAAATTTGTACTGGATATGGCGGTTTTCAGACTACCTTTTATAGGTAATATTTATTATTAATCTTTGATCTTCACGACAAGACCGTCCTTTCAAGGATGGTCTTGTCGTTTGAAAATACTATTTGAGTAAAGCAGTATCACTGGTTGGTGTTTGTGATTCATGGGATTTAGATCCGGATAAGAATCAATCGCGTTAACTGGTATCTGCTGTTTATGAAACGCAGTATGCCTTTTATGTACCGATGACACTTTGATGAAGAATGAATATATCCTGCTTTATATAAAAACGGAACCCGTGAAGAGTCACGGGTTCACATTAATCGGATCAAAAGTATAACTGTCCCAATGAGATCATTTGTATTGAGGATAATACGTTTAGCGGAACGAAGGTCCTTTAAATAATAAAGCCGGTATGTTATTGGGATGCTAAGTTTTGTTATGCTATGTTAACAGATAATTGTTAGTGTAGGTATTAACATTTGTTAACATTAAATAACATGCTGATAATAATTTGAAGTTCCTCAAATCTTCACTTTTGCCCTGTACTGTCAGTAACTGATCATGTACTGTGATTGGATTGCCGGTAACAGGAACCCGGAATTACTTGAATCAATTTTCAACGAAGTTTTGGATACCATATCTATCATAGGGGAATATGAGTTATTGCAACGTATCTCCGAAGGAGATGAGCGGGCATTCGCCATTATTTTCCGTCGTCACCTGAAAGTGCTGCTGCCTTATCTGAATAAACTTGGTAGAGAAGATGGCATTTTAATTATAGAGGTAACCTTTACTACTGTCTGGCTATGCAGAGATGAGCTCCCGCGGATCAGGTATTTTCGTGAATGGATATTGGCCCTGGCAGCATCGGGATTGATTGATATCATCAGGTATAAACTTGTAGCTGAATGTTTCGGGGGTAACAATAACTGGAAGCAGTTGCATGAACACCAGGGAAGCGGAGGCGTGGATATTATTGACAAGCTAACCGTCAGGCGCGGGCTGATCTATGTGCTAAATCGCTTATTCGGGTTAAGTCCCGCCGGTATTGGGAAGGTGCGATCTCTCTCCATAACTGCAGTGTTGAGATCGATTAAATCTCCTCTAAACGTTGTCAGACGAGCAATTAACCGGGATAAAGCAAGGCGTTAAGCAATTTATTAGTCAATTATGGTAAACGAAAGACTATTATTCTTGTTAGAACTGTATCAGCGGAAGCAGCTTGCTCCCGCAGAAAAATCGGAGTTACTGCATCTTGTCAGTAGCTCTTCACATCCGGATTTATGCCGGGAGGTGGGCTTGCTGATTGATCTGGAGGCTGTCAGGAATCCGGATGGTTATGATGATGAGGGAATGGAGGATGTGCTTCAACGTATTCTTAGTATTGACAGGATTTATGATTCCTCATTCGAAATTGTTCCTGCATCCAAACGTAAATTCCGGCGTAATATTTTAGCGCTTACAATATTACTACTATTGATTGCAGCCTTTTTTTATTACCGGAAGCATCTGGTAGTTGTTACTGATATCATCACCTTTAACGATAATTAACGATAGTTAGCAGTTTATTAACTCAGATGTGGTTTGAACCTGTTTACCTTTAGGATACTAAGTTATTCGACTGTTATTTTTTTTTAGGCTGGGTTTCTTGATTTAGTTATGCTGTTTATCGCATGCAATGTGATCATGCAGTTTACGGTAGGTTGCCATTCCTGGCAACTTTTTTATTGGGGGATTAACAGTCATTAACATTGATTAACCCTATATTAACCTTCAAGTGTCATTTAACAAATATCTTTATTCCTGAAATTTTCTTTATGGGAGAGCAAGAGAGTCACTAAACACAGCTCTTCCGTTTCTTCAATGTTTGTCATATGAATGCGGGTATAAATGTACTTTATCTGGAAGATGAAGTAAGATTAGGTAAGATAACCTGTGATGCGCTTATGAAAGAGGGATTTCAGGTTACCTGGGTCAAAAACGGAGCTGATGGCCTGACCATTTTTAAAAACGATCAATTTGATATTTGCGTAGTGGATATTATGCTTCCTAAGTTTGATGGCTACTCTTTTGTGAAGGAAGTACGGGCATTTGATAGGAAGACGCCCGTATTGTTTCTGACTGCCCGTATCCTGACAGAAGATGTGGTCAAGGGGTTTGAAATTGGCGGGAATGATTATTTAAGGAAACCCTTCAGTATAGAAGAGCTGACAGTCAGAATCAGGGAACTTGTTAAGAGGAGTATTGAGAGGGAGAAAAGTAGCCAGAAGATATTCCAGATTGGGCGGTACACCTTTGACTATGGCAGGATGGAACTGGGAACCGGTGGAAAATCCATCACACTCACCTCGCGGGAGAATGAACTTATCATGCTTCTTATTGAGAACAGGGAGTCTATTGTCCCGCGCCGTAATGCCCTGCTGACACTTTGGGGAAGCGACGACTACTTTAATGCCCGTAGTATGGACGTATTTATTTCAAAAATAAGAAAGTATTTAAGTGCAGATTCCTCTATCGCCATTGTGAATGTGCGGGGGGTAGGGTATAAGCTTGTTGTGAGCTGAACATATTAATCGGATATCTAACAAAAAGGCCCGCAGACAATGCGGGCCTTTTTTAGTTTCTTTAGATATTAAATGCGACATCTAGTTGTTAGGACGGATATAGGTAGTTATAATGTAACTGGTTAATGGCTTCAGCTTCTTGAGATGGTATATGGGATGAAAACCATCAGCCGTATAAAACTCTATTCCCCCCTCGACCTTAACGTACCACACATGTCCTATTGAATACCCGGTGATCGTATCGGGCTGGGTTATCTTCCTGAAAGACTTCAGTTTTGTGCTGTCCAGGGCGAGCACTAAGGTGTCGCCAAGATTTTGGTTGCAGGATACTTCCTGGTAATGGTCCCCTGCCCAGTACATGCAACTTTCCTTGCCGGTCAGGGGCATTCTTGGGTGCTGGTCACGATTTTGATACCAGTAAACGCCTGCTCCAATTATTAGAAATGAGAATATTAGTGTGATCGTAAGCCGTATGTTTAAAACCCGCTTCCGCTTTTCGGGGGGAGGGTCGGTGTCCCGTGGGGTTGGTGTCCCTAGTAACGAACCAAATCCTAGTCTGGTACCGTCGGGTTGCTCCGAACCTCCTGGTTCTTCCTCGGGTACCTCTGGCCTCTTCTCAACAATCTCCTTACTTTTTTCCCGAACCTCCTGTTCATCCTCTTCCTCAACTTCCGGCTTTTCCGTTTTAATACGCTGCTCCATTTCGGTACTTGACGGCGCCAACTCATAATTGGCAGGAACATACCGGTGTCTGTCATTATAAGGCCTGGGCTCAAAATCGATCAACCATGCCAGGAGCTCAATGTTTGTTTCGTCAGGACTGTCAACCTGGCCTCTTAAATAGTTGAGCAGGGGTTTAAACCTGTCTGGTTCATATTTTCTTATTGCCTGAATATAGGCTGCCAGATCATCTTTTTTACCGAAAAAGGTTCTTAATACCTGTTCATCCTTGGCCTCGTATCGTTCCTCACATACCGCAATACATTCGTCTCTGATTTTCGCAGGGGTGGGGTGTATCAGGCGTGGGGATAGCGCATTCTCTGTCTTTTTTCTCTGATAATCTGCAAAGACTGATTTCTGATAATCAATAATAAACATCTCAAAAGTATAAGTAAAACGAACGGAATTTATGGAATCTGTCCGGAATTTCCGGCGTTACCGGAATTCCTTTCGGAATCATTGGAATTATCGGAACCATATGCAAATCAACCACTTACCCCAATCTACCTTTGTCTCGAAATCAATTGATCTCGCATTAGCTAGCGATTCTCACTGTACAGATTGATTTCACCCTGAGCAGCGAAAGCGGCATCTGATAACCGGCTTGGGAAGCGTTTACGGCTTCCGCAATCAATGCTCTCCCCCTCTTCCCAAAAATGGCAGGAAGCGCTTCCTGTCCCTCTCTTCCGGCCCAGCAAGTTGCTGACCGTGGTTTTCCTGACTTTCTAAAACTAACTAAAATGTACTCATTTTTTATAGCCTTGCTTTGGGCATTAGTATGCCCGAACCATACAACTACAACTAATAACAATAATGGTTCACCCGTAATTACAATGGACACCGATACCGGGGGAGAAACAGGACATATTCCTCCTAATCCTCCTCCCAAAGGAAATTAAGTAGTAACGTAAAAATAAGGCAAGCCAAGCTTGCCTTATTTTTTTATAAAAGTAGCTATTGGGAAAAATTTTTATCTTTATCCAGTTCAGTGTGTTGAATGCAGTACCCCAGTCAGTAACCATCAGAATAATCAGAGATATCCTTTTCGTTTGAATTCCTTATTTTTTACAGACAGCCCTAAATTACCACCTTGAAAAAGCATCTTCTCCTCCTCTTATTAACCGCCGGTCTTTTTGCATGCAAAAAGAAGAAAACAGAAATTCCTGTAATAACAACGCCTGATTATAAAAAAGCGGAGTCCTTGTTAAATGTAAAACCCGATTCGGCTTTTTACTATTTCAATAAGGTGGCTACCTCTGCCAGTGACAGCCTGCTGATTGCCAGGGCGTATAACCGCATGGCGGCCATTCAGTCCGATGCCGGAGACTATTTCGGTAGCCAGGAAACATTACTGGCATCACTTAAATACCTGGATGAGCAAAAGGAGAAGGATTTCTACTGCCTGTCTGCTGATTATAATGAGCTGGGAGGAACCAGTTTGAGCCTAAAGAACTATGATGCTGCCCTTGATTATTACAATCATACTTTGAAATTTACCAAGGACAGTGGTTTTAAACAGATCTGTCTTAATAATAAAGCACTTGTCTACCAGAAAAAGCGTGACTATCCCCGTGCTATTGAGATCTACGACTCCATTATTATTAATATAAATAAAGGCAAAAATGATAAAAAGGAGTATGCCAGGGTACTGTCTAACCGGGCCCGGACAAAGTGGCTGCAGGACTCCGCCTATCAGGCTGGCCCGGAATTATTGACTGCTTTACAGATCAGGAAGGACTCGCAGGATTACTGGGGGCAGAACGCCAGTTACGCCCATCTTTCCGATTATTATGCACACGTTCATCCGGATTCCGCATTGATCTATGCAAATAAGATGTATGCCATTGCCCGGCACCTCAACAGTCCTGACGATGAGCTGGAAGCGTTGCAGAAACTGATGCTGCTTGGCCCGCCCCAGCAATTTCAACAATATTTTACCCGCTATCAGTATTTAAGTGACAGCATTCAAACCGCCCGGAATACTGCCAAGAACCAGTTTGCCCTCATACGCTACGATGCAGAAAAGAATAAAGCGGAAAACCTGAAGTTGCAGAAGGAGAACAGCGAAAAGCGGGTGCAGATCATAAAACAATATGTAGTGATTGGCGGCGTAATAGGACTCATGATATTTGCGGCTATCGTGGCGGCAGGTTGGTACCGAAAACGTAAACAGCAGCTGGAATGGGAAACCCAGAACAGGATCCGGGAGCACCAGCTGAAAACCTCACAAAAGGTACATGATGTGGTGGCCAATGGTTTGTACCGCATCATGACGGAGGTTGAATACCAGCCTGAAATTGAAAAAGAAAGCCTGCTGGACAAGATTGACCTCATGTACAAACGCTCCCGTAATATTTCTTATGAACTATCTGAACCCAGTGCGGAAGATTTTCAGACTGAAATAACCAGGTTATTAAAGTCATTTGCCACAGACACCACAAAAGTCTCTACGGTAGTGAAGGATGAAATCCACTGGGATAGAATGAAGGACCAGGCAAAAAGAGAGGTGGAATACATTCTCCAGGAGCTGATGGTGAATATGAGAAAACATAGCTCCGCTAGTAATGTGGTTATCAGATTTGAACAGTCGGGTAACCAGGCCAGTATTCATTATGCTGATGATGGAGTAGGACTGCCGTCAGAATATAGTCCGGGAAATGGATTGACCAATACGGGAAACCGTATCAGGAATATAAACGGTAAGATTACTTTTGATACGAACCTGAAAAAAGGGCTTAAAATCCAGATTTCTTTTCCAATATCATAGTATGATTACAAAAGTATTAATAGCTGAAGACCACGAAAGTGCCAATATATCTGTCCAGAAAACCCTGGAAGAGCTGGAAATAGTTCAGACGGATTATGTCTACTATTGTGATGATGCTTTAACAAAAATACAGCTGGCATTGCAGCATAATGAACCTTATGACCTCCTTATCACAGATCTGTATTTTGAGGAAGACTCGCGTCCGCAGAATATTAATGGCGGCGTGCAGCTTATTCCAGCTATACGTCAGATTCAACCTGATATAAAAATTGTGGTGTTTTCTGCGGAAGACAAACCAACCGCAATTGAAATGCTATTTGAGAAACTGGATATTGATGGCTATGTACGTAAAGCCAGAAATGATGCGAAAGAACTTAAATCAGCCATAGAAGCGATTGATAAAAATCAACGCCATTTCCCCAGGCATCTTTCGCAGATGATCGGGGAAAAGAATACACACAATTTCACGGAGTATGATATTACCATTATCTCTCTGCTGGCAAATGGCATGATGCAGAAAGATATACCTGCTTATTTGAAGGAGAAACAGATACAACCGGCCAGCCTGAGTAGCGTGGAGAAACGGTTGAATGCAATAAAAGATGTACTGGAGTTCTCAAAGAATGAACAGCTGATTGCATTTTGTAAAGATATGGGGATAATATAATAGGCCTATACCTTTTAACGTATATAAATCCCCCGTACCCTTCAATTTTTTTTCCAGAAAAACACCACAATACGGGTTCCCATAAAAATCGTCATTTCCCTAGTTTTAATTTTGATACATAATTAAACTGATCGCTATGAAACAGAACTATTACGTATCAAGAATTGAACAGAGCAATGGAGATCACGAGGTGCATGATCAGCGTTGTACATTTCTTCCCAGCCTGGGAAACAGGTTATATTTGGGAGAGTTTGAATCCTGCCGCGAGGCGATTAACTCAGCCAGGGAAATTTATTCGGGAGTTGATGGCTGCAAGTTCTGCTCACCCACCTGCCATAAAGGGTAGTGTATTCCAGATGAACGCTATTAATACATCTTTCAATCTGCTCTTGCATGAAGACATTTTTACTTGTACTCTGTCTTTTCAATACCGTTAATTGCATCGATGCTACAACTGTCTATATCTGCGATAACAAAAATGTGAGAAAGTACCATTACCGGGCAGATTGCAGAGGTCTGAGCAATTGTCAGTATAAGATCATTTCAACAACATTGGAGAAAGCTATCCGGAGTAAGAAAACACTTTGTCACTGGGAACAGCGCTCCTTAAATTAAGTTCTTCTTCCGCCAATCTATAGAAGACGCTAAATTGTTTACCTCCAAAACGCCTCAACTATGGACCCCATAAATCAGCAAGTCATTAATGACAACAAAGAAATTTATGCAAAAATCCAGCTTGAATTGCTCGAAGCGGAGTCTGAAATCCTCCTTGCTACAGGATGGTTTACAGATGAAGACCTGTTTAATATTTTGTCTGGTAAGCTGGAAAAAGGTGTTGCTATTGAAATTGTTATCGCTGATAACCAGGACAACGAGAAACTGGACTTTAACAGGCTGGTAGCCAAAGGTGCATCCGTTTATAAAATTAAGAGCAATGGTTATGGTATAATGAATCAGAAATTCTGCGTGATTGACAGACGGATTGCTCTGCATGGTTCCTATAACTGGACCATAAATGCAAAAAAGAATAACCACGAGAGTATCATCAGCACCAATCACCAGGAGACTATCGATGCATTAATAGAGAACTTTAATACCATCAAGAACAAAATACTCGAGCAAAGGAATGAACCGGTGCATAATAATGCTTCGTCTCTTGTTAGTGAAGAAGAATCCAGAGGAACAGGAGGCGTGCAACCTCTCAGGGCTGGAGCGGAGTTTGAAAAGGTGCTGGATTCTATGATTGCTGCAGAGATAGGCAGCTTTGACCGCAAGCTGCTCTGGGAACAAGGCTTTGAGAGATGCAGTGCCAACAACGGGGACCACCAGGTACTGTATAAGGCATTCGATACCTTATACTCTATGTTCATCAATGATATTGATGTTATCGATGATAAGAAAAGGCGGCTGATATCCAGGATTGAAGAATACAGGACAAAGAGCCTGGATACGCTTGGGAAAAAATGTGAGATTCAGATTGATTTTATGGAACGGGAAAGTACCATCGCCCAAACCAACCTGGAGATAAAGAACGTTAGACTCACGGCTGAGATTGAGTCTACTACCAGGAGTATTTTGGATATCAGAGAGAATAAAATACCCGTTAAAGAGGAGGAGAATGTCGAACTGGAAAAACGGATAAAGGTCGCAGAGCAGGAATGGGTAAAACCAAGAATAAAGTGGTTTGAATTTATCACGATCGTGATTTTTAACATCGCATTGCTGAGTTACCTGTTTGTGTTTTATTCTTCAGCGGCCTACATTTTGCTTTTTGGAGTGACAGACGCAAAATTACAGGAAGCGCAGGGTATTCCGGTAGCTCCCGCCCAGGTTTTTAATCCGGAAGCGTTGACGCATGCACTTAGTAAAACCGGTACGGCCGTTTCTTTTATATTCCTGTTTGTATTTATCCCGCTGGCATTTGCGGTTGTTGACCAGTTTGTGAGCCAGCGATGGAAATGGGTGGCATCTGTATTAAGTTTTGTGCTCGGCATATTGGTAATAGATGGGACTATTGCTTATCGGGTAACGCAGGCTGTTCATGAAATGAATCTTCTCCAGGGGAATGTTAGTGTACCCTGGGAACCCAGGATGGCTTTCTCCGATACCAACTTCTACCTGGTATTTATTTTGGGCGCCTCCGGCCTGTTGATCTTTAAGCTGGCATTTAAAAGGCTGATGCGCATCTTCGAAGAACGAAGCCCGGATATGATTACGCAGCGAAACCAACTCAGAATTAAACAGCTCCGGGAAGAGATGACTACCAATTCAGACAGGATTGTGCTGTTCAAAGAAAGTATAACAACACTCGAGCTACAGATCATTCAATTAAAAACAGATATTAAACATACCGATCTTGAGTTGAGGGAACTGCCTGTCCGGTTAAACCAGGATCTGCAAAAAAAGAGGTCCCAGTTGCTGAAGGAGTCGGAGAATATTGACCAGATTGCACTCATTTACACCACGCATATTCAATCAGACTACCTGCCTGTCTCAGAAGATGCTTTAAAAGACCGGATCAACGTATTCCTTGAAGGTTGGAATGACTTCCTTCACAGAGAATATGCAATACCCAAAGCGGTTTCAAAAACCGCTCAGGCAGTGGAAGTGGCCGCCAGGTGGCAGACGGAGAAAATGTATGCAGGTAAAATTGATAAACGTGTAAAAATCGCTCAGTATGCGTAATCTTCATTTAACCGGTTTTATCGCGTTGCTTGCTGCATTGGGCTGCCGTGCTCCGCAGCGGGATCATGAAAATGTACCGGATACTGGCAGTGTATTTACTATTACACACTTTAATATTCTGTTTGCACCAGATATGTCGAACCGGGTTGATACGGAGCGCTATAAACGTCCGCTTAATGATGTGAATATTCTGTCAATCGTCACCAGCGATTTATATCCATCTATCCTTCGGTTTAAAAGATCAGAAAATCAGAAGGATAAACTAAGGATCGACTTTATCAACAGAGGATTGATTAATCAATATGCAGTAAATACAGATAAGCTGCTGATTGACTTTGACAGATTTGCAAACCAGAAAGAACGAATCAACTATATCAGGCAAACGCTGAAAAAGGATGAAGATGAAATGACAATGGAATTCACCCGGGTTAATGGTCTTGCTGTTAGGCAGAACTTTGGTGCAGACATATGGAGCTACCTGAATCAGGGCATTGATGATAAGCGGGTGCTCTTTTCTGAAAAGCCTGTTAGGTTGGATCATAACACCTATGTGAATACGTATCGGAATATCCTCATCATGCCCACAGATGGATACATTGAGGCCGGCATATTTGGCAAAGGAGTTGATTTGGGCCAGAATACTGTTGCCCGTTTCAGGGAGGCTTTTTCAAACTCCGGTGAGACTAGCATGCAGCAGTTTCTTGATAGTAATAAACAATTCCAGATAAGACCTGTGAATAATGCTTACCTGAAGGATCTGGAAATCCTGGTGATGGAACTTTACGACCGTTCGCTATCGAAACAAGGCGCTGCAACAGTGCATCCAACGGATATGGAGATCATAAAACTACTCTGGACAAAATGGTTGCAGCAATCAGGCGTAAAGCGTTTTGAGTTGCACCCGTTCGCCAGTTCCAGAGATGAAGCCGAGAAAACCATACTCAACTTCATGGGCATCACTAAAACATTATAGATAATTTATCTAAACCACAACTTTATTGCTATGAGTTGGTCTTACCGAAAATCCATAGGCATTGCGCCTTTCAGAATCAACATTTCCAAACAAGGCATTGGTTATTCGATAGGTGTGAAAGGAGCACGTGTTAATGTCAGCCCTAAAGGAACATATGTCAATCTGAACTTTCACGGTATCAGCTATCGCCGGAAAATATCGGGTCCTTCTTATCCCTCTCCCTATATAATACCTCAAACACTACCTGCCGGATCTGTTAATAATATAGCATCTGCGGATGTTGAACAATTGACGGATACGGACTCCCAGGCTTTTATTACAGAGCTGAATCGGAAATGTGCACAAGCTTCTTATGTAAAAAAGTGGGGCATTCTACCCTTCTGCACAATAATGTTGATTTTGTTATCCGTTTCCTTTGACCAGCAGCAGAACCTTGCGAATGAGTACCTGGGGTATGAGCTTATTGCTTGTGTAGCCTGTTTCGTTCCTCTGATATGCTGGCTGAGAAAGCTGGACAAGCGACGGTTTAAAATAGAACTGCACTACGAGATGGATGACCGGTACCAGCAGGTGTATAAGCAACTCAAGACTCATTTTGATACCTTTTCACAGTCTTCACGGATCTGGCAGTATCTTGATGCACAGCATACTACGGATCATAAACGAAATGCAGGGGCTGTCAAGTTAATCAGGAGAGTCAATATAACAAGTGGTATGTCAGCCAATAAAATACCGATGCCATATTTTATTACGAACGTAGCCATTCCCTGTATCTCACTCAGTAATATGGAATTGTTCTTCCTGCCGGAACGTCTGCTGATAAAGCGCGAAGGTACTTTCGCTGCAGTGTTTTACAAGAACTTACGCATCACCGGTAATGCTGTCAGGTTTGTTGAGTGGGAGAGCTTACCTCGTGATGCGAGGGTAGTGGACTACACCTGGCAGTATGTGAATAAAAATGGAGGGCCAGACCGGCGGTTTAACGATAATCGCAAACTTCCTGTTTGTACCTATTCAGAATATAGGTTTACATCAGATACCGGGATCTCTGAAATTATTGCAACTTCAAAACTGTCAGCTATGGATGATCTTGGTGATTTCCTGGCGAAGATAGGCGGGTTGCAGAAGAAATTTGAGGGTGGTTATAATTAATAAGGCTCCCGGTTTTTACTGAGAGCCTTCATCGCATTGGTTTTGTATGATAGATGTCGCTTGCAGTAACCGGGATTTGCAGAGTGCCAGGAATATTAGATTTTCTTTAACAGATGATGTTCTATAACTGCGGTGAGAACAAGTAGTATTGCGCTGTTATGATAGTAATGGCCATACTATTACGTAGCATAGAACACCAAACCTGTACATTTCTTTATTTAAAAATTTAAGCTTATGAAAAATTTAAAATCATGCGGAAACCGGCTTAACAGAAACGAACTCAAAGCCGTAAATGGAGGTAGAAGCCAAGCTCAGAACTTATGTTCTAATTCGATTTGCGGAACTATAATAGGACTGTCCTGTCCAACCGGTTGCCGCTGTATACCGGCAAGTGAATGCTGTGATTTTCCAGGGAAATGTGTCCCTGCCTGATATGCTTATTCATGAATAGAAAAGGGAGCTGCGCAGCTCCCCTTTCTATGCTATATCGTAGCCTTAAAGCATTCTTCTATGATGCATTTATTTTTCAGTTAATTAATCGGCGATAATCTGTTTAATAATGTTGACATATTGCCCGGGTTGTGATAAATGTGGACTATGACTTGTTTCAAGTGTATATGTCATCTTAACGCCGGATGCGGTTGCCATCTCTTTCTGAATTGCCGGCCCTACGGCTTTATCTTTACTGGTAAAGATGTAATACCTTGGTACTTTACCATAATTAGCATCCGTGATACTGATTTTATCGCCGAGCGGGCGTAGCGGCTCCGGCTTGTTTGCCTCCAGGAGCTTTCCCTTATAAGAGGCAGCACAATCTTCACAGAAAATAGATAGTATGCTATCCGGATTAACAGTAGCTGCTGAATGTTCCGCGTTATAAATCAAATTGGGCAATAGATGTGTTTCTTTATCCTTTCCTGCAAAGTCAAATATATTTTGACCATCCTTCAGAAGGAAGGCTAATTGATAAACCAGTTTACTTATTTGATTTGGAATCTTTTCTGCAACTAAGGAAATGGGCACTCCTCCCAGGCTATGACCGACAAGGATTATGTTACGCTGGCTCCCGATAACGGCTAATACGGCGTCCCGGTATTTTTCCATGGTAACAGTTTTCGGATCTGAACCGTCTCCTCTTCCTGGAAAAGTTACTGTAATAACATCATAACCTTCCTGATTCAAAAGGTCCCTTACACTGCTGAATGCACCCCCTGTTTCAAATGATCCTGGAACAAAAACGATTGTTTGTTTCTTGTGGTTATTCGTTTTCCTGCAAGCCATTATGCTTCCAATGGCTACGATACAAAATAAAGCTAACTTAAATCTGCTTACATGTTTCATGAGTTACCCAAATTATTATGCTGAAAATTATCTCTTCCCTGAGATTTTTATCCTGGTGCCTGGTAAACATTAGAGATGGTATCTCTGTTTTATATTGATACTTAGTGCCCTGGGCTTGTAGTAAAATTCGGGAAACAGACAGTATTTAGTTTGCGTGAACGGTTCAATTTAACTTTGTAGTAAAGCTTTTATTAACCCGGAAGAACTAAAATTATCGCAGCAAAGCTATTTTGAACTTCCCGGAGCATCAGTATATGCTTTAAACATAATATTTTTGTTGTTTGGGGCCGTTGATTTATAGGAAAGGCACAGGCATTCTGGTTTATGTACGAATATTATAATTTTCAGATTGCAAGACAATGACAGATGACGCGAAATACCAGTATATAGTTCCTATATCGACTAATTTTGGCAAAGTATACGTGGATGGGATTGATCATTTGTTTTATTATGGAACGGATGAGAACTTTTCCATGAATAGCGACTACTTTATGCCTAATCATACCCTTATCTATTGCCTGGACGGAAAAGGGATCATAACAAATGGAGATCTGTGCTACTCTTTTGAGAAAGGGGAATCTATCTTTATCAAATCTGATCAGTCCTTTAGTTTTAATACCGTATCAGATACAGGGATAGACGAATTCAAGGTAATAGGAGTCGCGTTTAATATATCATTCTTACAACGGTATTATATTCAATATGCTTTAATGCCTCTTCCTATAAACAAAGAATATCCCTGGTTATCCAATATCGGAAGCCATATTCTGATTCAGAATTTCTTTAAATCATTGGATCATTTTTTTGTACATGCTATTCCGCTCAGTACAGAATTAATGCAACTTAAAACAGTACAGATTCTGGAGATCCTGGTGGAAATTGATGCTGCTATTGTGGGAGTATTGTTTGATTTTTCTACGGTCGATAAAGTAAGGTTGGATGAGTTTATGATTAAGTATTATAACCTGAATGTTCCGTTGGAGACATTCGCGAAGTTGACAGGGAGAGAGATAGAGCTGTTCAGGAAAGATTTTTACAATGCATTTGGAGAGGCCCCAGGCAGATGGTTGCTTAAAAAACGCCTCGATCTGGCATACCAGCTTATCAAAGAAAAAGGATTAAAGCCAAACAAGGTGTATAAAGATGCCGGCTTTGTAAATCTCTCTCATTTTTCAATTTCATTTAGAAAAGAGTTTGGTATCAACCCATCGGAACTTTATGAACAGCGTTGAATGATCTGTTACTTAACTATTTCTGCAAAAGGTTTCCCTTTATCGATAAAATAAGTAGCAAGTTCTACTGCTTTGACATTACCGTGATTTGTTACTGAATGGATCTTTCCGCTTGGTATGAAAAGTACTTCACCAGCCTTTAGCGTTCTCGGTGGATTGCCTTCCACGTTGTATTCCAGTACTCCTGCCAGAACATAGATGATTTCAGCACCAGGATGTCTATGTCTGACGGATACAATATGCGGGGCTATTTCGACTTGTGCCTGGATGACCATTTTTCCCGGAATATTGAGGTCGTGTTGCTGTAGGTCGGTTCTCTTGATCCCTTTGTTTTGTGCTGATGCTAAGTGTGAATCCGTAAGGATAATGAATCCAGCAAAGGCAATAATTTTACAAAGGATATTCATGTTGTTATTCATTGTATAAAAGTTTAGTTTACCATTATGTGCCTGAGTTGTACTGATTGCTGACGGCTTTCTGGATCTGATCAGAACCAACTCTTCTTAAACAAAAAACGATAATTAAGAGATAATGAGTTTATCTGAGAGGTTCAATCTGACTTTGTGATACCTAAATACATCATTTGGAAGATTTTGAACGTAGCTTTCTGCAGGAAGGCCTGATCTTCCGGAAGCATATACTGGCTAATCAGTGTGTAGATTTTAGAAGTCGCAGAGAAAACCCAAAGCAATTGCTTTTAGTATTTTTGAGGGGCTTCTGCCAAAGGCTTTTCTGAAGGATATTGAAAAGTGTGACAAGCTTTCAAATCCTATATTCAGGTATATTTCTGATGGCCTGAGCCGCTTAACACTAATTAGATAGTATGCAGTTTCTAACCTTTTTTGTACTAACCATTTCTGTGGTGTGCATTGAAAGATCTTATAAAAGTCTCGTTTGAATGTTGCGATGCTTCTGCCGGTCATAACGGCGAACTTTTCAATTGGCAGATTAACCATGAAATTCTTCAACATGAATTCTTCCAGGTTGATCTTCCCATTCTCGTCGAAATCAAATAGAAAATTCTTTAAGTTGCTATCTGTCTGTAATAGCATAGCAACAATTTCGTCGAGTTTAATTTCCTTTAGTTTTGCAGAAATGCGTAGCGAAGCATCAAGATATGGCATGGTTGACCCAATAAGACTTAACAGTAAAGAGTTCTTTCTGAATAGAATGAACTTGCGTCTTTCAATCATACATGAATCAGTAACAATTTTGTTTTTGCCCAGGTATGCTTTCAGATAATCCTGGTTGAGATAAATTGAAATAGCATTATAGCTGGGTGTACAATTATCTATTGGCAAATACCGGATGAGTTGATTCTTTTTACATAGTATAACATCCCCTTCTGTAAATATATGGGTCTGGTTATCGAAGCTCATCTCTATCGAGCCTTTCACAATGATCAAAAGACGATGTTCAGAAAGATAGATTTCATCGGACTGAAATACCTGCTCATTTCTCTTAAAAAAGAAACTCCCTCTCATTTCCTTAGTGTTATGTTTTAGTGTTGCGGCATAAAGCGCCAGGCAATTTTTAGTGTTCTATGTTTTATAAGTTACTAAAAAATAAAGAGAAAGCAGACGCTTTCCCTGTTTTTTCGAGTGTATATCTACATTTTACAAACAGATAGTTTTGTTTTTAAATATAACTGAGCACTATAAACCCGTAGTAAGTGTTTAAACAATAATTTCCAGTGTTTTCAAAGCCCTGGCTATCTGCACTGTGTCGGCGCATTGCTGAAAAGTTACAATTTTCTCTTTCTCAAGTTTGTAAATATGAGTAAATGAAGCTGTGAATGTTAGCCCCGTAGTTTTAGCCCTGCCTTTGTAGAAGCCGGTGACAATGACATATTCATTGATTTCAAAATATACTTCTGGAAATGGAATTATTTCATCCAATACGTTCCCCAGGAGGTAGGCGAAAAAATCATTTAGGAGGCTTTCAGATCCAATATAAGTACCGCTATATGGAAAACCATGAACAATTGTCCAGCTCGCATCAGGAGCCAGAACTTCCCTGAAAACTGATGGATCCCCCGGATTATCGTAGATTTTTTTTACAATATCGATGGTTGCAGATGTAGTAGACATATTTTTCCCTTATTGTTAACACCCCGTCATTCCTGGTGTTGTGACTATTTACCGGCAATGATAAGATCAATGTATTTAGCTACAAGTTGTGGATGGGATAACTGAAGGAAATGGCTGCCATCGATATTGTATTCACGAACTACGTTTTCGGCGGTAGCAGCCATTTCTTTTTGTAACTCCGGACCAATGGCCATATCCTTAGTTGCATGTATATAGTACTTTGGAACACTGCCGAAACGTTCATGTGTCAGGGAGACTGGAGTGGCAAAGGGTTTAAGTGATTCGGGAATAGATGCTGCGGTAATCAGATCTTCCTGATCTGAAGCGGCACAGTCTTTACAAAGTACATCTACTACTCCCTCTTTCTTTAGTGTTGCTGAGCTATGATCCGCTGATATAATCAGGTTATGTCCGAAGATACTTTGTTTATCTTTCTGGGTGATGGCCAGCAATGTTTCATTATCCTTTGGCAGAAATGCTGTAAGGTAAACCAGTTTTTTAATTTGTCCCGGAATCTTATCAGCGACAGCGGAAATAACGACACCTCCCATGCTGTGGCCAACAAGAACTACGTTATTCTCGTTACCAATGGCAGCTAGCACCTTATCTCTGTATGAATCCAGGGAGTGCTGGCTTGTGTCAGTCTTGTCTTTTCCATGACCGGGCAGATCAAGCGTGATGATTTTTGAATATCCAAGCTTGTACAATTCAGGTAGCACCTTGTTAAAGTTGGAAGCGGCGCCGAAGGCGCCATGAACCAGGACAATGACAGATTGTTGTTTGTTCATTCTCATTCTTTTTGATTGTGAAAATAAAGCGGGAGTAATCACCAGCAAGGTTAATGTGATAAGCAGGAGTCTAAGTTTTCCCATTGTCTTTGTTTATTAGATTTATATAAAAATGGATGTCAGCTGGAATATCAGGACCGGTGAATATTTAATATGAAGACCCGCGCACTGCAGTATATTAGATACTTTTGTGGATGCTTCCTCATAGCAATTAATGCGCAGTATATAAATCCGGTTCGAAGCGAATGCGTAATATTATTAATACTACTATAATCTCATTTATCAGCGTCTGATGATTGTATTGCTAACTTTTTACCTTTGTCGACTATGAACGTTGCTATTACTTTTGCAGGGGATTTACCTACGTTCCGTGCCTGGTGGACTGTGCCACGACCGTTATGATAGCTATCCCCTTTTCTGACTAACTGGGGCCGATTACTTCCATCGGTCCATAATTCAAGCACGCCCTGCATTACTACTGCATATTCGTCTCCTTCATGAAAGTGTTTTCCAGTTGATGCCCCAGGCGTAAATTCAGCAACAACAATCAGTGCTTCTTTTGAAGAATCATTACTGACTGAACTCTTTAAAATGGTGGTACCCTTTATTCCCGAATTTTGCTTATATCCGGAAGGTACCTGTGAGGTTTCGACGCTTTTGTCTTTATTCTGTGAATACAATGAGAACGGATTCATCAGCAATAGGAAAAAAGTGGTTAACGATAGTGTTACATTCTTATTCTTAGATGCATTCATACAAAAGTATTTAGTCGTCAGACAGATATAGTGGTTTTGTTGCATTCCTGATAACTTATATGTAAAAGTGGCCCTTCAGTATAATGCAGTCAGAGCTGATTAATTTCAGATATGGTTAACATTTCAGATGCTCTTATAAAGGTCAGGAATTAATAACCTTGTGGGTTGTTTAAAAAGTTCAAATTCATTTTGCTGAAATAACCGGAGAGTTGAGGGGATCAGGTAGGAAGAATGGATTGTAAAGATATTATTTTAAGTCAGGTACGCATTTAAGAAACCGGGATGTGTTCAGTCTACCTCCAGGGGCGGGAGTTGAACGGTTCTGTTCTGTGGGAGAAATCACTACCCTGAAGCCCTGATCAGTGGCGGAATACCGGAGTATACGTGGACTTGATCCGGGTATGCTCCGGGACAATACCATTAGCATGAGTGGTCATACTACTTGCCTGATGAAAAGATATGAAGCAGGCATTTGGCAGTGGTTAGTGAATAATCCATTTGGTCCGCAGTACTGGATGCCTGAGAGTTTTATATGTGTGGCAGCTTATCTGGTTAAAATAAGAATGCATACAATTGAAAGAATATCATTATATTTGTGCTGCTTTCAACTGCCCTCATAACCCGTCATCTCTTTTAATACTTGTTTAACTTTCCCGTCAGGGCATCTGCTTTTTGAATGGGATATTACTCACTATCCACACATGACAAAATCAATGCATGTTGCATGCACCAAGACGATACGGGTATTACTTGTTTTCCTGTGCTGCTTAAATTGGGGTGGAAACGCGGCTAAGGCGCAACCCCGGAAAGACTCAGTCGCCACCGCTACGCCCGGCTTCGCGAAGCTGAGCGTCGACAGTCTGTTGATACGGATGGAGGAGCTCCACAACACCCTGAACCGCATCAATGATATCACCTCCCGGAGATTCGATACACGGGGTATGGAGGGAGAACTCCCCGAAATAAAATCCAATCTGCAAATCATTGAAGACAACCTGAAACTGTACAATAATGTTTTAAATATCCGCAATCTGCAAATGTTCCGCGTATTACTGGCCGATATGCGGGAACATCTGGATAACTGGCGCACCCGGTTGTTCGATTACAACAAGGAACTCGTGAGAATGAATGCAGAGATGATGGCTTTTACCAAAGATTCCTTTGTAAAGCAAATCAAAGCAGACACTACTTTCCGGAATTTTTACCTGCCTGAATTAAAAGAATTAAAAGGCAAATGGCAGGAGGCACAGAAAGCCACTACACAGCATCTGGAGAAGATTGCTGTGTTGCAGGCTGGTATTTCCGGCAGTTATTTTAAAGCATTGGAACTGGAGAATAAGGTCAATAAACAGCTGCAGGTTTTTAGTGTCAAATCTTTCGGTAAAGAATATGCTTATCTGTGGGAAGATAGAGGGCGTACTGATTCCTCCGCTGCTACGCTGGCCCGGCAATCATCCAAATCATTTGAAGGACTGGGGAAGATACTGAATTATTATACCCTCACCCATTCCGATAACTGGTTCTGGATGCTGGTGATAGGACTGGTATTCTTCTTCCGGGTGAATAAACAGTTCAGAAGAATAAAAAAGGCCGGCAGGAGCGAATTGCTGCAGACACCTTATATAAAGTATTTGAGAGCCTTCCCTTTTTCAGGAACGCTGGTGATTATTCTTAATATCGCCTCTTTCTTTGACCTGAATGCGCCGTCGGCTTATATAGATTCGTTGCAGTCCTTTTTGCTGTTTTTCCTGACAATCTTATTCTGGCGCAAGTGGGAACGCCGGATGTTTGTTTATTGGATCGCCATTTTTGTATTATACCTGCTTACAACAGGAACCGCGGCAGTTGTTGTGCCAGATGTCCGCATCCGGATATGGATGCTGGTATTAAATGGGTTGTCCGTAGTAACCGGTTTGTTTATTTATTTCCGCATTTATAAAAATTTATCTGCCGGAAGGCTGGTTAGAATTGTGTCTATGATCTTCGTTATATTGAATGTACTCGCAGCACTCTTCAACCTGTATGGCCGTTTAAGTATTGCTCAGGTATATAGTACTGCTGCGATCGCCGGACTATTGCAGATCATCGGCCTCACCGTGTTTATACAGATCGTGGAAGAAGCCTTTTACCTGCAGATGCAGGCCAGCCGTATAGCAGGGGGTATTACTGCCCGGTTTGATTTCGAAAAGGTGCGTGCAGGGCTGCATAAAATGCTGGTGGTACTGGTAGTGGTATTATGGCTGATGGTGTTTACCACCAATCTGAATATCTATAATGAATTATATAGCGGTATCAGCAGCTTGATCGCCACTCCCAGAATTATTGGCAACACCTCTTTTACACTGGGTAATATTCTGCTGTTCTTTGTGATTCTGTTAATTTCTAATCTTTTGCAGAAGTATATCGGTTATTTTTTTGGAGAGACAGATGATGACCTGGTGGGTGAAGTAAAAGAGAAAAGTTCCCGATTGCTGTTATTACGCCTGCTGGTGCTGGTAACCGGTTTTCTAATTGCCATTGCGGCTTCCGGTTTACCAATGGATAAGATTACTGTGGTACTCGGCGCCCTGGGTGTTGGTATTGGTTTGGGGTTACAGAATATTGTGAACAACCTCGTTTCAGGCGTGATCCTCATCTTTGAACGTCCGCTGAAGATTGGCGACTTCGTAGAAGTATCCGGACAGAAAGGCCGGGTAAAAGATATTGGTATCCGGTCCAGCAGAATGGTGACCACAGAAGGTGCGGAAGTCACCGTACCCAACGGCGATCTGTTATCTTCCAAACTGATTAACTGGACACTCAGTAATAATCATCTACGGGCAGAACTGTTATTCACCATTGCTCCTTCCACAGCGTTGCCGCTGGCAAAAGAAATTATCCTGGAAGAAGTGTCTGGTTCGGATGTCATTATCGGTAAAGTGGCGCCTGAATTACTGGTGAAGAGTATTAATGATAGCAACGTTGTGCTGAAGCTACAGGTATGGATTCAGAATGTACACCAGGAAGAAGCGTTTAAGAGCCGTCTATTACAACAGGTCCACCAACGGTTAAAAGATAATGAGATCACGATGTCGTAACAAGTAATTGTATCAAGGATTACAGGTTCTTTATATCGGTGGCTGTCACTGAAAGATCATTATCAAACTGATGACCACCGCTTGCCATTTTACGAAAAACAGCCCAGGGCAGCAGATGTTGATAGTGTGTGAAATGATCAAACGGCACTATTTCATCATCTATGCAGTGATAGAAAAAAGTCGGAAGGTCTTTTGGCAACTTATCAGCAAAACCATCCCGAAGTTTAAGCGGCTGCACCCAATCCTGATTGCCACTCCAGAATGGCGGCGCGACCAGGAACATGCCGGCAATTGGTGTATTGACCACGTTTTCAGAAAAATATTTTACCAACATGGAAGCACCGACGGAGTGGCCAGCTAAAATAAGCCCCTCTTTGGCAGCAGCAATATGTTTGCCTATCTGGTTGAGCCATTGTGGCGCAAAATCGGGTATAGATTCATCGGGTAGCATTTGTGGATAATGTACGATGTAATCATTACCCAATGCAGTTTGTAGTGAAGCTACCAACGGTTTGTCCGTTTTGTAACCTCCATTCCCTCCTCCTTGTATAAAAAGCACCTCTTTTTTCATATCTGATTAATTATTAGGCTTTGGAGAACTTTATTTAAACAGGAATAATTTAAACGCTAATAAATGTAATTGTAATTAACTGGACGGCTAAAGGAGAAAAAGGATTTCGGCCACTTCGTGTTCATATGTCTCATACCCGCGTATTGTTATTAGGTAGGAAAGCAATGGTTATGAAATATACAAATTTGAAGGCTGCATTCAAAACTATTTAGTGTTTCACTATTTGATCCAAGAGAAGCGAAAGAAATACAATTTGGCTAAAAACAAGAAGCCTGCGTATTGCGCGGGCTTCTTCGAGATTTTCCTTGCGGGGTGGAGGGGACAATGTTCGAACCTATTTGTGGTAGATCTGGAGAAAATTCCCTCGTTGGCCCACGAGATTATTTAAACAAAATTGTAATTTAAAGGAATCAATTTTTCGATTAGACTTAGTTAAGAGTTTTCTTATTATATTGAAAACCATCTTATTGTGCAGTTGATCCGACATGAAATTCAAAATTTCCTTGATTTTTAGTAGTTTTACTTCAAATGAATACTAATGATACCAGAAGCAAACTTAAAAATATCATTGACGGAGTTATCATTGAGGGGGCAGCAGATAATTGCACAGCAACCAGAAATATCCTATGCGCAAGCTTTAGCACAAGTACAACGGTTAAAAGAGATTTCGAAAGTAAAGCAATCACAAAAAAAGAGCAGGCCGAATTCTTAAAAACCTACGCTTTGGGAAAAAATCTTTCGATAAAGCAAGCCCCCAACGAATCCCAATATCTTGCCAGAGGTGGTGAATCCAAAGTTTATTTTGAAGCAGAAACTAATAGCGTTATTAAATTAAATGATGGAATTTATTATGCTACGTGGTTGGAGTTCTTTAACAGTATTGTGATTCACAATCTTCTTTTCCCCAATACAGCTTATAGTTTTCTTGGATTTATTGAAATCGAAGATACAATTTGCGCTGTGTTAAAACAACAGTTTGTTACATCTGATGATGCAGTTGATCTGGACGATGTTAAAAATTTGCTGGCATACAATGGTTTTGAGAATACATTAAGGAATGGACTTCCTACCAACAACTATTACAATAAAGAGTTAGGATTGATTCTCGAAGATATACATGATGAAAACGTTATCGTGAAATCCAATACACTTTTCTTTATTGATACGGTATTCTATACAGCCTTTCAATAGAGTAAAGATTAGAGCTATTAGGTAATTGCTACAATTTAAACCTACCAGACAGTAACAACATAATTTTAGATACGAATTCTTCAAATAACGCTCCAGAAAATGATACCTCAAAATCATACCGGAAAGAAAATCAACCTGATCCAAAATTAATTTGAACTCGACTAAAAGAAGAAACCTGCGGTTCAGCGCAGGTTTCTTCGAGATTTTCCTTGCGGACCGGACGGGACTCGAACCCGCGACCTCCGCCGTGACAGGGCGGCATTCTAACCAACTGAACTACCGATCCTCGCTAGTGGCGGGCTTTTCAGCCCTACCGTTGTCCCCGTTTGGGGTTGCAAATATAGAAATAAATATTTCAATCATCCAAATATATTTCAAAAAAAGTTTTCAAAATTGCTGAAATAGGCTACCGCGCACACTTTGATTTGTCTTAAAATTCCTGTAGAGTATAGCGATCTGTGTGCTGTGAACTGTGTCGTCTCCGGATGGCGGTATTGCCTGGACATTTTTCATATATTTGACCTGGAGATGCGCCTTTCTTTACTTCACCGAAACATTAAGCCAGACTATATGGAACCTGTAACTACTGCACGGCTCAAAGTTATTGACGCCCTGAAAGATGTGCCCGATGATCAGCTGGAATGGCTGATAGCTGCTTCGGAAGACCATCTGTTCGAAGATGGCGAATTCCTTTTTAAAACCGGTGATGCCGTGGTATATATGCAGATCATCCTCTCCGGGAAGATAAAATTATCGCGCGTGCAGAATGGACAGTATGAGGAGACGGGTGAGTTTGTAACAGATACTATTATCGGGTATCTGCCTTTCTCCCGTATCAAAGCAGCGATGGGATCAGGCGTGTGTGCGGGTGAAACCAGGGTGTTGTCGTGCCATGCTGATAAGCTCAAAGATGTCATCAGTAAATATTACGAACTCACGGAGGCGCTGGTGCATGTGATGTCGTCACGTATACGCAGCTTCACTTCCTGGCAGCAGCAGAATGAAAAGATGCTCGCGCTGGGTAAACTTTCTGCGGGTCTTGCGCATGAACTGAATAATCCTGCCGCGGCATTGCTACGCAGCGCCGCAGCGCTCAATACCAATATCAATGCCGTGCCGGAGATATTCAGACAGATGACTGCATTGCAGCTTTCTTATGAACAGACGGTGCAGCTGGTCGACAGAGTACTTAATTTCCGCAACAACAATCACGGACAACAACTGAGCTTAATAGAACTGTCCGACAGAGAATCAGAACTGTACGACTGGCTGGAAGAAAAAAGTATCACAGATACAGAGG
>NZ_DATLKJ010000127.1:0-5702 GCF_035538455.1 Chitinophaga sp.
ATGAAAGGGGATTTGAAAGCGCCAAATGGGTAATGAGTCCGCCATTGCGCCAGCAGAAAGATCAGGCGACACTTTGGGCGGGTATCAACCAGGGCCTGGTAAACGTTGTAGCTACGGATCATTGCCCCTTTAAGTGGCAACAGAAAATGATGGGAGAAAAAGATTTTTCAAAGATCCCCAACGGCCATCCTGCCATTGAACACAGGATGGAATTATTATATAGTGAAGGGGTACACAAGAATAAAATCACTTTAAATAAATACGTAGAAGTTGCCTGTACAAATCCTGCCAAAATATTCGGTATGTTCCCCCGTAAAGGGACCATCGCCGTTGGCAGTGATGCCGATATCGTCATCTTTGATCCGCAGCAACAACATACGCTGTCTGCAGCCACCCATCATATGAACGTCGATTACTCTGCGTATGAAGGATGGAAGATAAACGGAAAGGTAAAGACCGTTTTGCTAAGAGGGGAAGTAGCCGTAGATAATAATGAATGCCTGGTACAGAAAGGTTATGGACAGTTCATCAGAAGAAACAAAGTAAACGGTATTATTTAGCAGAAATAATTATCGCCGGATGAGTTAATCTACCCGTCAGTTAACCTACCTGACAGTTACCCCACCCTGAATAATTTTTATTACACACTAAACCAAATCATCATGCCTCGTATCATCAAATCAGGATTAATTCAGATGAGTCTGCCGAAGACAGAAGGAGAAGGGACGATTGAAGAAATCAAGGAAGCTATGCTGCAAAAACATATTCCGCTGATTGAAGAAGCGGGGAGAAGTGGTGTACAGATATTGTGCCTGCAGGAAATTTTTAATACCCCGTATTTCTGTCCGGGACAAAACAGCGACTGGTATCAGTCTGCTGAGACAGTGCCGGGGCCTACAGTTGAACGTATGGCAGCATATGCAGCCAAATACAATATGGTGATGATAGTGCCTGTATATGAGAAGGAACAGGCGGGGGTACTGTATAATACGGCCGCTGTTATTGATGCTGACGGCACCTACCTGGGCAAATACCGCAAAAATCATATCCCGCATACATCCGGTTTCTGGGAGAAGTTTTTCTTTAAGCCCGGCAATCTTGGTTATCCGGTGTTTCAGACAAGGTATGCGAAAGTGGGCGTATATATCTGTTATGACCGCCATTTTCCGGATGGCGCCAGGTGTCTTGGGTTAAACGGTGCAGAGATTGTATATAACCCTTCAGCAACGGTGGCTGGACTGTCCCAGTACTTATGGAAACTGGAACAACCGGCGCATGCGGCTGCCAACGGGTATTTCATGGGATGTATAAACAGGGTAGGCGAAGAAAAACCCTGGAACCTGGGCAAATTTTATGGCTCCTCCTATTTTGTGGACCCTCGCGGGCAGGTGTTTGCCTGTGCTTCTGAAGATAAGGATGAATTACTGGTGGCCTCATTCGACCTGGACATGATTGAGGAAGTAAGAAGTGTATGGCAGTTTTACAGAGACAGGAGGCCAGAAACTTATGGGAAATTAACAGAGTTATAACCGTTCATCAAATCATTATTATGTCGCTCCGCAATAATAGATTAACCGATCAGGAATATGGACAACAGTTTAGTGATATTCATCCGCCGTTTGAAACCAGGGACGCCGCATTGGTAGAGGCAAACCGCTGTCTGTTCTGCTATGATGCACCATGTACGAAAAGTTGCCCAACCAGTATTGATGTGCCTAAGTTTATCAAACAGATTACCACAGATAATATCAAAGGGTCTGCCTACACTATTTTATCATCAAATATTATGGGTGGCGGCTGTTCCCGCGTTTGTCCGGTTGAAAAATTATGCGAAGGCGCCTGCGTTTATAATCTGATGGAAGAAGAGGCCATACCAATTGCGCGGCTGCAACGCTATGCTACAGAAAAAGCCATACAGGAAAAATGGACACTCTTTAAAAGAATGCCTGACAATGGAAAAAGAGTGGCCGTTATTGGGGCCGGGCCTGCCGGATTAAGCTGTGCGCATGCATTGTCAAGAGCAGGAGTAGCGGTCACTATCTATGAAAAGGAGAGCAAGGGAGGCGGACTGATGACATATGGCATTGCCGCCTATAAGGTAACACCCGCATTCTGTGAAGATGAAGTAAACTATATCACCTCACTGGGAGGAATCGAAGTAAAATATAACCAGGAGCTGGGAAAAGATATTTCACTGGATACATTGCAGCGTAATTATGATGCCGTTTATCTCGCATTCGGAGTAGGACTGACAAGACAGCTGGAAATACCCGGCGAACATCTGGAAGGTGTGGCAGACGCGATCAGGTTCATTTATGCTATCAGAACCGCCGGCTACCCCACTGTTTCCGTAGGGGACAAGGTAGCAGTGATTGGTATGGGGATGACAGCCATTGATGCAGCAACACAGGCAAAACGACTGGGCGCGGAAGAGGTTACACTCATATACAGAAGAACGCAGCAGGAAATGCCCTGCACAACAGCTGAACTGGAGATAGCCAGACTGGATGGCTGCCGTGTTATATGGCTGGCGACACCGGCAGAGATACGGGGAGAAAATGGGAAAGTAACAACGCTGATCTGCCAGGTAATGAAGCTGGGAGAAGCGGATGAAAGTGGCCGCCGCCAACCGGTTCCAACAGATGAGACGATAACGCTGCAGGTGGATATGGTCATTAAAGCTACCGGACAAACACCATTTGAGCAATTGGTGAACGGCCATGCTATTGAACATCATAAAGGGAAAATTTCGGTAATTGATAAAAGCGTCACAAATCTGACAGGTGTATTTGCAGGAGGCGATTGTGTGAATGGTGGCAAAGAAGTGGTAGATGCTATCCAGGCAGGGAAGGATGGTGCAAAAGAAATCCTGCAGTTCCTGCTCGAAAAGCAGGCATGATACCAGGTACCCGATTCCAAATTTTAAATCTTTCTTATGGCAGATATATCAGCAGATTTTCTGGGTATCAAATCACCGAATCCTTTCTGGTTGGCGAGTGCTCCGCCTACGGATAAGAAAATAAATGTGCTGCGTGCTTTTGAAGCAGGCTGGGGAGGCGTTGTATGGAAAACGCTGGGCAGCCAGGTAAAGAATGTTTCTTCCAGGTATTCGTCCGTGAACTATAATGGTCAGCGGATGATGGGATTTAATAACATAGAATTGATCAGTGACAGGCCGCTGCATATTAATCTGCAGGAGATTAAGGAATGTGTGAAACTATTTCCTGACAGGGCGATGATTGTTTCACTAATGGCAGACAATGACCGCAAAAGCTGGCATGAACTGATCAGGAAGGTAGAAGATACCGGTGCACACGGATTGGAATTGAATTTCGGCTGTCCGCACGGTATGACGGAGAGAGGTATGGGTGCCGCCGTAGGGCAGGACCCTGAGATTGCAAAGATGGTAGTGGAATGGGTAATGGAAGCAGCCACGATACCCGTTATCACCAAACTGACACCTAATGTGCATTCCGTTGTGCCAACAGGAAGAGCCGCTGTAGAAGGAGGGTCTAATGCGTTGTCTCTGATTAATACCATTCAATCTGTTACCAGTGTGGACCTGGATACTTTTGTTCCGAACCCGGATGTAGGCGGGAAATCTACGTTTGGTGGCTACTGCGGCCCCGCAGTGAAGCCCATCGCATTGAAAATGCTGACTACGATCTGCCAGGACCCCATTACGTCAAAGGTTCCTGTTTCCGGCATTGGCGGTATCAGTACCTGGAAAGATGCAGCCGAATTCATGTTGCTGGGCGCCACCACACTACAGGTATGCACGGCAGCGATGAAATATGGTTTCCGCATAATCGATGATATGTGTGACGGACTGAATAACTGGATGGATGAAAAAGGTTTTAAAACAATCAATGACTTTATCGGTAAATCAATACCGACGCTGCAGCATTGGGAAGACCTGGATATTAACTTTCACATAGTTGCCCATATTAACGAGAACAAATGCATTCATTGCGGATTATGCTATATTGCCTGCGAAGATGCTTCTCATCAGGCGATCAGCCTTTCGCATGGCAACCCTTACAATACCTACGCTATCAAGGAAGAAGAGTGTGTTGGATGCAATTTATGTAAGCTGGTTTGTCCGGTTGACAATTGTATCACTATGACAGAACAAAGGAGGGGAGATGAATATCTTAACTGGAAGGAGTTTCAGCGCAGAGGGCTGCCATTGAACGATCATTGATCCGCCTTTATTCATTTGTTTTTGCCGAACATCGCCAACATATCTTTCAATGCATTTGGCTGGTGCATCCATTTTGTATTGAACAATGTATCCTGGCCTATTTGAGCAAACCTGGCCAACATCTGTTTCTCATAGTACGCAATAGCTTGTTGGGTATCCTTGAATGCCGGGTTGGTAAGCGCTTCGCTGAGTTGCAGTGCATCCAGCATGGCCATATTCACACCCTCGCCGGCAAAAGGAGGCATCCAGTGGGCGGCGTCGCCCAGCAGTGTGATATCGGAGTTCGCCTCCCATTTCTGATCCAGAGGCATGCAATATTGCGGCCGTGGAATGAAAATGGTATCAGGGCTTTCAAATAGCTCCCACCAGGCCGGACTCCATTCCGAAAACTCCTTTTTGAACCAGGCAAGCACCTGATGTTGATCCTTGTAATCGATGTTGTTTTCTTTAGTCCAATGTTCACTGGATTTAAAACTGGCTGTAAAACCGAAACTGCCGTCGCCTTTGGAACTGACGATCAGTGTTTTCCCGTTGCCGTAACCAAATACCTTCCCGCCCTTTAATAATTCGTGGATGACGGGAGCGGTTTTTGCGCCATCTTTCAGCGATCCTTCCAGCATAGTAATACCGGTCCAGTGAGGTTTGATGGAGGTAACAAAGGGTCTGATCTTAGAATTGGCTCCATCAGCGCCGATGATCAGATCTGCAGTAGCAATATTTCCATTTTGAAATACTAATTTCCAGGTGTCTTGTATTTTTTCAATGGATAGAATATGGCTATCCCAAACAACAGTATCTGGTTCCAGTGCGTTCAGAAGGATTTGTCTTAATGGCCCCCGGTCAATCTCCGGCCGATGGTTGCTATCACCGAAGGTATCTTCTTTGCCTTCGATATGTTCATCAAAATGAATATTCAACTGGTCGTCTACCACCCGCATCAATCCTGCTTCCGGCCGGTATCGTGCTTTAAACTCCTCCATTAAACCAGCTTTGGCCAGCGCTGCCAGACCTGATTCGGTATGGAGGTCCAATGCGCCGCCCTGTACTCTGACATCCTGATTGATGTCCCGCTCATATACTTTTACATTTGCGCCTTTAAGCTGTAAAAGTCTTGCTAAGGTCAGGCCGCCAGGGCCGCCGCCGACAATAGCGATCTTTTTGTTGTGCATTTTCATGACAGCAAAATTATTGCTGCGACGAGTCAGATAATAGTATAAATCGGCCGTTTTGATTTTTAGCCAATTCTTTCGGCGATACGCCTGAGAACCTTTTGACTTCTTTGATGAAATGGGTTTGGTCAGCAAAATTCAATTCGGGGAAGAGCCTTCCTTCTTTGATCTGTTGCAGGGATGCCTTGAACCGGAAAATATTGCAGTAGGCTTTCAATGAAATACCGAACTGCTCATTAAAATACCTGTTGATCTGCCTTCTGCTCCAGGCTACACGATCTGACAGCTCCTGTACCGTGAGCGAGCCATTGGAGGTATAAATCAGATCG
>NZ_DATLKJ010000128.1:0-1960 GCF_035538455.1 Chitinophaga sp.
GATCATCTCCGGACTTCTGTCGAGCATCACGGCGATGACCTGGTTTTCATTCGCTGGCATAGCTTCCTGTATGGCGGCAGCCAGCTGAGTGGCTTTGGCATCCAGGGCAGCATAGGTCAGTTGTTTATCTTCAAATACCAATGCCACATTATCCGGATGCCGTTTCACCTGTTCTTCAAACAGCTGGTGGATACATATATCTTCCGGATAGCGGGCAGCGGTATCATTACAATCCGTGAGCAGCCATTGTGTTTCGGCTGGTTGGAGAATATTGATGTCTGCCAGTGTGCTGTTGAGATGACTGTTGATTTCCTGCAGCAGGTTTACATAGTGTTGCAGGAAACGTTCAGCTGTAGCAGCGCTGAAAAGATCCGTACTATATTCAAGATTCAGCCTGATATGATTACCGGTTCTCACGCCTTCCAGCAACAGATCAAATTTGCTGGTGTCGTAAATATCCGTCACAGGTTCCAGCACGGCATCTCCCAGCGGCAGGCTGTCTCTGTCTTCATGCAGGAAGGAGAACATCACATCAAAGAGCGGGTTGCGGCTCATGTCCCGTTTGAGATCGAGTTTATCTATCAGCAATTCAAATGGGTAGTCCTGGTTTTTCAGGGCTTCAACAGCTGTGTTGCTTACCTCTGCCAGGAAATCCCGGAAGGTCTTTTTACCGGCGGGATAAGACCTGATCGCAAGCGTATTGATGAACACGCCCAGTACCTTGTCCAGCTCCGCCCTGGTGCGGCCTGCCACCGGCGTGCCTACCACTATATCTTCATTGCCGGAATATTTATAGAGGAGTACCTTGAAGGCGGCCAGCAGCAATTGATGCAGCGTGTAACCCCATTGCATGCCCAGCTTGTCCAGCTGCTGACACACTTCGGCAGATAAACCGACCTGCATTCTCTTTCCATTAAACGACTTACGCGCTGGTCTTGGGAAGTCTGTCTGTATGCTGAGTACCGGCGCTTCTTCCGCAAACTGTTGCAGCCAGTAGCTTTCCTGGTCTTTAAATGCGTTGTTCAGCAACAAGTCATTCTGCCATACGGCAAAGTCTTTATACTGGAAGGTTACAGGCTCCAGCGCTTCACCGTTGTATAAGCTGATCAGCTCTTCTGTAAATAAAGCAGATGAAACGCCATCGGAGATGATATGGTGCATATCGAAGATGAACAACAGGTCGTTCGCACCGAAATCAAACAGCTGTGCCCTCAGTAAGGGGGGAGCGGCCAGGTCAAAGGTGCGCACAAAAGAGCGTATCAGCCGGCCTTTTTCCTGCGGTGCAGCTTCCGTATAGCCAATATGGAAAGGAACGGTATCCCTGATGATTTGTACCGGTGCGCCGTCTCTCATTTCAAACGAAGTTCTCAGCGCATCGTGGCGTGCAATCAGCGTAGCAAAGCATTGTTCCAGCCGCGCAGTATCGATGTTCCCTTTTACCTGGAAGGCCCTGGGGATGTTATAACTGTTTTCAGAGCCTTCTATCTGGTGCAGCAGGTACAACCGCTTCTGTGAAGACGATTGCGGGTAGAATGCCTGTACCGGCGCGATGGCGAGCTGTTCTACCTGTTGCTTCTGTTGCTTGTCGATGAAAGCGGCCTGCTCTTTTACCGTCGCTTTCTGGAAGAAGAGGTTCAGGGGCAGATTCACCTGGAAAGTCCGGAAGATCTCCGCAATGGCATTGACCGCCTTCAGCGAATGTCCGCCCAGTTCAAAGAAGTGATCATTGAGGCCCACCCGCTGTACATGCAGGAGCTTCGTCCACAGGGCGGCCAGCTGTTGTTCGGTATCTGTGACCGGCGCTTCGTATCCGGCTGTGGAGAGGTTTGTCTCCTGCGGGATCGGGAGGCGCTTCCTGTCGATCTTGCCGTTGCCGGTAAGCGGGAAGCTGTCCATGATGATGAAGAATGCAGGCACCATGTAATCCGGCAGGAAAGCAGCGAGATGTTTACGCAGGTCC
>NZ_DATLKJ010000129.1:0-14386 GCF_035538455.1 Chitinophaga sp.
GATATACTTTTTGATCTCCGCTGCATTTTAAATAACTAAATCCCTAAATAAAAAAATTCCAAAATACTTTTATTCCTTCACCACCAGCCTGAATCCATTACCGTGAATATTCACGATCTCAATATTGGAATCATCTTTCAGGTACTTACGTAATTTGGCGATGTAAACATCCATACTGCGGCCATTGAAATATGTATCACTGCCCCATATTTTCTTCAGCGCCAGTTCACGTGGCAGCAGGTCGTTCTTGTGTTCACAGAGCATATGCAGCAGCTCATTCTCTTTTGGAGAAAGTGTATGTGTTTCACCATTATGTGCCAGGGTGCGCAAGCGTGAGTTGAAGGCATAGGAGCCGATCTGGAACTCGTGCTGTTCTTCCTCTTTACTGTTCAGTTCCTGGTTACGCTTGAGAATAGCTTTGATCTTCAGCAGTAGCAGTTCGCTGTCGAATGGCTTGGATATGTAATCATCCGCTCCCAGTTTATAGCCCTGGATGATGTCTTCCTTCATCGTTTTGGCCGACAGGAAGAACAAGGGAATGTCAGGGTCTACGTCCCTGATCTCTTCAGCCAGTTTAAATCCGTCCATATTGGGCATCATGATATCCAGCAGGCAGATGTCGAATTTCTCACGACGGAAAGCAGCCAGGGCCAGGATACCATCGCGGCACAGTTCCACATCATAGTCGTTCAGCTCCAGATAATTTTTCAGCACCATGCCAAGGTTGGTATCATCTTCTGCCAGTAATATTTTCGGTTTACGTTCTTCCATAATCATAAAGGGTTGATTATAACAAATATAAAGTTTTTTAACGGCACGAAAGGTCGTTAAAATTTGGGCTTCACCGAACAAAAGAATTGTTAAATCTGTTACAGGCGCGGCTTATAACGGGCACATATACACGATAATGAGGCTAGCGCTTATCCAGGAGGGAGCTAAACGGATGCCGCAGATTACTGTAGCCAACCATGTCCACAACAATGTTACCTACTGAGATGGGGCTTTCCACACGCAGCGGTACTTTGTTTTCATCATCGCTTACCCATACCGTCATTTTCTCCCCACCTTCAAAAACAGTACCCTTGATAAGCAGAGGCTTGAACTTGATAGCTCTGAACTTACCGAACCGCGTGTTTACTTCTTCTTTGCCCAGGTACCGGATATAGATATTATACACCTGGTCATCCAGGAACATAGCAAAAGGGATCTTGTCGCCTTCCTTGTATTTACCGTAATCGATGTTGCGGGCATAATAGATAGCGCTCACCACATCCTGTACACAAGGCGGCACAGTGAAGGTCCCATTGGTACTCACAGCCTGATGAGCGGCCTGGTTGAACACTACGTTATTGTAGATCTTATATCCTCCCTCGTTTACATTACGGAGAAATTTCAATGGCTGCATGGTAGCAGTATCCACAAAGGACTCGTACTTATCGCGTACTTTAAAGATCCAGTCGTATGCACGGAAGGTTTTGCCGTCTCCGATGATATGGTATACGTCGCGATTGGCAAAGCGTTCAAGGGTAACGGTGAAATTGGCTTCGCCGGCGCCTACATACATTCTTCCGAGGTTATACATCACTTTAAACGTGATATTCTCTCCGACCGAGAAGCTGGTATTGCGGATAGAGCAGAAGTCGTTTTGGGCTTCAGCGGGGTGGACACAGGCGGCCAAACAGAAGATGATGAGTAGAAGGTTCCTCATTGCCGGAATCTATTTTTCCTTAAAAATTTTTACTCCTAAAAGCAGTACACTTCCCAATACGGCCGGCAAGACCAGGTTTATTAACCAGATCCCGACAGTTGCTGCAATAATGGCGGCTGTGTTGGAGCTGATCAATCCAAGAAAGTAAATACTCACTTTCCCGCGAAGCCCCAGCTCCGCAATAGCAATAGTGGGCACCACAGCCATCACCAGGTAAATTACGCTGTTCAGCAGGAAAGCCTGCCACCACATAAACTCAAGCCCCAAAGCGTCCAGCAAAATCAAATACTGTGCCGAGAAGACCATATACCGCAAGGCTGAAAGCAGCAACAGATAACGTAATTCGCTTGATGAATACTTCACAATGATCTGTACAAAGACCTTCGCTTTGCGAAGAAACCGTACTTTTTCAAACACAGCCAGAATAATCTGCAACCGAAAATATAACAATATCGTCAGCACACAAATTACAAGTAGCACACCAAACAATATTTTTTCCCAGAAATTGGGGGGAAAATAACTGTTCCCCTTTACCAGCGTGAAGTTATTGATATAATAGATCATGCCAATTAACCCAAAAATAACAGTCACGATCAACTGGCTGAAACTACCTACTATAGTGGCCGCAATGGCTTTCAGCTTGTTATGGTTCCTGAGGTACAGCACACGGCCACCATACTCGCCTATACGATTAGGGGTGTTGATAGACAAAGAAACCCCAGAAAGGATAGCACTGAAAGCCCTCATAAAAGAAATACGCTCCAGCGGCTTTACAAGCTTCTGCCACTTCCGCGCCTCCAGCCCCCAGTTAAATATCATGAGCACCAATACCAGAACGATACCGGTCCAGCCTTTACGCTGCAGGGAATCCTGCATCTGAATCATCGACTGCTGCAGGTTATCACGGTGACTTAACTGACTGTAAATAGAATACGCCAACCAGGTAAAAAGCCCCGCCCCTAGTAAGTAATTGAGAATTATTTTGGTACTTTTGTTCAGATATCAAAATTTTTGCAAAAATATACTGTGGTTGGCAAACAAGTCAAAAATAATTCTAGGCATTGACCCCGGTACGCTGGTAATGGGCTATGGGCTTATACTTGTAGATGGTAAAAATGTCAGCCTGATAGAAATGAATGTTCTCAAATTATCCCGGTTGAAGGATCATTATGAGCGACTACAACTGATCAATACACGTGTAAATGAACTGATCCGGCAATTTACCCCAACTGGGTTTGCTATTGAAGCCCCCTTTTATGGAAAGAACGTACAAAGTATGCTTAAACTGGGGCGTGCGCAGGGAGTAGCCATCGCAACAGCCATGCAGGCCGGCCTGCCGGTAACAGAATATTCCCCCAAGAAAGTAAAGCAATCCGTTACAGGCAATGGTAATGCTGACAAGGAACAGGTATGGCATATGCTGAAACATATCCTGAACCTCAAAGATCGCCCCGAATACTATGATGCCACTGATGCCCTGGCGGTAGCCGTTTGTCATTTCTACCAGGAATCAAACCCCTTAGCCGGCGCATCGAAGGCAAAAGGCTGGGACCAATTCCTGCAGCAGCATCCTGAAAGGATTGCCCGCTGACCATTACCAGTGGTTAAAAGCTTATTTCATAAATTCGTAAATTGTAGTTACTTTGTCTGAAATTCCTGTTAAAAACTCAAAAAACCACCCGGCTTCGCCGGAAACGGGTTATACTATGAAAATTGATCTTCATTTGTTGAACAGAAAATGTACAGCAAGCTTTTTTACGATAATCAGCATCAGGCAGATATGAAAGCAAGAATCCTATTGGTGGAAGATGAGCAGTTAATAGGTGCAGCTACGAAAAAAAGACTGGAAGAAGCGGGCTATGAAGTGGTGCACAGTACAGACGGCCAGGCCGCATGGGAACAATTCCAGTTACGGTCCTTTGATATTTTGCTGCTGGATGTAATGATGCCCAAAAAAGACGGATTAACCCTGGCACAGCAAATTCGTGAAGTCAATGGCCACGTACCCATTCTCTTTCTCACTTCCAAAAACGAAAAAGAAGACCGGATTGCCGGACTCAGTATCGGTGCAGATGACTACATCAGCAAACCATTCAGCATGCAGGAGCTGATCTTGCGTATCGAAGTTTTCCTGAGAAGAACCAGAGCCACCGCAACTGAAAGGGCCAACGTATTCACCATTGGCAAACTGACCTTTGACTATGAGGATCTACGCCTGTATAACGAATCAGGCGAAATCTCCATTTCACTCACCCAGAAAGAGGCAGAACTGCTCAAGTACTTATGCAATAACCCTAACAGAACCCTGAAAAGAGAAGAAATACTGTCTCAGGTATGGGGCAAAGACGACTACTTCCTCGGCAGAAGTATGGACGTATTTGTCACCAAACTCAGAAAGCACTTTAAATCAGATCCACATATAAAACTGGAAACACTCCACGGCGTAGGATTCCGGTTCAATGTCCCTGGCAAATAAAACAACCTACAGTTCCGCTGTTATAAGTGCCTGGATTTTTTTAAACTCCTCCGGGGAAAACTTCAGTTTACTGCGCGAGAAATTCATATCATCTGCAGAATTGATGGGAATAAGGTGCATATGCGCGTGCGGCACTTCCAGCCCCACCACGCTCACGCCTATACGGTTGCAGGGAACCACTTTTTCTATAGCCCTCGCTATAGGTTTCGCAAACACTAACCACTCCTGCATCAGCTCATCAGATACATCGAAGAATTTATCTGTTTCCGTTTTGGGTATCACCAGTGTATGCCCCTTTACCAGCGGGAAAATGTCCAGAAAGGCGTAAAAATGATCGTTTTCAGCAATTTTATAACTGGGGATCTCGCCCTTGATGATTTTTGTGAAGATGGTCATATTATCTGGTCATTTGGGTTTTAAAAATAAGTCTGTCTCTTCTGTCAGCCAGGCAGGCAAATATCAGAAATAAATCTCCAAATAAAAAAGGCCTCCGCCATAGCGAAGGCCTTAAAAAGTTCCTTGGGGTATTTCTGCTTACGCAGAAATCTCGTCTATCCTGAATCTGATGACTCCATTAGGCGCCTGCACATCAGCCACATCTCCAACCTGCTTGCCAAGTAAACCCTTACCAATTGGAGAAGTAACAGAGATCTTACCTGCCTTCAGATCAGCTTCCGTCTCAGATACCAGTTGATAAGTAACGGTTTTCTTATTGGCCATATTGGTAATAGTAACCTTACACAATATAGATACCTTCGAGGTATCTATAGCATCCGCATTTACAATACGGGAGGTAGCTATAGCATTCTCCAGTATAGCAATTTTTGCTTCATGTATTCCTTGTGCTTCTTTGGCTGCATCATATTCGGCATTTTCCTTCAGGTCCCCCTTCTCCCTTGCTTCAGAAATAGCTCTGGCAATTTCTGCGCGTCCTTTTGTTTTAAGGATGCTCAATTCGTTCATCATTTGGTCCAGGGTCTCTTTTGTAACATAGTTTATGCCAGACATAACCTGCATTATTTTTATAGGTTCTAAGAAAAAAAAATCAACGCCTCCGTTCGCACGGAAGCGTTGCTTTCTGGTGTTATTGCAAATATAATAAATTTAGCCTAAAGAAAAAAAAGTAGCCACGTCGATTTAAATCAATTGAAAATCAATCTTTTAAATCGACCCGATCCAAGGGATCAAACAACGGTCAAATGATATTCAGCTTCTCCAGCACAATCCTCGCCATCTTAATACTGGCCTCATGCGAATAGCCCGCAATGTGCGGTGTAACTATAACATTGGGCGCCTTCAACAGGAACTCCAGCTGTTCCTTTTCAACAGCAGAAAAGCTGGCCAGCTTTTCATTTTCCAACACATCCAGGCAGGCGCCTGCTATCGTACCCTCTTTCAGCGCAGCTATCAGATCATTGTTATTTACCAGCTTGCCCCTCGCAGTATTCATAAACCACACAGGGCGGGCAAACGATCCGAAAAAAGCCGCATTCGCCAGGTGCAACGTTTCGTCAGTGAGCGGCAGGTGAAGACTCACTATATCCGACTCGCTGAAGATCTGTTCCAGGCTTGCCTCCTGCACTTCTGAAGTACCGAATCCTTTTTTGTATTTGTCATACGCCAGTATCTTCACATCAAAACCCCTGAGCTTGTGTGCAAAGATGCTACCGGTATTGCCATAGCCTATAATGCCCACGGTACGGCCATTCAGTTCATACCCCCTGTTACCGTCACGTTCCCAGATCCCCTCTCTCAACTGGAGGTTACTCCTCAACACATTATTCATCAGGCAAAGCAACATGCCTACGGCTTGTTCCCCTACTGCATCGCGGTTACCTTCCGGGCTGCTCACGCAATGTATCCCTTTGCTCTCCGCATACGGTACGTCTATCAGCTCCATGCCGGAACCCAAACGCCCAATCCACTGCAATTGCGCGGCATGGTCAATAATCCGCTTATCTACCCGGATACGGGTTGTTACTATCAACCCTTCACAATCCCTGATCCTGTTGTATACTTCGTCGTATGAAATAGAAGGCTCATAAATCACTTCATAGCCTTTGTGCTGCAACTGATCTGTTAAATACGGATGTGTCTTCGCCGTTACTAATACTTTCCTGCTCATATCATCTTATGGGATAATGCTGCAAAATCAGCGACAGTCAATTCTTCCGCTCTTTTGGAAAAGATCGGGTCCTTTAAAAATTCTTTATCGAAAAATGCCTTCAGCGGGTTACGCAGCTGCTTACGACGCTGGTTGAAAGCAGTTTTCACCAATACAAAAAACTTGCGCTCAGAAGCTATAGCCGCCGGCGTTTCCAGCCGGGTCAAACGGATGACGGCGGATTTCACCTTGGGCGGCGGATTAAAACAGTTCTCATGTACTTCAAACAGATACTCTATCTTGTAGAATGCCTGCATCAGCACACTCAGGATACCATAATCCTTATTACCATGGCCCGACGCTATACGCTGCGCCACTTCCTTCTGGAACATGCCTACCACCACGTCAACGTGGGAGCGCCATTCCAGTACTTTGAACATAATCTGGGTGGAGATATTGTAAGGAAAATTGCCAATGATCCGGAACTCGCCCTCAAACGGAGGAACCGTATCCAGGATACTCACATTGATAAGCTTTCCCCTGATATCCGGATAAGTCTTCTCGAGATACTGTACCTTCTCGGTATCCAGCTCAATCGCTTTGAAATGTATGTCCGGCAGCTGCAACAGGTATTTTGTAATAGCGCCCCCACCGGGACCTACCTCCAGCACCTGCTGGCCCTGAACTACTGGCAACGACTCCACGATTTTCCTGCACATGTTCTCATCTGTGAGGAAATGCTGGCCTAGTGATTTCTTTAATGTATACATGCAGGCAACAAAGATAAGGATTTAGGGCTTAGCCTTCAGCTTTTAGCTTCCGGCCCCTTTAAGCGGTAACCATCGGGAAGGCCAACTTAAAAGCTGAAGACTAAAAGCTAAATCCTTATCTTTGCCCCTCATTGGAGGCAATCAGCATGAGTAACACCCATACTAACAAACCGGTAATAGGAATCACCATAGGTGATATCAACAGCATTGGCGCAGAAATCATCATCAAAACCTTTACAGACAACAGGATGATGGAATTCTGCACGCCGGTGATCTTTGCATCTAACAAAACGATCAATTTCTACCGGAAGCTTATCAATGAAAACAATTTCAATTATCAAAGCATAAAAGACTTTACCCGCCTTAACCATAAGCAGGTAAATGTGTATAACTGCTGGGAAGAAGAAATACAAATCACTCCCGGCGTATTAAACGAAGCCGGCGGCAAATATGCAGCCCGCGCACTGGAAGCTGCCATCCAATGCCTGAAAGATGGCCACATACAAGGGCTTGTAACAGCTCCCATCCACAAAAACAACATACAAAGCGCCAGCTTCAACTACACCGGACATACTCCCTACCTGAAAGATGCCTTCAATGCAAAAGACGTTCTCATGTTCATGACTGCCGAAAACTTGCGTGTAGGCCTGCTCACAGAACATGTGCCGGTAGCGGAAATTGCAAAATATGTAACTAAGGAAAATATCCTTTCCAAACTGCAGCTGATGAAAGACAGCCTGGTAAAGGATTTTGGAATAGATCAGCCACGTATCGCTGTATTGGGCCTCAACCCCCATGCCGGCGATGAAGGCCTCATCGGTCATGAAGAAATAGACCAGATCATCCCCGCCATCAGGCACGCTAAAGGCAATGGCCTCCTCTGCTTCGGACCATATAGCGCTGATGCTTTCTTTGCACGCGAAATGTACCGCCAGTTCGATGGTGTACTCGCTATGTATCACGACCAGGGCCTTATTCCGTTTAAATCCCTCGCCAACGGCGAAGGCATTAACTATACTGCCGGATTAAATATTGTACGCACCTCCCCCGACCACGGCACCGCTTTTGATATCGCCGGTAAAAACCTGGCAGATCCCGGATCTATCAGACAGGCCATCTTTACCTGCCTCGAAATTCTCGAGCAACGCACCCGTTATGCGGAAAATACAAAGAACCCGCTGAAGAAGACGGAACTCGCGTCTGAATAGGCTGTCAGCCCTTGGGTTTACCTATATTCAGGTAAGACTGGATCGAGTTTACATAATTCTCAAAGGCTTTCCTGCCTTTGGCAGTTATCTTGCAAATAGTTTGCGGGTAATTCTCCTTAAACTGCTTTATCACTTCAATATAAGAGGCATCGCGTAGCTTATTGATCTGTACACTCAGGTTACCTGCTGTTGCATTTGTTTTCTCTTTCAGAAAAGTAAACTCTGCTTCTTGCTCACTCAGTAACACAGACATAATCGCCAGCCTTAGCTGTGAATGCAATACCGGGTCCAGATCCTTAAAGTCCATACTATTCAATTTTGATCAATCATCATTAATAACATTTTGCCGGGTGCATCTGCTGCACCCCGGCAAAACACTTACGTTTTAATATAAGATAGTTATTTATACTGACTCAGAAACATACGAACACGTGGCTCACCCCAATGTGGTGCAATGTTGCTTTCTGGCTTGAATGCCGTGAACTTCTCCAATGCACGCTCAAACATCACTTTCGCCTTTTCTTTACTGCCACCGAAAGCCTCCGGCGTACTATACAGCGATTCCCCTTTCAGCAGATATGTCCTTGGGTTCTCCGGGTTATATGTTTTGGCCTGCTCCAGTTGCTTGGCAGACTCCATGCCATACTTCTGTCCTCTGTTCATTGGATCTACAATCAGTCTGACGGTAGCTACCAGCGAACGTATACAGGCGATCTCAGAATTATTGGGACTCAGGGCCTCTGCCATATCCAGGTTGGTTTCTGCCTTGTTGGCCAACGGATCTTTCAGGCTGTTGTCCTTCTGCATGAAGGCCGTCATTACTTCGCAATAAGCAGCATAATAGTAAGGAAGCCATTGGGTTTTCTCTGCCTCAGCAATACGCTCGAAAGTATTGGCTTTCTGTTGCATGTTGTCCAGTGTGAACGTGCTGACGCTATCCAGTTCGCCTACCTGTTTGGTCATTACCTCCTGGTACTGTGCGCTCTGGGCCAGGGCTGCTGTTGCCAGCCCGCCAATAAAAAATAAAGAAAGAAAGATACGTTTCATATTTGTATGGAATTATAAGTTATCAATAACATCCTGCCGTCTGTCGATACCAAAGTTCATGAACATCCCCACGTATACAAAGCGGGGAGCCAACGGTACAATCTCGTTGCGGCGCAACCCATCGCGGGAATAGTTGTAACCATACACCTGCTTATTGTTAGGTACATTGCTTACTGACAACACAAATACGGTAAATGCTTTCCGGATAGTTGTCAGATAGCTGGCACTCACGCCCAATGCATGATAGTTGATCGTCTTTTCAGACATAAATTTATCAGCAGGCAGATTCGGATTATAGTACGGCCGGCCCGAAGCGAAGCTATAAGTAACCCCCACATTCGTCATCAGTTTCTGGAAGAACCGCTTGAATACTAAGCTGGCAGTGTGATTAGCCGCAAAATCCGGCTGCACACGCATGGGATAATTGAGAAAATCACGTTTGGTATCGAGGTAAGAATACGAAATCCAGTAATCCACATCTTTAAAGGTTCTCTTGTCGCGCCAGAAAATCTCCAGCCCCTGCGCATAACCGTTACCGTTATTATTATAATTAGGTACCGTTTTAACGAGATCAGTATATTTTTTATAGAAAACCTCTGTACGGAAAGTATAACTGGTAGAGATACGTTGAAAAGTAGCAATGTAATGCGTAGCCTTCATATAGCCGAGTCCGTGATCAAAACGGATATACTGCGGCTCCGGCTTCTGATAGTAATCACCATAGGCTACCGAAAACTGGCTGATCTCATTCAGTTTATATGCAAGCGAAGCACGTGGCGCCAGGTTCATTTTCCCAAGTACAGAAGAGTATTCTGCACGGCCACCTGCACGACCTACAAAGCGCGGTGAAAAATAAATATCCGCTTCTGCAAAACCCGCCGTATAATTATCCGCATAATTGGCGTTCAGCTGATTGAAAGAAGAACGCTCCACTGCATACTGATATTCGCCGCCAAAGCGCAGTGAAGACAACCTACCTATATCCTTTGTGAACATTACGCGCGCCTGCGTGAGGTCTGAGCGCACCTTAATCAAACTCCCAACAGGGACTTTAAATAGCGTGTCTGACTTTATCTTATCGGTATTACTGCTGAATGAAGCACCCAGGTAAAGGCGCCATCCATGAGCAATATTTTCCCGGTAAGTCATATTCGTATATATGTTCTGATTACGAACCTGATTAGATTCTATATAATCGGGATACTCAAGACTGTTATTGCTGAATCCCATTTTACTCCAGTTACCGTAACCATAGAATTTAAGCATCCCTGTAGATGAGGTCTTTCTGCGGAAATTAAGGGAAGTACCAAAACTCTCCGGCCCAAGATCAGGCGTCCGTTGAGGCTTAGCCACCTGGAAATAAGGCGACAGATTAGTATAATCTGCTTCTACACCATAAGATGTTTTTTTGTCTTTCGTCAGATTATCAATGCCCGCACTTGCACCAATGAGAGAAAGACCGATAGAAGACGAAGAACGCTGCGGCAGGTCTATCGATTCAAGCACCAGTGCAGATGAAAGCCCCTGACCGTATTGCGCGGAATATCCACCGCTGCTGAACGTAGTGCCTTTAAAGAGAAACGGCGAAAATCGGCCACGACCCGGTATCGCAGGCAAACTACTCTGGAAAGGATTCCTTACCAACATACCATCAATCAACACCTGTGTTTCATATCCCGTACCGCCACGCACAAACAATCCTTCACGGTCATTTGTCTGCTGCGCGCCCGGCAAAGTTTTGATGGCATTAGCAATATCAGCCCCAGCACCAGCTGTAGTCACAATATCAAGCGGTTTAAGCACTGCATTGCCTTTCTTGTCGTCGCTGGCTTCAAAACTCCCCGCTGTAATAGTCACAACTTTGAGTGCATTGGTCACATTCTTCATTACAATCATCAACTGCTGACTGCTATCCGCTTTGATTTTCAATTCCAGCGACTGATAACCAAGCATGCTGGCAGATAATATCTGATCCCCCTTGGCTGAAGTTGTAAAGGAAAAGCTACCGTCCGCCATAGTAGTAGCGCCATCATATGAACCTTTTAAAGAAACGTTCACACCAGACAATCCACGTTTTCTACCATCAGTAACTTTGCCACTTATCTTATTCTGTGCAAACAGTACTGTAGGTAAAAAAATAAAGAAACATAGATAAAGGTTGACTCTTGACATAGTTGGGAGTTAATTCTCATCAAAACTAAACTAGTTTATGATATAAACCAAATACAATCGGCAAAAATTTATACCTGACAGATAATCAATTGATTTTACTTCTTCTTCTTATGATGTACCACCCGCTTTTTACTCTTTTTGTGAGGTGATGGATGTTTTTCTTTGTGGGGAGAAGCCGGAGGCTCCATCTTCTTCGTATCAGAAGGACAGAATGATTTATTAAGGGCGTCCGTCCCTGTTATATTGCGGGTATTGAATTCATAACTATCAGTACGATTATTGTAATGCACTCTTATTACATACTCAGCATCAGCCTCCAGCTTGGCTTCGATCCTGCCGGAAGGTGGCTCTACAATATAGCACCATCCCATACCACGGGTTTTGTTGTATAGATATACGCAGGCCGACACCGGCACACAGATCTCACCTGTAAACGGAATACGCAACAGCGGAACCGGCAGTGGCGTCAAACCAGGCACAGTTTGCGGCGCAGCAAAACTGTATATGTCGTCCTCCCCCTTTCCACCAGTCCTGTTCGATGCAATAAATCCTTTCCCTTCTCCATTCACCACATAATAAAAATCATCACCGGCAGCATTAAAAGGTAACCGCAGGTTTACAGGTGCTGACCAGCTGTTTCTGCTGCCGTTTGCTGCAAAAATATCGAAGCCCCCCATCCCCGGCCAACCCTTGCTGGAGAAATACAAAGTACCATCCGGTCCCACAGTGGGAAACTCCTCTTCATCAACTGTATTAATACTGCCGCAGTTCTGTGGTGTACCCCATGTATTATCTGTCTGCTTTTCACTGTACCAGATGTCGGTAGCGCCGGAACCACCAGGTCTGTCAGAGGAGAAGTATAATATATTGCCCCCAGGGTTTAGTGCGGCATGCCCGGTCGAGTAATCGTTACTGTTATATGGGAAGGCCACCGGCGTTTGCCACTTATTATTGCGCTTCACAAACATCAGCAGCTCCAGGTGGCGCGTGCCATATACTGGTATATCACGCTTGTTATAAGGTACCTTGCGGGCAGGATTGGTAACAGTTACATAAGCGGTATCCTCCTGTGATGAAAACACCACCGGACCAACGTGATACGGATAATCATTAATGTAGGCCGAAAAATCTTTCACATAACCAATGCCGGAAGCTGTGCTCTCCGCTGCATACAATTTGCCGTAAGCCTCATTATTCCTGCCATAACGCCGCCTGCTGCCCTTCACATACCAGATATCATGCCGGAGGCTGTCAGACACAAACACGATCTGCTTATTATACCAGGTAGCGCCCCAATCGTTCGCTCTGCTGTTAACACCTTTCACATTTTCGAGCAGTGCATATGCTGGCTGCGATTGCCAGAAGGCTGCTGAATCACAACCGGCAATACGGGCGGCAACCCGCCGCTGATCAGGATACAGTTGGTACTGCTGCTTCGCTTCTGCATAACGGCCCAGCGACTTAAGCATATCCCCATAATATAAACGTTTGTCGCTTGCACCTGTACTGTCTTTCAGCGCCTGTGCATACCAATAGGCAGCCTTTTCATACTGATTGTATAAACGATAACTCGTCGCGAGCCTGTCAATAATAAAAGGCGCCTGTTTACGACCTCTGCGTGTACGCAGGATTTTTTCATACAAGCCTGCGGCCTTCGCATACTCGGATCTCCTGAAATGCTCATCTGCACGCTTACTGAGCGGTACCTGCTCCTGTGCGTCCAGCTGCAGGCTTACTAGCAGTAACGTATATACGAAAATATGAGATAGTAATTGTTTCAGCATTGCCTCGATTGATTTTAGAAGTACCTGGGACTAACAGTACGTGATTTATACTTTTTATTATTGAACAGATAGCCAACTGATATTTCATGAGACCCTTGCTGGTAGCTGGCCAATTTGTTAATAGTAATATCGTACGCATATCCTATCCGGAGTTGCGGTGTGGCATAAAATTCTACCATGGCGCTCGCTGCATCCAGTTGCTCAAGCTCTTTGTCCAACGCAGGTTTACTCCACAACTTCACACCCGTTCTGTAGGAACCGCCTATCCACAGCTTTTCTGCAATCAGCAGAAACGCTGTAAAATCAAAATTGGACGGACCCTTAAAATCCTCTTTCCACATGATGGAAGGTTTCAGCTTCAGATTCTCCGACAGGTCAAACAAGTAACCTGCATTCACATACAGGTGCTGTGTTTTGCGGATCGTCTTGTAATTATATCCTCCCCAGTAGTACCGTGAATTATCTGTGTAGAGCGAGAAAAGGTCCATCACAGCAGCGCCTACATAAAATTTCGGTGTATAGTAGTACACGCCAAAACGTGCATCCGGTATAATCTGCGAAGTTTTACCCAACGGGATAGCCTGATCCAGGTCATCTACATACTTCAACGCAGTACCGTCTATACTGTATTGCGTGATACCGCCGCCAAGACCGATACACAAACGGCGGGTATCTTCTTCATCCAGCGGGATACGGTAAGAGTAAAAGCCATATGCAGAAAGGATCTCCTGCGGACCCAGCTTATCCACTGTCAGCTGTGCTCCTACTCCTACACGTTCATCACGCGCACCGGTGAGGCCATCGATAGATACCGCCCCCGTCTGCGGTGCACCAGGGAAATTCACCCACTGATGTCGGTACACACCATTGAGATACCAATCCCCTTTGTATCCTGCATATGCAGGGTTCACGCTTAACATATTGAATACATATTGACTGAACTGTACATTCTGCTGGGCGGTTGTTTCTCTTGCAAATATCACCGCCAGTATGGACAGGAACAGAATTTTAAATTTTCCTTTCATACACATAATTTTTAAACCTGTTTATCTAACCAGCAATATCCAACCCTTGTATTCACGGACTTTACCATCCTGTGAGCGTAACTTCAGCACAT
>NZ_DATLKJ010000130.1:0-21468 GCF_035538455.1 Chitinophaga sp.
GCGCACCTGGAAAATAGGAAATACCATTACTACCCTCGAGCCATCAGGCCGCTTTTTACTGGAGCCCGTTACCACTCCCAGGGATATATTCCTGCTGGCCGCCGGAAGCGGAATTACACCCGTATTTTCGCTGCTGAAGCAAATACTGGTCAATGAACCCACCGCGAAAGTTACCCTGATCTATAGCAGCCCTTCTCCGCATCAGACTATATTTTACGAACAGCTGCAGTCTCTGCAGCAAATGCATCGTCAGCAACTGCAGATCCTTCATCTCTTCAGTAACGACCCCGACAGCCATCACGTTTACAGGAGACTCAACAACATCATCCTGGAAATCCTCGTCAATGAACATCTGCGCTTCAATAAACAGGATGCAATGTTCTTTCTCTGCGGACCACCGGATTATATGCGCACCATTCTGCTCACCCTTACATTTATGGGCTTCCGGGAACATCAGCTGCACAAGGAGAATTTTGTAGTTAATACAGATGTTAAACTCGCGAAAATACAGCTGCCAACAGACACCACCACGCGTCAGGTGACTATTCGTTCACGCGGTGAAGAATTTCATTTAGCTATACCCGCTAACCAGACCATCCTCAGTTATGCCCTGGAGCATAATGTGGCACTGCCTTACAGTTGCAAAGGCGGCGTATGCGGATCATGCACAGCACAGTGCGTAAGTGGTAAAGTTTGGATGCCTGTCAATAAAGTGCTCACAGATAAAGAGCTCGCTGAAGGACTGGTGCTTACATGCGTAGGTTACCCGGAAAGTGACGAAGTAATAATTGAATTGTAAAAATCACCATATAAACAGTGATAGCAATCAATAATTTTGATGCTATCGTTTTTACATTGCAATTATTTTTGTTAACTTATTATACAAAATCTGGTCATGCGAACCACCCCATTGAAACTTGGATGCCTGTTTCTTCTCAGTATCATCATTGGTATCAATGCCAATCTGATCACTGCGGAAGATAATGCTGTGCAGATAAAATGGCTGATCGCTGCTGAAGCGTTGTCAGCAATCGCCTTTATTATTATCCTCATTTCTCTTATCCGGAAAACTTACCACACAATTCAATACCAGCAGCTATTCAATGATCATCCTATCCCCATGTGGATATATGAAAAACCAACCCTGAAGTTTATGGCCGTCAATAAGGCTGCTGTTGAGAAATATGGTTATACCGAAAGCGAATTCCGCAATCTAACACTAACGGATATACGGGAAAAAGAAGAAGTGGACGCTTTGATGGAAAATATCCGCGAGCGCTGCAACGGGGTAGAATATCGCGGTATCTGGAAGCATCGCAAGAAAAATGGCACTAACTTCTTTGTTGAAATATATGCCCACTCTACCACCTATTACGGGAAAGATGCACGGTTTATCATGGCTATCGATGTGGATGCCCAGGTGAGAAAGGCCAGGGAAGCACATCAGCTGGGCGTCAGGTACGAACTGCTGGCACAAGCTACCAACGACGCTGTATATGACCGGAACCTGCTCAACAATACCGTCAGCTGGAGTCACGGGCTGGAAAAGCTCTTCATGCACATTCCACCTGACAGCGGAGATATCATCGGCTGGTGGAAAAGTAACCTCCATCCGGCAGACAGAGGCAAGGTGCTGGCCTCGCTTGAGCAAAGTATGCTCACATTCAATTCCAACTGGTCTGAACAATACCGCTTTGCTTGCGGTGACGGTAGTTATAAATACGTTATTGACCGCGCTTTCATCATTTATGAAAACGGCGTGCCTACCCGCATGATTGGTATGATACAGGATATCGATATGCATGTGAAACAGGCAATACAACTGGAAGAACGCAACGAAGTGCTGCGTGAGATTGCATGGATCAATTCTCACGAAATACGCCGTCCTGTTGTTTCTATTCTCAGTATCACCAACCTGTTCGACAAGAGTAACAAGGATATCCATCTTAACTCAAGGCTCATGGATTGGCTACACCAGTCTACTCAACAACTGGATGACATCATTCACAAAATAGAAACCAAAGCTAAACATATGCTCTGACCGGGTTACAGGTCACGCGTTATGAAGTGGTTGAAATCGTCTTTAAGTTCTGCAAATAACTTCTGGAAAATCTCCATGCGGCGCTGCATGGTATCGTAGTCGTCAACCGGGCGGTCGTCATGTACTACTCTTTGTGGCTCGTTCGAGATCTTTTTGCCGCATTGCTTTATATCGTGGAACATTTCATCAGCAACTTCGCGCTGGCGCAGAAAACGGTTTTCAAAATGCTCAACCTGTGTCATTACTTCCCTGGGAGCGTGGCTGAGCACAATCTGTTCCAATCTTTCCCGCATCATTCTCACTTCACCTCTTACATCGTTCACTTCTTCCTTCCAGGAATTGATCTGATCCATCAGATCAGGCTGTGTTGTAATTTCCATGGTGTATTGATTTATCAGATTAAAATGATGAATAAAACGCATCTCATCATTATCCCAAACGCCGTTTCAATATCCATTTAATACTAACCTATTCCGGTTTTATGATAAAAGACCTGATCCTAAGTTACAACCTTTTTCAATGCCGCCCTCATAACTTTCCACACAACTTTTAAACTGTTTTACAAATAAATACCAAACTCCGGAAAATATTCCATCGCCTCCAGAATGCCACCAGCGCCACTCCGGGCAGCATGTAACACCTGCGGCATCCCGGCGGTGCGTGCTACCAGTTCGGGCTCCGAATCGCCTACCACCACCCCCTTGAATCCCGTTTCAAACATAGAGTAATCATTCATGGAATCGCCTGCTACCAACACATGCTGATGCGGCAAAGCCAACACCTCCAGTAACTGCTGCAACGTATTCCCCTTATTCACTCCTTTGGGCAATATATCCAGGTATTTACCAGCCGATAAAATAAGATCACATTGCATCGTATCTGCAGCAGCGCGGGCCGCTTCTATATCAGTAGCGTCATCGTAGTAATAGGAGCAACGATACTGCTGCTGGGCCTCCTGGTGCAACAACCCCTTTACGCTTTTCATAACTTCACGTACCTGTTCTCCCGGCCATAACTTTGCAATGCCCGACTGAACAGGCTCAACTGCCGCCAGCGATGCCAGGTGCGTGACAGTAGCGCCCACATCACAGATAATAAACTCAGGACGCGGAATAGAAACGTCTTCCAGCAAAGTGAGCACACTTCGTATACCCCTTCCCGTTACAAACACAAGTTGTATATCCCGGCTGTTACGTATAATGTCGTATAATGTTTCCCTGTCTTCTGCCGTCCCTCCAATGAAAGTACCATCCAGGTCTGTTGCTAATAACATGTGCTAGTTTTTTTGTTGTACTGCGGTCTGGTTGTTAAGATATACTGTTTGTACAGGAAATGCAAATTCAATACCTTCCCGCCTGAATGCTTCAATCAACTGCAGATTGATCGCCTGCTGTCTGTCCATATACAGGTTGTAATCGCTGCCCAGCACATAAAACACATTCTCATAATCAAAACTTGAACTGCCAAATCCCTGTAGATGTGATCTGTCAAATGTTGTGTCCGGCAAACCGGTAACGATTTTCCTTACCAACTCAGGAATCAATGCCAGCTTATCCTTGGCTGTACCAAGCGGAATACCGAATTTAAATACCACCCGTCTCCGTTCCATACGTTTGTAATTATGTACACGCGAATTGGTAAGGTCTGTATTGGAAAATACCAGCTGCTCTCCGCTGATACTGCGCAAACGGGTTGTCTTAATACCAATATATTCCACAGTTCCGCTTTTATCCTGTATCACAATAAAATCACCAATCTCAAAAGGTCTGTCGAAAAAGATAACAAAGTAACTGAAAAGATCACCCAGTATAGTTTGCGCCGCCAGGGCGATGGCAATACCACCAATACCGAGACCCGCAATGAAAGTAGTTACATTGTATCCCCAGTTGTTGAGTAGAAACAACAAAGCCACTACCCATATCAACGTAGAAACAATAATCATAATACCCTTAATCTGCTTGGCCTTCTCTGCACCTCTCTCCTGACCGGAAAGATAACTTACAAACAAATACTGCAGCAGTGAAGTGATCATCCTGACAATAAACAATGTAATGCAGATGGAAAAGAAAACATGTATCCACCTGTCCTGCCTGGGCGCAATGTTCAATGGTTGTATAGCGGCATACAAGGCGCCAATATATAGCAGCGGCACCAGTTTACGCTCCACGCCGCGAATAATGAAATCGTCAGTTTTACTGTCTGTTCCGGATGCCCATTTCTTCAATCGGTTTAACAGCATTCTCTTCAAAATAAAAACTACTACCGTAAGTATTACAAAAATTCCAAGGGCAATAAAATAATTCTGCACGGTGTTTCCCCAGTAAGTCTGCTCCAGTAAGGATTTCATGGATAATGGTTTTTAAATACTTCAAAAAATAAAATAAAAAAGACCAGCCAGCTACGGCTGATCTTCCTTCAATATAATGGGTTAATATATAGCAGTATGTGATTAGTTCATCATTGGAACATCAATCAGCAAAAACTCTGCCGGTTTCAATACCTTCACTGTTATGTTATTATAATCAGATATACCAATGGCATCCCGTGCCTGCAATATTTCATCTGCCACTTTAATTTCACCACTGATCAGGAAAAGATAACTACCACTGCCGGGAAACTTAGAACTGATCTCAACTTCGTGGCCTTCATCAAATTTACCCAGCGTAAACCAGGTATCCTGATGGAGTTGCAACGCACCATTGTTGCCATCAGGAGCTACTATCACCTGCATTTCATTTTCACGCGTTGCAGGATCAAAAGTACGCTGATCGTAACGCGGCTCAATATTTCTTTCTTTAGGAAAAACCCATATCTGCAGAAAGCGCGCATCATCTGTTTTCGATGCGTTGAATTCAGAGTGAACAACGCCTTTACCGGCACTCATCGCCTGCACATCATTCTTACGGATCACTTCATGCCTGCCCGTATTATCACGATGTTCCAGGCTACCATCCAGCACAATGGAAACAATCTCCATATTGTCATGAGGATGCGCACCGAAGCCCATTCCGCCCTTCACCTCATCATCATTCAACACACGCAATGCGCCGAAATGGATCCTTGACGGGTCATAATAATTGGCAAAACTGAATGTATGATGGCTCTTCAGCCAGCCATGATTAGCATACCCTCTTGTACCTGCTTTATGAATAATCTTTTGCATAATCAATTCTCCTTTTATAACAATGCAAAGATCGTAATTAACATAGTGGAAATAAATGGATGAAATGTTGAAAACCGTGGACAGAACATGAAATAAAAGCGAAGAACCCGTTTAGATAAACACTAAACGGGTTCTTCGCTTTATCTGAATATTAGTTTTCGCTCATCTGAAGAATCACAAAAATCACGACTAAACCAAAGTCGCATCCATGGTGATTTCAGTGTTATACAGTTTGCTGATAGGGCAGTTAGCTTTTGCATCAGCGGCCATTTCAGCGAACTGCTCTGCAGTCAGCCCGGGAACGCTGGCTTTCACCTCGAGGTGGCTGGAAGTAATAGCACCGTTTTCCAGAGCGATCGTGCATTTGGTATCAATGTTACCAGGAGTGAAACCTGCACCGGAGATCACAAAGCTGAGCTTCATAGTGAAGCAACCGGCATGAGCCGCAGCTACCAGTTCTTCAGGGTTGGTGCCAACACCTTCTTCAAAACGGCTGCTGTAAGAATACTGTGTCTTGTCCAGTACAGTTGATTGTGACGTCAGTGTACCTTTACCTTCTTTTCCGGTGCCTTGCCAATTGGCGGATGCAAATCTTTTCATATTAAGTAATGTTTATTATTTGAGGTGATTAATCCATGTGGAGGCCCAAATTACATAAAAAAGAGAAGATAAAAACGAAAAAACCATTCAGCGTGATACTGAATGGTTTTCTCATCTTTATATGCAATTACAATCTCCGCTGTAATCAGGTTCGTCTGATACTTCTTTTACCCTTCTTATATTATTTCTACCAGTTCATTTACAGGTTTACGTACCTTCTTTGCATGCTGCATCTGATCATCTGCAGCCCTGAATCCAACGGCAGCTATCACTACGGAGGCAAGCCCCTTCTCTTTGAGTCCAAGTATTTCGTCGTATTGAGACGCATTAAACCCTTCCATTGGACAGGCATCTATACCTTCAGCTGCTGCGGCCGTCAACAATGTGCCGAGTGCCAGGTACGCCTGTTTAGATGTCCAAACAGCAGCACCCTGAGCGTCCAGACTGTTTACTGTTCCCTTCATCATGCCGGCAAATCCTGCCAGATCCTCCGGATTTACGTTACGTGTCTTAGCTATATTATTCGTATAGTCATCTACGTGATATGGCTTTAAATCGGCATATCTTGCAAATACCACCAGTTGCGATGCATCTGTTATCTGTGGCTGATTCCAGGAAGCCTGTTTCAACCTTTCGCGTATCTCCGGATTATCAATCACCAGTATTTTGTAAGGCTGCAAACCATATGCAGAAGCCGACAATCTCGTTGCTGCAATCACACGGTCCAGTTGTTCCTTCGTTAATTTCCTGGAGCTGTCAAATTTCTTCACGGCATAGCGCCACTCTAATTTCTCAAGAATATCCATGACTTACTGTTGTTTTATCATCTGTACGCTTGCAAGTAATTTCACTTCGTCGGAAAGCAGGATACCACCTGTTTCTGTAGTTGCATGAAAAGTAAGACCAAACTCTTTACGGTTTATCTTTCCGCTCAGTTCAAAGCCCGCTTTGGTCTGACCCCAGGGATCTACCACCTCACCGCCGAATTCCACGTTCAGTTCTACCTGGCGGGTGTTGTCACGGATAGTTAAATCACCTACCAGTTTATAATTATCATCGTCTACTTTCTTCACTCCTTTCGAAACGAAAGTCAGCTTTGGATATTTATCCGCTTCGAAGAAATCAGCTGCTTTCAGATGCTGATCACGTTGTTCGTTCTGAGTGGAGATGCTCTCCACATCAGCTTCAAATGTGATGTTGGCAGTGCTGAAATCGTTGTCCTGCGTCTGCATGGTTGCATCAAACTTGGCAAACTGTCCTGTTACAGTAGTAATCATCAGGTGTTTTACTTTAAACTGCACATCACTGTGCGATGCGTCAATTTTCCAGGTAGTCATATCTTTTTAGTTTTAGTAGTTATAGATTTAATTAGTATTAGTTTAGGTATCCCATTTTTCCGGCGTTATAATCATCGATGGCTTCGTTGATTTCTTCCACGGTGTTCATCACAAACGGACCGTAGGCAACGATAGGCTCATTGATGGGCTCACCACTAAGAATCAGCATCGCAGCATCATCCAGTGAAGTGATATTGATCTCAGTACCATCCTGTTCAAACATCACAGTTTCTACAGCTTTGGCCACACTTCCGTTTATATCTGCCTCTCCATGCAACATCACAATGGAAGTATTGAAATGTTGAGGAAGAGATACAGTTACACTATCGCCTTTCTTCAATTTCACATCAAATACATTCACCGGAGAAAACGTACTGGCAGCACCTTTCACGTCATTGAACTCACCTGCAATTACCCTGAGATAACTCTCGTCTCCCAGCTTTACTACCGGGATGTCCGCTTTGGTGAGGTTCTGGTAAGCTGGTTTGGTATTTTTATATGCTTTGGGAAGGTTCACCCAGAGCTGGGCCATTTCCACCTTACCACCGCGCTTGCTGAATTCAGTTTCGTGTTTTTCTTCATGTACGATCCCTGCACCTGCAGTCATCCACTGCACATCACCAGGGGCCAGTTTGCCTTTGCTGCCGGTAGAATCGCGATGCTCCAGTTCTCCCTGATACACCACCGTCACTGTTTCAAATCCTTTGTGGGGATGCTGATCCACACCACGCGGTTTGTTGGTGGGAGGAAAATACGCAGGAGCGCCATAATCCATCAGAATGAAAGGGCTTATCTTATTGTTCACCGTGTGTGTGCCACCGGAAAGAACACTATGTACCCTGAATCCGTCACCCACCATATGTGGAGCGGGAGCTTGTAAAATCTGACTTACATGTTTTGTTGTTTTCATTTTTATGTCCTCCTAAAGACTACACAAAAGTACATGTTGCAACAGCTATCCAAAATGGATAAAACATCGCAAGTGATGGACTTTTTTCAAAAACATGCTTATATCACCTGGGAACTAACGCCGCGGGAGGCCTCTTTGAACTCTGAAGGGCTCTGGGAAGTGTACTTTTTAAAGAAGCGGCTGAAATAATGAGGGTCGTCAAAACCAAGCTTGTAGGCGATCTCCTTGGCTGTGAGATCTGTATTATAAAGGTATCGCTGTGCTTCCAGGATCACGCGATTACGGATATGCTCTCCGGCAGTGATACCAGACAACTGTTTACTGATTTCATTCAGCAGTACGGGTTTGATGTGCAGCAGGGCTGCATAGTCGGAAACTGTTTTCAGTTCGCGGTATTTCTCTTCTATCAGGTTTTTGAACTTCAGGAAGAAAGAGCTGTTATGCGCTGCGTGCTGCTCTGGTGTAATACCAATGCTGGCGCCCTTGATACGTGATACCAGCACCAGGAAATAACGTAACAGTCCATGCAAGGCCATTTCGTATTCCGCCTCGCGCATGGTCAGTTCTTTCAGCATCAGCCGTACAATGGCTTCCAGGTCTATGGATTGCTCCGCATCTACCGTGATAACGCTGCTGAACTGACTGTTGAAGAAAAGACCAGAGTTGATACCGGAAGTCTCCGCCTGATCTTTAAGACACATGAAGGCGTCCTGGAAAGCAATCATATATCCCTCAATCCTTTCACTCATCTGCAGCGTATGTACCTGCCCCGGTGCCAGGAAAAACAGCGTGTTTTTCTTCACTTCATGAGTCGTAGTATCAATAGTATGTAACAGCGTTCCTTTCTTGATCCAGTAGATGGTATAGAAGTCGTGCCGGTGGGGTACTCCGATCTGGCTAAAAAAACTGTTGCCCAGCTCGCATAAGCCGGACACCACAAAAGTGGGATTTATCTGTGCATATGCTGGAAGGGAAATAATCCCGATATTATCACGTTTTTCAGCCATCTATTAAAGTTCCGGCAGGTTCTTCCTCCCTGTCGGCCGGGTCTATGTATTCTATAATAAAGTTATTTCTTCCTTCTCCCACCATAATACCCATATGCTTCATCTGTACCAGTTCCAGCATGCTGAGAAACAGGAAGATAGCATGTATGCGGTCTTTACAATGGTCGAATATTTTTTCGAAGGCAAGTGTCCTTTCCGCGCGGGCCAGCTCCTCCATATACATCCTGGAGCCCTCCATCGTGTAGTCATATTTATAAACTACGTGCTGGGGTTTATTATCGCGGGCCTTCACCCGTTGTATTACCTTCTCAAAGGTTTGTGCAAGCTTGAAGAGCGTAAGGGTCTGTATTTCGGTGCCTTCGCTGGTTATCTCGCCAATTTCCGCCAGTTCTTTTGCAATGTTACCGCGTTTAATCTGTAACATACGCTCAGCTTCCATTTCAGCGAGTTCAGCGGCAGCCTGCTTGTATCGCTTATATTCCAGGATCTTGTCTATCAGCTCCATCCTCGGATCAATCTCATTACCCTGTTCGTCCAGTTCCTTACGGGGCAAGAGCATCTTAGCCTTGATACGCATCAGGGTGGATACAAAAAGAATAAATTCACTGGCCAGTTCTATATTCAGCGATTCGATATGATGAATGTAGTCAAGGAATTCTTGTGTGATAGTATTGATAGGAATGTTGTAAATATCCAGCTCATCACGTTCTATGAAGAACAGCAACAGGTCGAAAGGCCCTTCGAACTGCGGTAATTTGATCTTATAGGTTACTTGTTCGCTCACGCAATGATATTTAGAGATTCCCGATAAAACACACAAAAGCGCGAGGTCATGAAGCCGCAAAAATTTTCAAAACAGTACCGGCAGCTCTGTTCTCTGCGCCTTTGCGTGCTATCAAAATTAATAAAAATCCCGCTAATCAGAACTTCGCCGTGAAACCTATACCCAGCACCTGTTTCACCTGGAGGCGCGGCCCTTTAACACCCGTTTTCTTGTTTTCGAACACTTTTACATCATCATCATAGATCAGGTCGCAGGTAAGCAAGGCGGATATCCATTTGTTGACTTTGAATTCCAGGGCATTGGTGAAAAACACGTCAATATTCTGCGGATTATGGCGGTAATCAGAAAAGAGGTCCAGCCGTCCCTTGTAGGTTACATTCTTCACAACAGTTTTGATATAGTTGGCTGATAAATAAGCGCCTATCTCATATTTCATGTGCTTACCGGTATCCACACCATAGGCACCTTGTTTAGAGAGCCTGTCGTCCATTACCACCACGAAGCGGGAAGTTGCAGGCGACAGAAACAGGGAGAACTCCGGCACAGGCTTATAGTCGAAGCCCGGAGATACCAAAATGTAGGCAGGGGAGAAGAACCTGGAAGAAAGGTAAGGTGCACTGTCAGCCGGGTAAATGAAACCATCACTGAACTGCGTTCTCAGGTTCACCAGTCCGCTTACATACCAGTTCTTGCCAATCTCATAACCATATTTTGACGTGAGGTCTATACGGTCATCGCTTTTACGGGCCCCAAGACTGGTGGTATTAATGTAGCCGTAAGCCAGATCCGCCACGTTATCCCAGGAGCGGCGGCCATTTTTGTAAAATGCCCAGGCATATACTGTTGATCCGAGAGAAAAAGTGAAGTTATCACCACCAGCAGCCCAATTGGTAAGGGTTCCCTGGTTGATATTGATATTCAGATTCAACCCTTTCCTCCAGAGTGCTGGAACCGTATCATTTTTGTCTTTTTTAATGTTTGACAAGGCGCCTTCCCGGCCTTTCTTCATCCAGTCATTCTGCGCCTGCAGCGTAAAGAAGCACAGTAAACAACAGGCAATGGATAAAGTAAATTTTTTCATTAGCTGATTTTTTTAAATTTTAATATAAACACAATATCCAGCTCCCTGAAGAACAGAGAGCTGGATACAGGGAAATAAGGTTATCTATCTGGATTTTTTTAACTCGTCGCGTATTTCCATAAGGAGCTTTTCCTGAGTAGTAGGCTCCGCCGGGGCTTCGTCTTTCTTCTTGGAAATCCTGTTCATGAATTTCACGAGCAGGAAAACGCAGAATGCAATGATGATGAAATCGATAATACTCTGGATGAAAGCGCCATAAGCAAATACAGCTACACCCTTTGCCTTTGCATCCGCCAGCGTGGCAAATTCGCCTTTACTTTTGTCGAGCAGGACAAAGTAGTCATTAAAGTTTTTGCCTTGAGTAAAGAGTCCTACAAGGGGCATAAGCACATTATCTACCAGGGATGTAACGATCTTTCCGAAGGCACCTCCAATGATAACACCCACCGCAAGGTCCATTACATTGCCTTTCATGGCAAATTCTTTAAACTCTTTGATGAACGACATATTGCAAATTTTTTGTGGTTAATAATACAGGCGCAAAAATAACGCTTAATATGGAACTAGTTCATTACTAATTGATTATTTCTTCAACCGGGGGTATTTCAGCTTCAGTGATTTCAGTGTATCCCGTAACGTTAGTGCCACTATATACTCCTTATACCAGTTATGATCCGCAGGCACAATGATCCAGGGCACATCACTGCACTTATTGAAGGCGTCGTCATAAGCCTCCATATAATTGTCCCATAGTTTGGCTTCCTTCAGATCGTTTTCATTGTACTTCCACATTTTACGAGGATCTTCTGTGCGCTCTGTAAGTCGCTGCAGCTGCACTTCCTGGGAAACATGCAGGTAGAATTTCAGAATCTGCGTATTGTTATGTACCGCTAGTAGTTTTTCAAAATCATTGATAGCCTGCATCCTTTTATAAACGGTCTTATCATCGATCCACTTATGCACCCGCTGGATCAGAATGTCTTCATAATGCGAGCGGTTAAACACCTGTATCATACCCTTTCCCGGAGCATGCATGTGTACTCTCCATAAAAAATCATGATCACTTTCTTCCTGGGTAGGTGCTTTGAAAGAGTGTACCGTACATCCCTGTGGATTAAGGGATCCCATCACCTTTCTGATCACCCCGTCTTTTCCACTGGCGTCCATTCCCTGTATCACCATCAGCACACTGTATTTGTGCTGGGCATAAAGAACATTTTGGAGCTCATCCAGTTCTTGTAAAATACTTTGGGTTTCAGCCTTGATCTTTTCTTTGTCCAGTTTCTTTGGAGCGGTAGTGCTGATGGTTGACAACTTTATCTTACTCATGTATTTGCATTCTTGTCTCTAAATTTAACAAAATCAAGCAATAAGTGTTGCCCTGATCATATTTAATTTTTGCTTTAATCCGGTTATATATTGAACTTTGTGCACTTAAATAAATGCCATCTTGAATAATCGCTTGGCCCACTGGGGCGTTTTTCTGCTACTCTCGCTGACTTGGGGTAGCTCATTTATTCTGATGAAGATCGGGCTCGAAGCTTTCACACCATACCAGGTTGCCAGCCTCCGGCTCGTAGCTGCAGGTATCGCACTACTACCTTTTTTCCCCACGGCTATACGACAAATACCAGCCAATAAACTCCCCGTCATCCTTTTATCGGGGATACTGGGGAATGGTCTTCCGGCTTTTCTGTTCTGCCTGGCTGAAACAGAGATCGACAGCTCACTTGCCGGAATACTCAATTCTCTTACTCCCCTGATGGCCTTACTGGCAGGATTCTTCCTCTTCCGGGAACCAATCAGAAAAGCACAGCTTACAGGTATAGCTGTTGGCCTGGCTGGCGTGGTGGTACTTTTCAGCTCAAAGGGTATTGATACTAACAGTCACTGGTATTATGGATTTCTCGTGGTGCTTGCAACAATAAGCTATGGAATAAATATCAGTCTGGTACATCATCACCTGAAAGGATTCCCTTCGCTGCAGCTGGGATCTGTAGCCATGTTCTTTTGCGGACTTCTCTCATTTCCGGTACTGCTCTTTAGTAATTTCTTTCCTCAGTTCACCACGGAAACAGCGCCATGGCGTTCTCTTTCAGCGGGCCTGGTATTGGGTGTGATGGGAACAGGAGTAGCGGCCGTATTGTTCTATCTGCTGATCAAACGCGCGGGTTCCATGTTTGCTTCTCTGGTCGCATATGCATTACCGGTAGTGGCCATAGGCTGGGGGCTGCTGGCCAATGAGCCGATAACATGGATGCAGGTATTGTGTATGGGAGTAATATTATTGGGGGTATACCTTGTCAACAGAGCCAGGCAGGCATAAAAAAATGCGTCCCGTTATGGCGGAACGCATTTCTTAAATCTGTCAGATCATTAAATAGCCATGATCTCTTTTTCCTTTACCTCACAGTGCTTGTCTATGAGCACAATATTTTTATCTGTAAGCTGCTGAATGGTTCCTTCCGCATCTTTAGCGGTATCTTCACTCAAACCGTCTTTCTGTAATTTCTTGATAGCCTCGATACCATCACGGCGAATGTTCCTGATAGCTACTTTCGCCGTCTCACCTTCAGCATTTACCCTTTTTACAAATTCCTTCCTTCTTTCTTCAGTGAGTGGTGGAAGGAAAAGGCGGATAATTACTCCGTCATTCTGTGGATTGATGCCGATGTTTGCTGCTATAATAGCCCTTTCAATAGGCTGCAGCATGTTTTTCTCCCAAGGTTGTATAGTCAGGGTACGAGCATCGGCAACACTTACATTCGCTACCTGGCTAAGGGGCGTAGGAGCGCCATAGTAGTCCACAGTAATGCCATCCAGTATCTGAGGATTGGCTTTACCGGCCCTGATTTTTGTGAGTTCCAGCTCGAGGTGACCGATGGCTTTCTTCATCGAGTCTGCTGAATCATCCATGATAAGCGTTAGATCATCTTGCATAACATAAATAGTTAAGTGCCTGCAAACCTACAGGTTTTCTTTTAATCGTCAAAGGAAGGGTTCAATAATAAAACAACAAAGGCTGCGATGGCAGCCTTTGTTAGGTAAAATATCCTTAAGCCGTGGTTACTTGTCTTGTAATACACCGTTGGTGGTTACACGCAGTATTTTCGGAGGTGATGCTGTTTGGCCTGCAGGCTGAGTAATAGTTGTTACCGCAGGTTTTATAGATAGCTTCCGCTTCCTGGCCAGGTAAAGCATGCCGGTAAAGACGGTGGCGGCGCTCACTACTGATATTGTCAGCCAGGTTGTGCCGATACCCTGCAGCAGAAAGGCCGACGCTATAAACAGAACATTGACACTCACCGACACCAGAGTAGTTTGCTTATGATTCAATTTCAGGTCGAGCAGGTAGTGATGTATATGATTCCTGTCTGCGGAGAAAGGAGACCTGCCCTGCAACATACGCACTGCAAATACCCTCAGCGTATCAAACAACGGAACAATCAGTATAGCTACAGCTACCCCGGGAGTTGCCCCAATAGGCATTTTTCCCGCAGGGTTTCCAGCCACATCAATGAACTTTAATATCAGCACAGTGTTTACCAGCCCAATCAGCAGGGAACCGGTATCCCCCATAAAGATCTTTGCAGGAGAGATATTGTAGATCAGGAAACTCGCGAGACCACCAGCAAGTGCAAAGCCCAGCACTGCATAAGTGATTTCTCCCACGTGCAGGAAATAAGCGCCGAGCAGGGCACTAACTAACAGGCCTATACTACCTGCATGCCCGTCAACCCCATCAATCAGGTTAAACGCATTAATAACTACAATAAACGTAAAATAGGTGAGTATCAGGCTGACGTTGGGAGGCAGTTCGTTGATCCCCAGAAAACCGTACATACTGGTAATTTGCAGATTACCGAGGTAGATAACTGCAAAAGAGGCCATCAACTGACCGATCAGCTTTTTAAAGGGAGACAATCCGACAATGTCATCCTTCATCCCAACCATAAAAATGATGAAAAATGCCGCCAACATATATTGGAAAGGCGAATTGGGCATGGAAGGTACGCAGATCGTAGCAGCAATAATAAACCCGGAGAAAAAGCCGATTCCTCCTAATGTGGGTATACGCTGTTTATGCGCCTTCCTTTCATCTGGTTCGTCGTACAAATGTTTTAACTCCGCTACCCGAATGAGTATCGGAATCGAAAAATAGGTCACAACAAAACTCAGGACTGTAGCAATTAATACATTCTCCATTAGTGGGGCTTATTTTGCAAAGATATTAATTTCAACGAAATGTGTATAGAAACGCTAAAAAAATCAGGAAATTTGATAATTTGAGCGCGCAAAAAAAAAGTTCAACGCCAACAAACTCCACGAAATTCGATTAGTTTTGCGGCACAAAAAATAACAAGTATCATGCCACAGCTCAAGGATATTGCTACCCAGGTCAGAAGAGATATTGTACGAATGGTACATGGCGTTCAGAGTGGCCACCCAGGCGGTTCACTCGGTTGCGCAGATTTCTTAACTGCTTTGTATTTCAAGGAAATGAAGCACTCCCCGCAACCTTTTGACATGGATGGTCGTGGTCAGGATATGTTTTTCCTTTCCAATGGCCATATCTCCCCGGTATTTTACAGCGTACTGGCCAGGTCAGGGTACTTCCCGGTTCAGGAACTGAGCACTTTCCGTAAACTGAACTCCCGCCTGCAGGGACATCCTACCACACACGAACACCTCCCAGGTGTACGTATCGCTTCAGGATCTCTCGGCCAGGGCATGAGCGTCGCAATTGGTGCTGCCCTCACTAAAAAGCTCAATAACGACAATAGCCTGGTCTTCTCCCTCCACGGAGACGGAGAACTGGAAGAAGGCCAGATATGGGAATCAGCCATGTTTGCACCCCATCATAAAGTAGATAATCTTATCATCACCATAGACCTTAACGGTCAGCAGATCGATGGCACAACGAACGATGTAGCCGGCCTCGGTGACGTAGCCGCCAAATTTGAAGTCTTTGGCTGGCACATACTGCACATGAACGGTAATGATATGGATGAGGTAGTAGCTACCCTGGAAAAAGCCAGAAGCCTCACCGGTAAAGGCAAACCCATCGCCATCATCATGAAAACCGTAATGGGGCAGGGGGTTGATTTCATGGAAGGCCATCACGAATGGCATGGTATCGCTCCCAGCGACGAACAACTCGCAAAAGCACTGGCCCAACTGCCGGAAACACTCGGAGACTACTAATAAAAAATTGATATAAAGAGAAAGGAGCCGGCGAAAACCAGCTCCTTTCTCTTTATAGTATTATCTGCTATTAATAACTATTCAGCTCCATCCCTCCTTCAGCCGCTCTCCTGGCCGGATACCAACTGGCCCCAAGCCCTATCACCACAATCGTAACCAATACCAACACAAAGTCAGAGAAGTGCATGCTCACAGGATAAGCGTCCACAAGAAAAGAAGTACCCTCCAGCTTAATAAGCCCGTAACGCTGTTGCAATAAACAGAATAAGCCCCCCAGCACAAAGCCCAACAATGCACCAATCCCCGCAATAATCAACCCTTCTGCAAGAAATATCCGCATCACCAGCCACTTCCTCGCCCCCATAGCTTTAAGAATGGTAATATCTTTCCGCTTCTCCAATACCAGCATATACAATGAGCCTATCATGTTGAACGCTGCAATGATCATAATAAAGCTGAGAATCACATACACTACCCATTTCTCCGTTTGCATAATCGCATATAATGACTGATTCTGTTCATATCTCGTCTGCACCTTATATTGGACTCCCAGTAAACGTTGCAGCCTGCTCTTCACCACCTGTTCATCAGCTCCCGGCCGTATGGAGACCTCCAGCGCCGACATCTCATTATTACCAAGCTCCAGCAGACCACGCAGAAAATTAATATGAGTAATAATGTACTTACTGTTAAACTCCTGCTGGATCGCAAATGTGCCGGTCGGGTACAGAATCCCATTGTTCAGAGCATCTTCAAGGGTCACAAAAGCGTTCACGTTCCTCCTGGGTACATAAACCGTAACAGGTGCAAGACTATGCACCACATCAACCCCTAAAGCTCCCTCCAGCTCCAAACCCAGCACCGCACGATAAGCCACACTATCACCCGTATCAAATCGCCCGCGTACAATGTTACTCTTCACATCTGTTACATTGTTATACCCGCTGTCCACACCTTTCAGCACAGCAATTGTAGGCTCGTCTCCATAACGGAGTACCGCCTTTTCTTCTATCACTTCTGAATAATGTGCAACACCAGCCGTGCGGCCAATTTCTTTCAATTGATCAGGAGTCAGTACTATCGTTTTACCAGTGGCTGGCGCCACCTTCAATGTGGGGTAAAATGAAGAGTAGAGCGACTTTACAAGCCCTTCAAACCCATTGAATACACTTAATATCACAATCAGTGCGCCAGTACCTATTGCAATCGCCGCCACACTCACCCATGCTATAATATTGATCGCATTAGTAGACTTTTTAGCGCTGAAGTATCGGGAAGCAAATTGCCAGATCATTCCTGCTATTTATTTTCGCCCTTTATATTAGCGTCATCATCCTTAATCTTTTTAAACAGGTCCTCCATCTTGAATATATACTCCAGTGTATCATCCTGGAAAAGGGACAATTCAGGAATGCGGCGCAATTGTTTGCCCAGGCGTATCCCCAGCGACTTCTTTATTTCGCCCATTCTTTCCTTGATACGTTCCAGCATCTCGTTGTTATCCTTTATCTGGAACAAACTCAGATATACTTTCGCTTCCAGCAGGTCAGGCGTCATTTTAACGGCAGCCACGGAGATCATCCCCCCCTCAATCACATTAAAACCCATACGCTGAAATATATCACTCAGCTCTTCCTGGATTAATTGTCCTATTTGTTTTTGCCTTTTTGTTTCCTGCATCTCATTCAGTTTTAATCGTTAATAAACCGGCTGCTGCGCTTGTCCTCCCTGCCTTACCCCGGCCGGATCAGGAATCAGACTGCATATGCCTATTATACGCGAAATTAACCATTTCCCCGAAAGATTGACTATAATACATATAATACAGGTACAGGGTCAAGTAATTATACTATTTTTGCATGCTTATTAAAAGCCAAGCGTTAAAGCACCAGGAATGAATACTTTCAAGCGATTACTCAGGTACGCCACTCCCTTGCACCATTACCTACCGGAATATATTATCTACACTTTTGTAGGTATCATTTTCGGAATGGTAAACTTTGCAATGCTGATACCATTGCTCACCGTGATTTTTCAGCAGGTGGAAGAAAACAAGGCTGCTCTTGTTCATCCCACTTTCTCTTTTACCATCAGCTATTTCGTAGACCTTTTCAATTATTACTTCTATCACTTCATCGAAGCCAGCGGCACCAAACAAAGTGCCCTGTATTTTGTTTGCGCTGTTATCGGGGTATGCATCACCGTAGCCAACCTCGGAAGATATATGAGCTCCAGAGTGATGACAAGATTGAAGATGAGCGTGCTGCTAAGGTTACGTACAGATCTTTATAAGAAATTTACAGAACAGTCGCTCAGCTTTTACAGTGAAAGACAGAAAGGAGACCTTTTATCTACTATGACCAACGATGTACAGGAAGTGGAAGTATCTGTTGTCAGCTCCATACAGATACTCCTGCGCGACCCGTTCATTATTGTGGGCTACTTTGCAGCACTGTTCTACATCTCCGTAAAACTCACTTTATTTACCATCGTATTCTTTCCGGTATCAGGCATCCTGATTTCCTATATCTCCAAAAAACTCAAACAGAAAGGCTGGTTCAGCCAGGAGCTGCTGGGTAAAATCCTGAACGTTTCAGAAGAAACACTCGGAGGAATAAGGATTATACAATCCTTTACTGCAGCAGGTTTTATGCAGAAAAAATTCGGAGAAGTAAACGGCCGCTTCGTCAAAGTGAGCAAGGCCATGTTCAATCAGCGCGAACTTGCTTCCCCCGTTTCAGAAATACTGGGCGTAATTGTGGTGATCGTGCTGGTTATTTATGGCGGCACCCTCGTACTCAATGGTAACGACCTGCTCACCGGCGCTACCTTCATGACCTACCTGGTTTTCTACTCACAGATCATGCAGCCAGCCAAAAATATCTCCACAGCTATCACTACCATGCAAAGAGGTATTGTAGCCAGTGAAAGAATCTTCAATGTGCTGGATACTCCCGTAACGATTAAAGAAAAGCCCGGTGCAAAAGCAATGGACGCTTTCAACAGCAATATCGAATACGATCATGTATTCTTCAGATATGAACAACAGAATGTGTTGAGTAATATCAATCTTACCATCAGGAAAGGCCATATGATTGCGTTGGTGGGCCGCAGCGGCGCCGGCAAATCAACAATGGCAGACATGTTGCCACGCTTCTATGATGTTAACACCGGCGCAATTCGTATAGACGGCACCGATATACGCGACATCAAGCTCGACGACCTGCGCAAAATGATCGGCATCGTGTCACAGGAGGCAATCCTCTTCAACGACTCCGTATTTAATAACATCGCTTTTGGTTATCCGGATGCCGATAAAGAAGCCGTAATAAAAGCAGCCAAAATTGCCAACGCGCACGAATTCATTGACCAGCTGGAAGATGGCTACAACACCACAATTGGCGACCGCGGCCTGAAACTCAGCGGCGGACAACGCCAACGTCTTACCATCGCCAGAGCCATCTTTAAAAATCCTCCCATACTGATACTCGATGAAGCTACTTCCGCTCTCGATACCGAATCAGAAAAACTGGTGCAGGCCGCTCTCGACAAACTCATGCAAAACCGCACCACCATTGTGATAGCACACCGGTTAAGCACAATCCAACACGCTAACGAAATCATCGTAATGGATCATGGCGAAATAAAAGAACGGGGTACACACGATGACCTTATCGCTGCACGCGGCATCTATCATAAACTGGTAGAAATGCAGGAGTTTAAATAAAACTATAACGTTAAGGATTATACGAATATAAAAAGTCCCGGATAACTCCGGGACTTTTTCGTGCTTATATAGTACCAGCGCGCATCTTCATAACATAATCTTCACGGATACCCCCCCTTTGTTGGTACCGTTTTTGTAATATCCAATAGGATATGCCAACAGGTTCTGTGTAACAGTCTTATTGTTTAACCATTAAACATAGCGCTCCTATGATTTCTGTCGTAATTCCTGTATTAAACGAAGGTGCTACCATACGTCAGGTAATAAAAACCGTAAAGAAGACAAGCCGTAAGATCGAGATCATTGTAGTTGATGATAATTCTACAGATAATACCGTAGAAGAAGCAATGAAGGAACATGTACGGGTGATTACCAGCAGTCAGCGCGGAAAAGGTATCTCCATGCGGGAAGGCATGATGGCAGCCCGCCATGATATCATCGCATATGTAGATGGCGACATTCTTACCTATCCTGATAATATCATTGACCTGCTCACTGATCCTATTGAGCGCGATGAAGCTGATTTCGTCAAATCATATTTCGAAAGACAGGCCGGCAGGGTCACTCAGCTGGTTGCGAAACCACTGCTGAGTATACTCTTTCCCGATCTCGCTCATTTTCAGCAACCGCTCAGCGGCATGATAGCAGCACGTAAATCATTACTGCAACAAGTCATGTTTGAAAATGATTACGGAGTGGATATTGGCCTGCTGATAGATATGCACCATCTGGGGGCACGTATCGTGGAAGCCAATATCGGTAAAGTGGAAAATGCCATGCAAACCTGGGAGCAGCTTAGCAAAATGTCAAGAGAAGTATCCCGGACCATTTTGCGTAAAGCCGAAAATATTCCCCAGGAAAATCTTGAAACACTCGGGAATATCAATCTTATCCGGGAACAGATGGAATACTCCATCCTCGAATCTATCGACAAACTGCAGAAGATGGTCATCTTCAATCTTGATCACGCCGTATTCACACAAAACTATCTGCAGTGGGCAGCAACAGCATTTGATCATGAAGATGAACTGCTGCATATACAAAACACCGAAAAAGATCCTGTAACAAGATTACAACTCACTGCAACATTGTTCGAAGGCCGTAATATCGCAGAACTCCTGGAAGTAGCAGACGCTATTCCACTAGTGCCAGGAATCCGCGAAGTGGTACGGGAACTGAAGAAGAGAGGTTATGCCTGCGGCCTCGTAACAGATGGTTTCGGCACCGTAGCACGGCATATCAAAAATAAGCTGGGAATGGATTTCGTGTTTGCCAACAAACTACATCTCGTAAACAGCGTGGCCACCGGAGAAGTGACGGTTGCTGATTATTTTATGAAAGAGGATACTTATTGTAAAAGCCGCATCTATTCCTACATCACCCAACAATATCAGATCAATCAACAGAATATTATTTATGTTGGCGATGGAAGAAACGATACCAGTTTAATTACAGAAGCCGGAATTGGTGTTGCATTTTGTCCACAGTATCAACGTGCATATGTAGAAAAGGTTGCCGATAAAATCATTAGCGGATTATCACTTGCACCATTACTGGATATTGCTCAGGCCAGCCCTTCAAAATTTGGAATCAAGTTGCCCGCCATCAGTAAG
>NZ_DATLKJ010000131.1:0-3753 GCF_035538455.1 Chitinophaga sp.
GAAAACATTACAGGAGGCGGGTGCTATGGCATATACTACTATCGTTGCTGCTTCTGCATCTGAGCCTGCACCGCTGCAGTTCTACGCTCCGTTTGCCGGTGCTGCCATCGGTGAGTTCTTCCGTGATACCGGTCGTCCTGCACTGATCGTATATGATGATCTGTCTAAGCAGGCTGTTGCTTACCGTGAGGTATCTCTGCTGCTGAAACGTCCTCCTGGTCGTGAAGCTTATCCTGGTGACGTATTCTACCTGCATAGCCGTTTGCTGGAACGTGCGGCGAAGGTTATCAACAAAGATGAGATTGCGAAACAGATGAACGACCTGCCAGAATCTATCAAACACCTGGTAAAAGGTGGTGGTTCACTGACGGCGTTGCCTATCATCGAAACACAGGCTGGTGACGTATCTGCGTACATCCCGACTAACGTAATCTCCATTACTGACGGTCAGATCTTCCTGGAGAATAACCTGTTCAACGCAGGTATCCGTCCTGCGATCAACGTAGGTATCTCTGTGAGCCGTGTGGGTGGTAACGCTCAGATCAAATCCATGAAGAAAGTATCCGGTACGCTGAAACTCGACCAGGCTCAGTACCGTGAGATGGAGGCTTTCTCCAAGTTCGGCGGTGACCTGGATGCTGCTACCAAAGCGGTTATCGACAAAGGTCAGCGTAACGTGGAAATTCTGAAACAGCCTCAGTTCAGCCCATATACCGTAGAAAAGCAGATTGCTATTATCTACCTGGGTACAAACGGATTGCTGCGTGATGTTCCTGTTAAGCAGGTTCGTGCTTTTGAAGAAGCATTCCTGAATGAAATGTCTGTAAGACTGTCTGATGTACTGAATGAGTTCAAGAAAGGTAACCTGCCTGAAGATGGCATCAAGAAAATGGTTACGCTGGCAAATGAACTGAAACCCAGGTTTGCATAGACATCTTAGCAAAATAAATTTTGAACGGCCTTCCCGGTAAATGGGGAGGCCTCTCTTTTTAAGAGATTACGTATAGCCCTACCGGTTATCTGAAATAAAGTATATAATAATATAGGTATATTAACAATTTCTATTTTTTAAGAAATAATAGTGATTGATTTTTTTCTGCACTTCACTGAACCGCCTTCAGATTTGTTTGTTAGATATCTCGGATGAATTGTATGTGCATCACCCGATTGTATGTGAATTTTCTAAGAGCCCAAGCGCCTAAAAGACCCAATTTATAGTGTTCGTGACCCAGTTAGTCATGTGAAGGGGAGTGTTTCTTATTAATTATTATTTAGCCTGATCTTTTATCCGGATGCTGATTGTGTTGCTGTACCCCGGTAATCATATGAATAAGCGGTTTTGTTATTGACTCGACTTTATCTACTAAAATCTGAATGTGCATGGGAGTAAGTTTACTCGCGTTTACCTCAACGATTCTACGAACCTGCGGCCGTATCTTATACAGCTATCTTTTTCCTGTTGCTATTGGCTTAATGCTGATGGTATCACCGGCGCATGCGCAGTTTACCATTACGGAGAATTTTAAAAGCAGCTCTGCGGGAAATGTGACGCTTGGTGGGTCTGCAAAGCTCACTTCCGGTACTATAGACCCCGTAGGTGATGGCTGGTTGCGGCTTACAGAGGACAAGAACAATGATGTGGGGTATGCCTTTGTAAACCAGGGGTTTCCTTCTACGTTAGGAGTCCTTATGGACTTTGAATATGTGTCCTGGAGAAGGAGTAATGCGCCGGGATTTCCCATGGGTGCTGATGGTTTTTCCATATTCCTTTTCGATGATAATGTAACGGCAACGACTTTCAGGTTGGGGGCTGCCGGCGGAAGCCTTGGGTATGCGCAGTCTACAAGCTCTGGAAATACTGGTTTGAATGGCGGTTATGTGGGTATAGGGATTGACGAATTTGGAAACTACTCTACTTGTTCGGATGGAAAATCCGGAGGTGAGCCCAATTGTAATTTTGGGCATCCTGACCTTATTTCTGCGCGAGGCCCGGCCCCTAACTATGCTTATATACAGGGTAGTTCAGTTGGGACTTCTCTTGACTATGACGTACTAACAAACACGCGACCGACTGCCGCCCAGTTTTACCGACGGGTGCAAATACAGATAACGAAGACTGGTCCGGCTGGCAGTTATCAGATACTTGTCAAATCTACTACCACACCTGGGGGGACGTTAACTACTTTGTTTGGTCCGGTGACACTTTCTTCTCCCCCTCCTGCCCGGCTGAAGCTGGGTTTTGCTGCTTCTACCGGTGGCGCCTGGAACAAGCATGAGGTAAGGAACCTGATCATCACTACACCTGGTAATATCCGCGTACAGAAACTGGTAGATAAATCTACAGTCAAAGTAGGGGATCAGCTTACTTACAGGATCACCACTTATAATGAAACTGCGGCAGCTATTACGGGGCTTCCCCTGAAGGACACATTTCCAGCAGGTTTCAGCCCTACCAGTATTACTTTCTCTAATGATGGTTTTGCGGGCAATACGGCTTCCGGTTATACGAATACAGATCTGTCGAACGCACGCCTGAACATGGCGGCTAACAGTAACAGTACTTTCATTGTGACAGGAACGGTGACCAGTAAACCTATTGGCGGGACGCTCACCAACACGGCGAGGGTAGACCCTGCAGCAGCGGGGATTACAGATGGTGACCCGACGAATGATGTATCATCTGCCAGTACACAGGTTATCTCTCCGGATTTTACTGTTACCAAAACACATACGGGCAACCTACGAAAAAGCCTTAGCGGTTCCTTTACGATCACGGTCAGGAATAGCGGCACAGATCCGCAACCGCTTAACAGCGCAGTGAATCTCACAGATGTTATTCCGGCGGGATTTACGGTGACTGGTGCGCCAACCGGTACAGGATGGTCATTTACAGGGACTTCAGGAAATAGTATTGTTGCTTCCCGCTCTGATCAGCTGGCGGCGGGATCGTCTTATCCGTTGATCACCATTCCGGTTAGGGTAGATGTTAATGCGGCGAATAGCCTGACTAATATGGCTGTTGTTAAGAATGCTTATGATGCCAATGCAGCCAACGATACTTCACGTGATGTGGTGGATACGCGGCGTAATATGGATTTGCAGGTGGTGTCGTATGTATTGCCTTCACAGAAAAAGGGTTGCGTGGGTACGCCGTACAATGTGCAGGTGAACATTCGTAACAACGGACCAGATTCTGCTTTGAACGGTCGTTTCAATTTCAAGGTGCCAACTGCCAGCAACGTCATTACGCTTGTCAGCCGAACGATTACTTCCGGCGCTGGTTCCTTTTCAGGAGGCAGTACTGATCCAGTCAACGGGTATACGGATTTTGTAACGCTTACCAGTGGTGCTGCGGCTACGTATATTTTTTCTGTACTTGTTACAAATCCTGCGCCCGCAGATCTGGCGATCTGTGAAGCCACATTACTGCGTTCATCTACTGATCTCGACATAGACGCTTCAGATCCTACTATAGCTATTCCAACAGATCCGCAGCATGAGTGTGATGCGTTGCCTTCGGGACCAACGTGTAATAATATTCTGCGTGATACGGTATTTGTAAGTAGTACTGTGACTGCGAATGCCGGACCCGATCAGCAGCTCTGTAATACAACTACCGGGCAGCTGGCAGCCACTGCACCCCCATCAGGCACAGGAGCGTGGAGCCAGTATACTGGTCCTAATACGGCAGGAATTACCAATCCTGCGCTGAATAATACAACGATTACCAATCTGGCGCCGGGTACCTATGGT
>NZ_DATLKJ010000132.1:0-5859 GCF_035538455.1 Chitinophaga sp.
AAGCTGGATGGTACAGGATTTCAGGATGGTTTTAAATTAGGTTATCACCTGGGTGGTTTTGCGCAGGTAAACCTGACAAGAGGTTTCGGTGTACAGGGTGAGGTAGTGTTTTCTTCTACCAAAACCGAAACAACAGACGACTTTAGTAAGATTTATACAGGCGTAAGTTCAGGTGAAGACCGCAAAAAAATTAACCTGAATTACCTCAGCATTCCTTTATTAGCTAACATTGATCTGGGTACGCCCCGCCTGAAACTCCAGGTAGGTCCTCAGTTCAGTGCATTGGTGAGCGACAGAAAAGTACTGGGTGCTGCCAACAAGGCCTTCAAAGGTGGCGATATTTCAGGTGTAGCTGGTTTGTGGCTGCAGCTGCCTATCGTGAATATCAGTGCACGTTACATTATTGGCTTCAGTGATGTAAAAGGTATTGGTGATGTTGCTAACACCAGCAACTGGAAAAACCAGAGCATTCAGCTGGGTGTTGGTGTAACACTTTAATGATTTTTTAAACGGATGATAGGAAATCCCTCCCGCATAACGCGGGAGGGATTTTTTTTAAAGACATTCCGGCCACTGCCGTTTCTGCCACCACGTCACTTGGCATTAAACTTGACTAAGTAGGTGTACTATAAAAACTGAGGGCCTGATCAGGTTTTTCTGACAGAATGTCCCTCTGGAGCTTTAAACAACGCAGATGAACAGATTCTATTTAGGAAATTCGGAAGATGAAATGGAGTTCATGCCTATTATCCCTTTGAACGAGGACGGGGAAGGTCAGGAGGAGGATAAAATCCCTGATGAACTGGCATTATTACCATTACGAAATACAGTCTTATTCCCTGGTGTGGTGTTACCAATCACCGTAGGCCGGGATAAATCCATAAAAGCAGTAACTGACGCATATAAAACCGATAAGCTTGTAGGTGTAGTAGCACAGAAGGACAGCACTGTTGAAGATCCTGCTGTAACGGATCTCAGTGATGTTGGCACGGTGGCGCGTATTGTGAAGCTGATCAAAATGCCGGACGGTGGTACTACTATTATCATCCAGGGCCGCAAGCGTTTTAAGATAGATGAAATTACTACGGAAGATCCTTACTTCAAAGCAAAGATAACGCTGCTCCCGGACGAGGTTGCAGAAGATGACTCTGAATTTGAAGCGTATATTTCTTCGATCAAAGACCTGGCAGCCCAGATCATCCAGCTTTCACCCAATCTTCCTTCAGAAGCGAGCATCATCCTGAAGAATATTGAAAATGCGGCTTTCCTGGTGCATTTTGTTTCTTCTAACCTGAACTCTGATCTGAAAGAGAAGCAGCAGCTATTGGAGATCAATAACCTGCGTACAAGGGCAGAACTGCTCATGAAATTGTTGCAGACAGAACTGCAGCTGGCAGAGCTGAAGAACAAGATTACCAATAAAACCAAGGCGGATCTCGACAAACAACAGCGTGATTATTTCCTGCAACAACAGATGAAATCCATCAAGGAGGAACTGGGAGGAGATAGTAATGATCGCGAGATCAGGGAGATGAAGCGTAAGGCTGAAGAAAAGAAATGGCCGGCGGCAGCGAAAGATGCATTTGCCAAAGGCATTGAAAAGCTGGAACGCATGCATCCTACCACACCGGATTACAGCGTGGTGTACAATCACCTGGATCTGATGCTGGATCTGCCCTGGGGGGAATATACCACCGATAGTTACGATCTGAAAAAGGCTAAGAAAGTACTGGATCATGACCATTATGGCATGGATAAGATTAAGGAGAGGATCCTTGAATACCTGGCGGTATTGAAACTGAAAGGCGATATGAAATCTCCTATTCTCTGTTTCGTAGGTCCTCCGGGTATTGGTAAAACGTCGCTGGGCCGTTCCATTGCGAATGCAGTGGGCCGCAAGTATGTGCGCCTGAGCCTTGGCGGTCTTCACGATGAGAGCGAAATCAGGGGGCACCGTAAGACTTATATCGGCGCTATGCCGGGTCGTGTGGTACAGTCTATCCGCAAGATCAAATCTTCCAATCCGGTTATGATCCTTGATGAGATCGACAAGATTGGCAATGATTTCCGTGGAGATCCAAGTTCGGCGCTGCTGGAAGTACTGGACCCGGAACAGAACAGCACCTTCTACGATAACTACCTGGAGCTGGAATATGACCTGAGCAAGGTTTTATTCATTGCTACAGCTAACAATATCAGCGCAATACATCCTGCATTGCGTGACAGGCTTGAGATTATCGACCTGAGCGGGTATTCTGTTGAAGAGAAAACAGAAATCGCCAAGCGACACTTGCTGCCGAAGCAAAAGGAGGCGCATGGCCTGAAAGACACCAAATTCCGTATATCCAACAGCGTTATTGAGCATATCATAGCTGATTATACCAGAGAGAGTGGTGTGCGTGAGCTGGACAGGCAATTTGCCTCCATCATGCGTAACCTTGCTAAAATGGTGGCAATGGAGCAACGTGTACCGGATGTGATTACAGAGGCTACCATTGAAAAGATCCTGGGCAAGCCCCGTTATTCGAACGAGATCTATAAAGTGGGGAATCCTCCCGGCGTGACCGTTGGTCTGGCCTGGACTTATGTAGGTGGAGATATCCTCTTCATTGAGAGTAATCTTAGTGAGGGTAAAGGGGAGCTGAAACTGACAGGTAACCTGGGTAATGTGATGAAGGAATCAGCGGTGACCGCACTTAGTTACCTGCAGGCGAATGCTTCGTTACTGAAGGTAGATCCTAAAGTATTCGGCCAGAAGACGGTGCATGTGCATGTTCCGGAAGGCGCGGTGCCTAAGGACGGGCCAAGCGCGGGTATTACCATGCTCACCGCACTGGCGTCGCTGTTCACTGGTCGCAAGGTGAAGTCTTACCTGGCAATGACCGGCGAGATTACCTTACGCGGACAGGTATTGCCTGTGGGTGGTATCAAGGAAAAAATCCTGGCAGCCAAAAGGGCAGGTATTAAGGAAGTGATCCTTTGCTGGCAGAATGAAAAAGACGTAAAAGAGATTAATCTAGCGTATATCAAGGGCATGAAATTTCATTATGTGAAACAAATGAACCAGGTGCTGGATTTAGCGTTATTAAAGAAGTAACATTTGCTGCTATTCATGGCGGCAACTTATATAAAAATTCATATCGGTTTGTTGTTACTCCGGTATGAATCATGTTGATTGTTTTAAGGGTTAACGAAGCCATTCCAAAACGAGGAGTGGCTTCGTTTTTTCAGGGCGTCAGTCACCAGCTTATAAATGAAACGGGTTCGTATAGTCTATACGAACCCGTTTCATTTATAAGCTGGGTGAATTGATTAATGATCGTTAAGCTGTCTTTTATACAGCTGGATGGTATTCTCCAGGCCGTAATAGAGCGCATCGCAAACGAGGGCGTGACCGATAGACACTTCTTTCAGCTGCGGGATGTGCAATTTGAAGAAACGAAGGTTATCGAGATTCAGGTCGTGGCCGGCGTTGAGATCGAGGCCAATGGCGGAGGCCTCACGGGCTGTATTCTTATAATCGTTGAACAGCTGCAGGTTCTGCGGCTGTGTACGTGCGTTTGTATATTCTTCTGCGTAAGGCCCGGTATAAAGTTCTATACGATCGGCGCCGGCGCTTTTGGCGCCTTCCACCATGGATGGATCTGCGTTGAGGAATATGGAAACGCGGATGCCTGCCTGTTTAAGTGTGGTGATCACTTCTTTCAGTTGCGACTGGTTTTTTATGGTATCCCAGCCGGTGTTGGAAGTAATAGCGTCAGGAGGATCAGGTACCAGTGTACATTGGTGTGGCATTACTTCCAATACCAGATCCATGAAGGATTTGGAAGGGTAGCCTTCTATGTTGAATTCAGTAGTTACGAGTGGTTTCAGGTCTCTCACATCCTGGTAGCGGATGTGGCGTTCGTCGGGGCGGGGGTGAACGGTGATGCCATCGGCGCCGAAGCGTTCACAATCGCGGGCCACTTTGAGAATATTGGGGAGATTACCGCCGCGGGCATTACGCAGCGTTGCAAATTTATTGATGTTTACACTCAGCTTTGTCATGGTGCAAAATTACTATAATCATCAAAGAAAAAGATGAAGAATCTGAAGTGGCGGACAATAAAAAAGCGTTCCGGGTTTACGGAACGCTTTCTCGTATATCTGTCAGGTTTAGTACCTGTAATAATCAGGTTTGAACGGACCAGCAACAGGGATGTTGAGGTATTCTGACTGAGCAGGAGTGAGTACATCCAGCTCAACACCGATTTTCTTCAGGTGCAGGCGGGCAACTTTTTCATCCAGGTGTTTAGGCAGTACGTATACTTCGTTTTTGTACTTATCTGCATTCAGCCACAGTTCGAGCTGCGCCAGTACCTGGTTGGTGAAGGAGTTACTCATTACAAATGAAGGATGGCCTGTAGCGCAACCCAGGTTCACCAAACGGCCTTCAGCCAGCAGGATGATATCTTTACCATCGATAGTGTATTTATCTACCTGAGGTTTGATTTCAACTTTGGTGTTACCATAGTTTTTGTTCAGCCAGGCTACATCAATTTCGATATCGAAGTGACCGATGTTGGAAACGATGCATTTATCTTTCATGAGTTTGAAATGCTCACCTGTGATGATGTCGCGGCAACCGGTAGTGGTTACAACGATGTCGGCTTCCTTGATAGCGTCAGCCATTTTCTTCACTTCGTAGCCTTCCATAGCGGCCTGCAGCGCACAGATCGGATCGATTTCAGTAACGATCACGCGGGCACCTGCGCCTCTCAGAGATTCGGCAGAACCTTTACCTACGTCACCAAAACCGGCAACTACAGCCACTTTACCGGCAATCATTACGTCGGTAGCGCGACGGATTGCATCTACACAGGATTCGCGGCAGCCGTATTTGTTATCGAATTTGGATTTGGTAACGGAGTCGTTGATGTTGATAGCAGGAATAGGCAGAGAACCATTCTTCATGCGTTCGTAGAGACGGTGAACGCCGGTAGTGGTTTCTTCACTCAGCCCTTTCACGTGCTGGATCAGTTCAGGATATTTGTCGAATACCATGTTGGTGAGGTCGCCACCGTCGTCCAGGATCATGTTCAGCGGACGGTCAGGACTGCCAAAGAACAGGGTTTGTTCGATGCACCAATCGAATTCTTTTTCGTTGAGGCCTTTCCAGGCGAATACAGGAACGCCGGCGGCAGCAATAGCAGCAGCAGCGTGATCCTGGGTGGAAAAGATATTACAGGAGCTCCAGCGTACTTCGGCACCGAGGTGTACCAGGGTTTCGATCAGTACGGCAGTCTGGATAGTCATATGCAGGCAACCTGCGATACGTGCATTTTTCAGCGGTTTGCTGTTACCATATTCCTCACGTAAGGACATCAGGCCGGGCATTTCTGCTTCTGCCAGTTCAATCTCTTTACGTCCCCAGGCCGCAAGAGACATATCTTTTACCTTATATTGAAGGTTAAAGTCAATGTTTGAATTTGCTATTGTAGACATTCAATTAGTTTTTTGCAAATCTAGGATTATTTTGCCTCTTTACCCAGCCCTGCTTCTCATTCGCATTGTCGATACCGCTATATTTTTGTTAAGCATTTCCAAAATTATTTTAATGAGCTTCTAATAAATTAATTTGATTTAATATAAATAATAATATAGATTTGCAAATTGAAATATATAACAATATATATAATTATTTAGTGGTTACTGACAGGTAGAATGATATGAATAATTATGTATATGGTTCACTGCAATACGGCTTCATCCTGCCAGCGCCAGGCCAACTAAAAGTATCAACGTTTAAGAATAATTGCCGGCAGAATGTTTATCAGTTTCATCAGTAGACTGCCGGGAGAGCCAATTATTATAAAGCAT
>NZ_DATLKJ010000133.1:0-9806 GCF_035538455.1 Chitinophaga sp.
ATGGAACATAGGCACCCTGGGCCAGTTTATCTTCTTCGGGGGTATTGTCTGTATAGTATTTGATGGCCTCGCTATAGGCTACGCGGTTGGCCAGGAGGCCGACTACCTCTATTACCCATTTACGGGCTTCTGTTCTTATTTCAAACTTGTCGCCGATTGATACCGGCTTAGCTGCTTTCACAGAAGCGCCGTTCAGTTTCACTTTACCACTGTCGCAGGCGTCTGAGGCCTGGCTGCGGGTTTTGAAAACCCGGATGGACCAGAGGTATTTGTCTACACGTATTTTCTCGGTACTCATAGTTAAATAGCGGTTAGCTATCAGCTACCAGTAACTAGCAGCTGATAGCTGATTTCTGTTTTATTTGCTCATTTCCGCGAAGAATTTGTGGAAATAAGGGATGGTTTCAATGCCTTTGTAATAGTTTTCCAGGCCGTATTTTTCGTTTGGCGAGTGCAGGTTGTCGCTGTCCAGACCAAAGCCCATCAGCACTGTTTTCAGGCCCAGTTCTTTTTCGAAGAGTGCAACAATAGGAATGCTGCCGCCGCCGCGAACAGGGATCGGTTCTTTGCCGAAGGTGGCGCCGATGGCTTTCTGAGCGGCTTTGAACGCAACAGCCTCTGTTGGCGTTACATAGGCGCTTCCGCCGTGGTGCTTACTTACTTTCACTTTTACGCTTTTAGGAGCAATTGCTTCAAAGTGTTTGGCAAACAGGTCGGAGATTTCGTGCCAGTCCTGGTTGGGAACGAGGCGCATGGAGATTTTGGCGTAAGCCTTTGAAGGCAGTACGGTCTTCGCGCCTTCGCCGGTGTAACCACCCCAGATACCGTTTACCTCCAGTGTAGGACGGATACCGGTTCTTTCGATGGTAGTGTAACCTTTTTCACCCCACACGTCGGCTACGCCCAGGTCTTTCTTATATTCTTCCTCATCAAAAGGTGCTTCGTTCAGGGCTTTCCTTTCTTCTGCGCTCAGCTCCTGTACTTTGTCGTAGAAGCCGGGGATGGTCACATGGTTGTTTTCATCGTGGAGAGAAGCGATCATCTTGGCGAGGATAGTAGCGGGGTTGGCAACAGCGCCACCGTAAACACCACTGTGCAGGTCGCGGTTAGGACCGGTCACTTCGACTTCCATGTAGGACAGACCACGCAGGCCGGTATCGATGGAAGGCGTTTCCAGGCTGATCATGGAAGTGTCTGAAATCAGTACTACGTCTGCTTTCAGGCGTTCTTTGTTTTCTTTCAGGAAGATGCCCAGGTTGGCGGAACCAACTTCTTCTTCACCCTCAATCATGAATTTGATATTGCAGGGGATAGAGTTGGTTTTATGCATGGTTTCAAATGCCTTCACGTGCATATAGAACTGGCCTTTATCGTCAGCGCTGCCGCGGGCATATATGTTACCGTCTTTGATCACCGGCTCAAAAGGACCGCTGTGCCACAGATCCAGGGGATCAGGGGGCTGTACGTCGTAGTGGCCGTACACGAGTACAGTAGGTAAAGAAGGATCTATGATCTTTTCTCCGTAAACGATAGGATGTCCTGCAGTGGGGCATACTTCTACATTATCCGCGCCGGCTTGTTGCAGGCGTTGCTTTACAGCTTCCGCACACTTCTGTGTATCGCCATTAAAACGGGAGTCTGCACTCACAGAGGGAATGCGTAACAGCTCCAGTAACTCTTCCAGGAAACGATCTTTGTGTTGTGCCTGGTAATCTTTCCAAACTTGCATGATTCAGGAAATTAAGTTCACAATGGGGTGCAATTTAAAGGAAAATCGACATTCAGAAACCGCACGCGGCTTAATTTCCGGGCATAATAGCCGTGGGCCTAATGTATAGGGGTATCAGGCAGCAAGATGATGACAGATGAAAATAATCAGGAGATCAGTTTCTGGCGTACCAGGAATTCCAGTTTCTCGTTTACATCCAGGAGTTTGGCGGTAAGTTCCTTGTTTTCTTTACGGAGGGAATACACTTCATAGGCTTTCTCGATGTTGTGTTTTAATTCCTCATCGTTCCAGGGTTTGGAGAAATACTTGTATACCTGCCCTTTGTTGATGGCATCAACTACAGCGTTGATGTCGGCATAACCGGTAAGCAGCATACGGATTGGTTCGGGGTACCTTTCCAGGATGGATTCGAAAAACTCTATTCCGGTCATTTTGGGCATACGCTGATCGGAAATGATGATGTGGAATTCGTGTTGTGCCAGCAGCTTTTCTGCTTCTTCTGCTGAAGTAGCGGTAAACACGGTATACTGCCTTCTGAACGAAGCTTTAAAAGCATTCAGGTTGTGTATTTCATCATCAATATAGAGTATATGGATGTGTTGAGCACTCATTTAAGCAGACTTAATTCCAAATTAGTAATAATAAATGAGTTAGAAACAATGAAACAAGAGTATCGATTTAGTATCTGACTGCCCCATTCACTTTTTTGGCGATTACAATTTCAGACTATCAGTCTCACTTGCTGAAAAGTATTAACAGCAAAATGATAATGTAAAGGTACATATAAACATACTGTTTTAGCATGAATATTTCAAGGAGGGCCGAACTTTTTTTTAAATTAGCCGTTTCCATAATCAATAATGATTTGCATCATTACTTTACATATTTTCGTACAGGTATAAAAAAGGCGCGTTTACCGGCTTTTTTATAGCTTTCACCGTCAAAACAACTACATTGTACCGGTGGGCGTTAAAACGGGAATAAGTTTTGCACACACGCTGGTACCTAAAACTTAAATCTATATTCAATGAAAAAAGGAATTATTGTCATTATTGTTCTCGTTTTATTGGGCTTGTTTGGTTGCAGTAAATACAACGGATTGGTTCAACAGGATGAAAATGTGAAAAATAAATGGGGAGCTGTTCAGAGCAGCTACCAGCGCAGGGCCGATCTGATCCCTAACCTGGTAAGCACGGTGAAAGGAGCTGCCAACTTCGAGACGGAGACACTGACCAAAGTCATTGAAGCCCGCGCAAGCGCTACTCAGATTAAAGTGAACGTTGATGATCTCAGCCCTGAAAAGATCCAGCAATATCAGGCTGCCCAGGGTCAGTTGAGCCAGGCTTTAGGACGTCTGCTGGCTGTTTCTGAGAGCTATCCTGATCTCAAGGCTAACCAGAACTTCCGCGATCTGCAGGCCCAGCTGGAAGGCACAGAGAACAGGATTAACGTTGCCCGCAACGATTTCAACGAGGCTGTAAATGGCTACAACAGCCGTATGCGCACTTTCCCTACTAACATCATTGCCGGTATCACCGGTTTCAAACAGAAAGGTTATTTCGAAGCTCAGGCTGGCTCTGAGAAAGCTCCGGAGGTGAAATTCTGACCTTGATCTTTTTGATGAAGATGATTGTCCTGACAGATGAAAAGCAGGTGGGGTTGATGAAAAAATATCAGGCTCACTGTTCATCGGTCAGGACAATCGCTTAATGCAAAATGATCATAGTCTGTTAAACTAATAAGTCTTATGCGCATCTTTCCCTTTAAACGAAAAGAGATCTTTTCCGAATCGGAAAAAAACAGGCTGGTGCAGGCTATCCGGGTAGCAGAAAGGCTTACTTCCGGCGAGATCAGGCTGTTTGTGGAAAACCATTGCAGTTATGTAAATCCGATGGACAGGGCCAGGGATGTATTTAAATCCCTCGGCATGGAAAAAACAAAACAACGCAATGGTGTACTGTTATACATCGCGCTGAAAGACCAACAGTTTGCCATCCTGGGAGATCAGGGCATCCATGAAAAAGTGGGTGACGATTTCTGGGTGAAGGAAGCTACCTTACTGACAGATCATTTCCAGGATGGCCGTATTATTGAAGGTATGGAAGAATGCATCCGTGAAATAGGAGAGTCGCTTCGCACACATTTTCCGCATGAAGCCGGAAGTGATGAAAATGAATTACCGGATGACATTGTCTTTGGTCATTAAAGACACTCTTTTTAAAACGATTTTAGTTTGGATAAAATGAGGATATTACGCTGGTTTTTGCCTGGATTATTGCTGATGGCGGGTTTGCTGGCTAGGGCACAGCAGATCCCTCCGAGGCCTAATCCTCCGACTTTAGTGAATGATTACGCCGGCATATTGCTGAGAAATGAAGATGAGGCGTTGGAACAGAAGCTGGTGGCCTATAACGATTCTACTTCCACCCAGATCGCCATTGTAATTTTGAAATCTGTAGGCGACTATGATCCGAGTCAGGTCGCTTTAAAAATTTTGCGTGATTGGGGAATTGGTTCAAAAAACAAGAACAATGGAATATTGATTCTTGTTTCTGTAGAAGACAGGAAGATAAGGATCGAGACAGGCTCTGGAATGGAGGGTGTGGTTCCGGATGCTATCGCTAACAGGATCATTACAGAGATTCTTGCGCCGGCATTTCGAGAGAAACAATATTACCAGGGGCTTGACGGGGCTGTAGACGCTATACAGAAAGCTGCAGCTGGTGAATACAGGGCAGATCCGAGAAAGAGTGAACCGGGCATCAGCCCTGGCGCTATTTTCCTGATCGTGCTGATTATGGTGATCATCATTTCCCTGATCAGTCGTGGTGGCGGCGGTGGTCGCGGTGGCGGCACCACTTACAACAGACGTGGTGGCTGGTTATGGCCAGTAATCATGAGCGGCGGCTGGGGCTCCGGCGGCGGCAGTGGTGGTGGTGGCTGGTCCGGAGGTGGCGGCGGAGGCGGTTTTGGCGGTTTCGGCGGTGGTTCCGGAGGTGGCGGCGGGGCCAGTGGCAGCTGGTAACTTTGAAAATTATGTTATGTCATACCTGCATGTATTGAATGGTGATGTTACCCTTACCTTGTTCCGGCAAAGTAAGGTGCCCGGAGAAATGGTAGTATGCCGCGAAATGATGTGTGAAGGGAAAATAAAGCACACCAAAGATCCTGAACGGTTACTGGAAAGCAGAGCCAAGCACCTTGAGTTTCATTATGGTATCGACAAACAAACCTATCAGAACAATGTTGTGGAGGAGCTGGAGAAACTAAAAGACTCCAGCTCCTTTGAAGAAGTAATACTCTGGTTTGAATACGATCTCTTCTGCCAGATTAACTTATTATTCATTCTCTACTACATCCGCAGTAAAGCGGATAAATTACCTCTCATTAGTATTGTAGACCTCCCGCATCATGTTGAGGCCAGCGCTTTCAACCTATTGATGGAAAAACGTGTGCGGCTTATGCCCCAAGATCTTCAATTCGCAGATGATGCCTGGGATGCTTATTGTATGGATACGCCACAGGCGCTGGAAACTATCAGCAAGCTGAATCCAGGTAACTTGGTACATCTGCCCCAAGCTATACATGCCCACTTACAGCGTTTTCCTGATGTGCATAACGGACTGAGTTTTATTGAAAGCTACTTCCTCCGCAAGCTCGATGTGGGCAAATACCGCTGGCAGGACCTCTACAGCTTATTTTGGAATGAACAGAAAATATATGGCTTTGGCGATTTTCAGCTTGATATACTGGTGCACCGTATGGAAGCTGCCGGTGTAGTAGAGGATGAAAACCAGCTGTTGAAGATCACAAGCCTCGGCCGGGAGATACTGAGAAATGAAGAGAACTATCTCGATTATACGGTATTACAACACCGCTGGATGGGAGGGGTAAGGCTGGAGAATAGCCCCTGGCGTTGGGACCCGGGGACAAATAGTATAGTACAATTGTAAACATATTTATAAAAGCGAAAGCCCCGTTCAAGTTGAACGGGGCTTTCGCTTTTATGCTGTTTGATATCTTCATCTCTCAGCCGATCACAATCCTTTTATTTCAGTAGCGGCCTTGCGCATATATTCAGCCTGTTTGAACAAACCATCGCGATCAGCCCCGCTGAGGCCAATAGCGTCTTTGGCTTTTTTCTGCGAAATTTCCTGTAGCCAGTTGCTGATATAGGTACTTACCTGGTTGTTGTTGAAATGTGCGGCCATGCTCTTGATCTGATCAACGCCATGCATTACAGCATCTGTGTTGTTGAGCCTTGCGAGGAAACCGAGATATTCGAAAGCCGCATTGAGTTTGTCCTGGCCGCTGGTTTCATCAAACTTGGCGGCAACAAACTTAATGTCTTCCGGGTTGCCTTTTCTTGCATACACGCTGGAAATAGCATTAATCATATTGCCTTTGGCATCTTTTTCCAGTTGTTTGCTGAGTGTATATGCTTTGTCAATATCCAGGTCCGCGAGTCCGTTAAGGCCAGCGGCTTCAACGCCATAAGAAGGATCCTTGATGGCAGCTTCAAACAGGGAAGCGTACTTCGGGTCTTTCAGTTCGCTCAGTTGTTTGATGGCAGCTGCTTTGGTGAGTGAGCTGGGGTCGTTCTTTGCCATGATTTCGAGGGTCGCTATGGTAGCTGATTTCACGGCATCGTTCTTAAACTCCAGGGAGTTGACAGCCAGTGTACGCAGACCATGGTATTTATCTTTCAGTGCGTCCAGCAGCAGTTTCACGGCTGCCTGGTTGCGGCCTTGTTCTTCAACGGCAACTTCTATAGCGCTGCGACGGTCCATATAGTTGGCTGCGTGAGCATACTGGTATACATAGGTAGAGAAATCGCGATGATCGTCTTTCTTCGCCAACAGTATTTTGTCTGCATCGACATTCACCAGATCCGGTCTGGTAGTGTAGGAGAATGTAAACGAATCCACCCGATTAGCCATGGTGATATTGTGTCTTTCTTTCTTACCACCAGCGTATATGTCAATCGCCATCGGCAATTCCCATACTTTGCTGTCTTTCTGGATCTGTTGCAATATCACCGTTACCTTTTGGGCTGCATCGTTATACTTGTAGCTGATGTCCAGCTCGGGGTAGCTCTGTCCGAAATACCATTGGTTGAAGAACCAGTTCATATCCCTGCCGGTAACTTCTTCAAATGCCAGTCGCAGCTGGTGTGCTTCCGCAGGTTTGAAGGCGTTTGTTTTAAGATAGAGGTTCAACGATTTGAAGAAAGCGGAATCGCCTACGACATTGCGCAACATGTTCAGAATGCGTCCGCCTTTCTGGTAAGTAACCTGATCAAACATATCTTCCCGGTCGCGATAATGAAAACGCACCAGGTCTTTATCACCTGAGTAACGCACCATAGAGAGATAAGACATCATGGCTTCGTAGTTGTGTTCATCTGCAGCATCCTTGCCGTATTTATGTTCCAGCCACAGGTATTCACTGTAGTCTGCAAATGATTCATTGACAGTGAGGTTACTCCAGGATTCCGCGGTAACGAGGTCCCCGAACCAGTGATGGAACAACTCATGGGCGATTACTATTTCATTGTAGTTGTTGTTGTCCAGCAGTTCGCGGTCTGTTTTCTGAAGGAATTCGCCGTGGAGCGTGGCGGTTGTATTTTCCATCGCGCCTGAAACGTAGTCTCTGCCGGTGATCTGGGAATATTTCACCCAGGGGTAATCATATCCCAGTATTTTGGAATAAAAGGTGAGCATCTCTGGTGTATTACCAAAAATGTTCTTCGCATATTTCTCATATGGTTTCTCGAGATAATAGCTTACTTCCTTTCCACGCCAGTTGTCTTTCACCACCGCATAATCGCCCACAGCCATCATAAACAGGTAGGGAGAGTGGGGGAGATCCATTTTCCAGGTATCGGTACGGGTACCATCAGCGTTATTTTTCTGGCTTACCAGTTTACCATTGGAAAGGGTAACATACTTTTTATCAACCGTCATGCTGATCTCCTCGGTACACTTCTGGTTGGTTTTATCGATGGTGGGAAACCATACGGAAGAACCTTCTGTTTCACCCTGGGTCCAGATTTGTGTAGGCTTATTGGGCTCCGTGCCGTCCGGGTTGATGAAGTAAAGCCCTTTGGCGTCTTTGATGGCTTTGCTGCCTTTTAACTTCAGCTCATCGGGTTTGGAGGTATAATTTATGTAGACGATATAAGATTCTGAAGGCTGATAACTTTTATCCAGGCCGATATGAAGCTGCATGCCATCGTAGTGGTATTTTACTGGTACCTGCCTGGAACCTTTTACCAATGCCACTTCCTTAATGTCCATGCCTTTGGCGTCGAGCGTGAGGGAATCTGTGCTGTAGAAGTGAGGCTTCAGGGTTATCCATGCTTTACCATAGAGGTATCTTTTCGCATAGTCGAAACGCACGTCCAGTTTGGTATGCACCAGATCGTTCACTTTGGTGGCGGAAGCGCGGTAGATTTTCAGCAACGGGTCATCCGTAACGTTCTTGTCTGTCTGGGCCATCAGGGGGGCTGTTGCAGCCAGTCCGGCCATTCCCCCTATCAGTATACCAAAGATAGACTGCTTCAGGTATTGATTCATGTAAAAAAGTTTTAAAACAAATGTATCCGCTTGCGCGTGGATAAAGGGCCAAATTTAAACAAATGGGTTAAAAACGAGCCAAGTGGTTAAAAATGCTATTTTTGTTATGCCTGTAGGCACAAAATACATCATATATGATCAAAGCTCTGGTGAATGGAAAGTCAGCCTTCAATATAGAACAAACTCCGGCCGTTACTGTTAATGATCAGGAGGTAGACTGGTCTGCAGTGCAGTTGCCCACGGGCGATTACAGCATTATCCTGGATGGACGCAGTTACCAGGCACAGGTGCTGAAAATAGATAAAGAAACCAAGACAGTAGTGTTGCAGGTGAATCATCAGCAATACGAAGTGGCCATAGAAGAACCGATCGATCAGCTGCTGGCCTCTATGGGCATCAAAGATGCCATGGCCAAAAAGGTGAACGATATCAAAGCCCCGATGCCGGGATTGGTACTCAAAGTACTGGTAACTCCCGGACAAGCTATCCGTAAAGGCGATCCGGTGCTGATACTGGAGGCCATGAAAATGGAGAATGTTTTTAAAGCCACTGTAGATGCCGTGGTCAGGGAAATCAAGGTTACGGAGCGTACAGCTGTGGAAAAAGGCGAGGTCTTGATCGTGCTGGAATAATATTTGCTCTAGGAGCACTTTATACCAATTTTAACTATGCATCTTAAATACAGGACAGTATTATACGTATGGGCATTCCTGCTCTTGTGCGGCCGCGTGTGGGCACAGAACGACCAGCATTTCGTATATATCCAGAGTGAAAAAGGACAACCGTTTTATGTGAAGCTGAATGGCAAGGTGTTGAGTTCCACCGAGCGCGGGTACATCATCCTGCCGCAGATCGAAAGTGGTACGACACCCATCACCATCGGCTTTGCAAAAGATGCAGGCCCGGAACAGAAATTCTCGCTGAGAGTATCAAAATCAGATCAGGGTTTTCTGCTGAAGAGAGCAGGAGCTTCCAGTACCTTATATAATCTTCAGACCTTCCGGGAAACAAAAGCTGACGGTGGCGATGCAGTTGCAGTTGCTGATGTAGCTCCTGAGCAGGATGCAAACGCAGTCCCTGCCCCTGCTTCAGAAGATACTTCCCGCAAAGAGATGATGGGCAATATGCAAAAAGATCTGGAACAGACTTTTGCCAATAAGGCTACCGTGACTGGTCCTGGCCAGCCTGCTGCCAAACCCGCCAACGCTTTCTCTTCAGCTCTTGATAAAGTAGTAGTAACAGGCGACGACAGGGATACGCCGGCTGAAGAAGCTGTGAAACCCGCTCCTGCACAGGAACAGGTAGCTACGGTGGCACCGGAAGTGAAAAAGCCCCGTGGGAAAAAGCGCAAAGAAGAAAAAGCGCCGCTGACAGAAGAAGAACAGGCCATCCTTAAAGATGTGCTGGCTGAAGAAGATAAAACAGCTGCCAGTGAAGTAGCAAAGGCCAGTGCTACTCCGGAAGTACAACCTTCAGAGGGAGCCCCGAAGGAAGAAGCT
>NZ_DATLKJ010000134.1:0-2301 GCF_035538455.1 Chitinophaga sp.
CGTTTTATTGGTGATAGCGTCCCGCAGTCTGCCAAAGAGCTTTTTCTTCTTGCGGGGCGCCACTGCCGTAGAGGCGGTGATAATCGTATCTACTACCTGCCGCTGTGGTATCCTCACATGACTGAGCTGCTGCAATACAGAGGGTATAGCGGCTGTATCCCACGATAATGACAGGTGCAACAGTGAATCGATCGACAACTTACTGAGCAGGAAAAGCTGCGTCTTCCTTTCTTTGTCGGCCAGCAGGTTGTCAACCTGCTGACGCCTGCCGGAAGCGCTCAGCGCCGAATCCAGGTGCGCGCTGATGCCCTGCAATGAAGTAACATAAGAATGTAGATAGGCTGGATCGTAGGTAAGGGTATAGAATCTGAAATCATTGTCAGCCGCATATAACAACTGCACCGCCTGATCGATGTGGCCGGCATCCGTTTTGGTGGCCACCAGGTCTCTCACTACCACGCTCAGCTGATCTGACGCCTGCTTACGTAATACAATGATCATGAAAAATGTAACGAGTATGATCACCATCAGTCCAAGCAAGGTAAACCGTAAAAAACTTTTTCTCTCCTGGGTGTTATACATTGTATTGATTACAAAAATTGGAAATTAGTTCGGGACTTTATTATGGTGCCGTGAAATTAAGTGATTTTCTCATCATTGTTAAATGTACATCTATGTCAAAACCCGCTATGGATATGTGTTTTAAAACAAATTTTCTACGTATTTGATTTATAAATACATTATGATAATGTTTTATTTTATGAACGGTCAGATATAATATATAGATAATTTGTGTTTTGAATGAATGTCGCGTATTATTGTGTCATGCACTGCCTGAAAATCTTCCCCGTAGTCTTATTTTTATTATTGACAGATACCATCATTACTGCTGCTCAGTCCGTTGCGCCTGATCCGCAATACATTGCACTCAAAAGCGGTGATGCGCTGCAGGACCGGAACTTCTACCTCCTCACCCTGATGGAAAAAATGCCGGTAGTAACCAAACTGCTGATAAAAGATCCGGCGCTGCAAAAGGATAGGGTGCAATACAAAAAGCAGCTGCTATGGCTGGAAAATGACCAGGATATCGCAGCCGCCACCCGGCCATTTGTACTTTCAGGTGAGATGGCCAACAGCGTGGGAACCCGCTTCCAGGCCCTGTTAGATCATCGCGCTGCGCCAATGCAGGAACTGCTGAACGAAATGCGCCGCAGCGGCATGTTCCAGCTCTACGCCGCCCTGCCAGACAACCAGCTGCTGCAAAAAGCCTGGGAAGATGCCGCAAAAGGTATCAGCTATATCATCAACGCCTATACAACAAATAAAGGCTTCCGCTATCCCAAAATAGACTCTGCCGCTTATTATGTGAAATCACCGCAGTACATTGCAGGCGTTCACCTGATCCTCAAAGAGCTTGCTCAGAAAAAATACGACAGTACCCTCATCTTCAGGCCGGCTCTCGACCTGGCACTAGGACTGCTGCGCCTCAACAGGCACGACGAAAGCATCCGGTATGAGCCATTGTCGCATACTAACTGGGAAGCATATACGCAACTGAAGGATATGAACTGGAATGACTATACATTCTCCGCAATGCTGATCCTGGGTGCCGGACCGTCAGATAAATCACCAATCAGCGAAAGCGGTAAGAACCGCTGCCGCATGGGAGCAGAGCTGTTCAAAAAAGGATTGGCGCCCTGCATCATCGTCTCCGGTGGACACGTACATCCCTTCGGCACACCATACGCCGAAGCCGTGGAAATGAAAAAATTCCTGGTAGATGAACTGAAGATCCCCGCATCGGCAGTGTTCATCGACCCCTACGCAAGACACACCACCACCAACATCCGGAATGCAGTACGCATCGCCTGGTACAGCGGTATCCCGCTTAACAAACGAATGCTCTGCGTCTCAGATGCTTTACACCTGAACTATGTAAACAGCAAAATGTTTGGACAAAGAGCTACCGAAGAGCTGGGATACATACCCGCAACCGACATTAAACAATCTGATTTGTATTTTCTTTCTTTCCTTCCGGATCTCAGGTCATTACAGGCAGATGCCCGTGACCCGCTCGATCCCTGAGTATTTTTTTATTTAGGTATTTAGATATTTAGGTATTGATAAATGCAGTGAAGATGAAATAAGTTGTATGATTAAAATCAGTATTGTCCGACTAAAATAAGTGAATAAAGCATAAAAAAAGGGGGCAAGCCCCCCAATAGTTTCTATGTTTGGGTTACCACACCTTAAACGTAAAAACTTGGATAAAGATAAAAAATTTACCGGACAGCCGATTTT